>JAKQPD010000147.1 GCA_029564935.1 Bacteroidota bacterium
TACAGCCTCATCGACTTTGATACTGAAAATGACTATATTGATCCATCTGTTTTACAATATCTTATGGCTTTTAATGAGAAAACAAAAGGAAGTTCCATCTGGTCATTGGATCTCAGGAAAAAGAATCCTCCTTCTGAACTCATGGGTGGGGATTTCCGTATCGGAAGTCCGGTAAAAGCAAGGAATTCATCATCTGTGATCTGTACAATGGAAACATTTGATATGTTTCCCGATTATTATATTACCGATCTCTCATTTAAGGACAGGAAGCAGATCACCACTGCCAATCCTCAGCATAAGGACTATTACAGGGGCACTGCTGAGCTTGTCAGGTGGACATCCCTTGACGGAAAGGAGATTGAAGGACTGCTTTACAAACCTGAAGGATTTAATCCCTCTCTGAAATATCCGATGATAGTCAATTTTTATGAGAAAAGTTCTTCAGGGCTTTACAGCCATCATATTCCTGAACCGGGACGATCGACGATTGATTACCATTATTACACAAGCAACGGATATCTTATCTTCAATCCTGATGTATATTACAAGGACGGATATCCGGGTCAGAGCGCTTTCAATTGTGTCATCCCGGGGATAATGTCGCTGATAGAAAATGGATTTGTTGATGTGAAGCGAATTGGCGCACAGGGCCATTCATGGGGTGGTTATCAGGTCGCATATCTGGCCACCCGTACAGATCTGTTTGCTGCTATAGAATCGGGGGCTCCGGTAGTGAATATGTACAGTGCCTATGGGGGCATAAGATGGGAAACAGGACTGAACAGATCATTCCAGTATGAACATCAGCAGAGCCGGATAGGAGCAACAATATGGGAAGCTCCACATCTATACTGGGAAAATTCACCATTGTTCGCCATTGATAAAATAAACACACCGATATTAATAATGTCAAATGATAAGGACGGACATGTGCCCTGGTGGCAGGGAATTGAGTTTTTTATTGCAATGCGCAGGCTTGGAAAACCCTCATGGCTGCTTAATTACAACGGAGAGCCGCACTGGCCTTTGAAACATCCGAATAGAGTGGATTTCCAGAAACGAATGTCACAGTTCTTTGCCCATTATCTTAAAGGTGAGCCAATGCCTCAGTGGATGAAAGAAGGTATCCCTGCGACGGAAAAGGATTTCACACTGGGATATTAATGAATGTCCCGGAATAAAAATGGCTATTTAAGAAGATTAGCAATAAACTCCTATTATTCAGAACCTTAGTGTCCCGCGGGAAACAATCGATAAAATTGTTCACCGTTTTGAAGAGCGTAACTGGCTGACCGAAGGGGACAGAGGACTTACAACTCCTCCGGTAATCAGAAAATCCCTGGAAGACCGGTTTTGAAATTAAGCTAACGTTTAAGCCAGGCTTCAGGCACATGAATTATACAAATATTCATTGATTTGTTGTCTTCGGACAGCATTGCTGACTGAATCTCTATTTTGGTTCCGTCGTTGCTGAAAGTGGGGTGAGGATGATCGGCCGCTGTCATTTTATGTCCTGTCGATAATAAAATCATCTCGCTGTTCCGGCGGTCAATAAGGTAAATTCCCCTTGAGAAATCATCACCAACAGCAAAGCGGCCGTCAGGCGAACCATGAACATGCCACAATCCGCTACCTGACTTTGTCTGTCCGGCTATCATCATTTCCCGTGTCCGGAAATTCACTATTCCAAGTCCTGTAGGCTTTTCTCTTGTACCTGAAGGACCCCAGTCAACTTCCTGTCCGGGATTTGCAGGATCTGCCTGTTGGCCGGGTATTCCGACCTTCCTGTGACCCATAATGGCGATTGCAACCTCATCTTTGGTGATTATTGCCTCATGAGTGATCCATTCATATCCCGCTTCCGGATAAAGCGGTCTCATGCCTGTTCCGTCGGACATTACTGTCCAGGTACGCTGAGGTGCTTTGCCTCCGGTTTCCCAGCAGAAAACAATTTCTCCGGGAACCCACGGATTTGTCTGGATATGACCAACCTGGAAAGGAACTGAAACAACATATCCGCATTCTCCGGTTTTTAAATTCATTTTGCCTATTCCTGAAGGTCCGGCACCCATTTTTCTGGGGCCGAAGTTCTGTTCTATTTTAGTCCCTTCAGGCAGATGTTTTGCAGCTTCATCCCTGCCAACCCTGAAATATACCCATTCCTCATCCCCGTCTAGTGCCATATCACCTCCTGCACCCATTTCTGCAGGTGTGATACCGCAAATACGTTGATAAGCAGATGCCTCTTTCAGTTTCCCGGATTCACTGTCGCTGAAAAGTTTCGCCAGGTCCACCTCCACTACCTGAACAGGGCCTCCAAACCCTCTTGCTCCCGGCTGACGCTGAGCTGCCCGCATAAAATAAAGCTTCATTGATTTCCGTGCCACATTCAGCATCCCCATATATCCACCCTCACTTACCTGAACGATCACTCCTGTTCTTTCATTGGCAGCCATTGCCTCACCTTTTACCCTGTTGGATCTGAATATAACCCAGTTACCATCCGAAGTCCATTGGTTATGTGTCTGATAAATCTTAGAATCTCCGGCAGGCGTACTGGTAAGAAATGTGAGCCTGGCGCCGGTTACGGGGTCGGTGATCTCTTTCTTTTCCGATGGAAATCTTGTACCTATCTGGGCTGAAGAGCAGTGAATTTGCAATAGTAAAATTGCCAGTGTAAATACTGATTTTGAAAAGGCTATTTTCATTGTATTTTGTTGATTTATATAGAGTTTTATTTAAAAATTCCTTTAAGAAACACCACCCCGGCCAGAACATTTACATTTCTGCACGTCAGATGATTTTGTGGTCTGCCCACCCCTCCTTAAAAAAAGGAGGGGAAACTTTTGTCCCCAAAACTCCTCAGGCTGACACCTAAGCCCTCCATCCCTTCGTCCCTCCGTCCCTTTGTTCCTCCACTCTTCGCCCTTCGTCCTGAGCCGTTGCACCGTTGTACCGTTGCACCGTTGCGACATTGCGTCGTTGTGCCTTTGTGCCGTTGTGCCCCTGCGCCCTTACACCAGCTTCTTATACTTAATCCTCACCGGCGTAGTATCTGCAACCCTTTTCTTATAATTCTCCTCATACTCGGAATATGTACCTTCGAACCAGACCACCTTTGAGTTACCTTCAAAAGCAAGCATATGTGTCGATACGCGGTCGAGAAACCATCTGTCGTGAGAGATAATTACAGCACATCCGGCGAAGTTCTCCAGTCCCTCTTCAAGTGCCCGCAGGGTATTCACATCTATGTCGTTTGTCGGCTCGTCGAGAAGCAGAACGTTTGCGCCCGATTTAAGCGTAAGGGCAAGGTGAAGCCTGTTTCTTTCCCCTCCCGAGAGAACACCGCATTTCTTTTCCTGGTCGGCTCCCGTGAAATTGAATCTTGCCACATATGCCCGTGCATTAACGAGCCTGTTCCCGACCATCACATCATTCTGTCCTCCGGAAATAACCTCATAAACACTTTTTGCAGGATCGATGGCTGAATGAGACTGATCGACATACCCCAGAGAAACTGTAGGGCCTACCTCGAATGATCCTTTTGTAGCCTCCTCCTGTCCCATTATCATCCTGAAGAGAGTGGTCTTTCCTGCTCCGTTTGGACCAATAACACCAACTATACCGTTAGGAGGAAGATTGAAATCAAGATCTTCAAAAAGCAGCTTATCACCGAATGATTTGGCAACATGAGAAGCTCTGATAACCTTATCTCCCAGTCTGGGTCCGTTGGGAATGAATATCTCAAGTTTTTCTTCTTTCTGTTTAACATCCTGATTAAGAAGATTTTCATATGCACCCAGACGGGCTTTTGATTTTGCATGACGGGCTTTTGGAGACATTCTGACCCACTCAAGTTCTCTTTCCAGTATCTTTCTTCGTCTGACATTTCCTTTTTCTTCAATTTCGAGGCGTTTTGCCTTCTGCTCAAGCCATGATGAATAATTACCTTTCCAGGGAATTCCTTCTCCCCGGTCGAGCTCAAGTATCCATCCTGCCACATTATCGAGAAAATATCTATCGTGAGTTATACAGATTACCGTACCTTTATATTGTTTCAGCGTTGTTTCCAGCCATTGTACCGATTCAGCATCCAGATGATTTGTTGGTTCATCAAGGAGCAGAACATCCGGCTGACTCAGAAGAAGGCGGCATAATGCAACCCTGCGGCGTTCACCTCCGGAAAGGACATTCACTTTTGCTTCACTATCAGGACACCTGAGGGCATCCATTGCTCTCTCAATCCTGTACTCGATATTCCACCCGTCATGATATTCTATCTTTTCCTGCAGAACAGCCTGTCTGTCCATCAACTGCTGCATTTTTTCAGGATTTTCAAATACCTGCGGATCACCGAAACTGTTGTTTATTGTCTCGAATTCCTGCATAAGGTCCATAATTTCCTTCACACCTTCAGAAACGATTTCTTTAACAGACCCCGTTTCATCGAGGAGGGGATCCTGTGCCAGGTGTCCGACTGAATAACCGGGCAGGAATGTTACCTGGCCCTGGTATTCTTTTTCCAGTCCGGCAATTATTTTCAGAAGTGTGGATTTTCCTGATCCGTTCAGTCCTATGATTCCTATCTTGGCTCCGAGGAAAAATGAAAGGGAAATGTCCTTAAGAACCTGCCGGTGAGGCGGATAGGTTTTCCCTACCCGGTTCATACTGAATATTATTTTGTTATCTTCAGCCATTTAGTAAATTTTAAAAACTGCGATAAATATAATAATTGTAGGGGCATTCCATGGAATGCCGATGTTATAAAAAAATATTGATTGGCCGTAAAATTATAAGGATGTTGTATGCAACGCCCTCCTGATAAAAAAAATTAATCCCGGAAAAACGAAGAGGCGTTAAAATAACGCCCCGTCCTCCCTGATCCAATGATTTAGAAATTATTTGAAATAGTTCGTATTTACAACGGTCTATTTCTTTCCGAACAGTTTTATTGTCTCATCCTGAAGAAGTACCCACAGGGAATAGACACCCTTCAGTGTACCTATCGGGATGTTAAGACAGCCCAGTGCTGCAACGACAATAATCAGGTAACGCGCCCAGGACTGGAAGGAAAGTAATCCTATTCCTCCCACAAGGCCTAATGTGGCCATAAATCCGACAAGGAGAGGCAGGCTTACCGAGAGGAATCCCAGTATCATCTCCAGTATATCTTCACCTCCCACAAATCCCTTTGCAAAATTGAGAGCAACAAAAACGGCAACAGCACCTATAAGGCCGATAAAACCGAATCCTATATGTATTGCCCCCACTACGACTACATGCTTTCTCATTTTAGAATCTTCCATGACATTTAGTATTTATTCCGTTAATTAATGTTTTCATTCCTGATTAAATGACTTGCAATTTAACGAATTGATGCATGTTTTTTTTAAAATAATGTAAATGCAACCTTTTTAATTGTTCTTCGTTCTATTGAAGAATAGTGAATAAATTTGGACAGAAATAAAACCTTTATGAAAAGAAAGACTCTTTTTGCTGTTTTATTCATTTTACTTGCCTGGGCGGCGTCATCATGTGAAGATCTCATGCAATGCAAAAAGTGCAGACTTGTTTCAACCGATTCATCAACCGGGGAAGTTATAGAAGATCTGAATGAGACTGAGTATTGCGGTGCCGGTCTGATTGCGATTGAAGCTACAAAGCCCAAAACTGTCGGAACGGTTACGACTGAGTATGTTTGCCGTTAATATCTCACCCCGATAACAGTCACATCATCCACCTGTGGATTTGAGCCTCTCCAGTTCTCAAATACTTCATTCAGCTTTTCTCCCTGCCGGAGCATAGGCATTGAGGCAATTGCCATTAATGTTTCTTTCAGCTGACCAGACATGAATTTTCTTTTCTGGTCTCCCCCGAACTGGTCGGCAAATCCATCGGAGAATAAATAGAATGCATCCCCTTTGCGAAGTTCAATTTTATGAAGTGTAAAAGGATGCATTTTATAGTGAATGGATGCCGGCATTTTATCAGCCCGGTAATGTCTGAGCTCGTTCCCCCTTATAAGATACAGGGGGCTGTATGCTCCGGCATACCAGAGGATGTTCTGTTCAAAATCGACCGTGCAGACGGAAATATCCAAACCATCCCTGACAGATCCCACATCCTCATCCTGGTTCAATGCTTTAATCACACCCTGCCGAAGATTATTTATTATCTCATCGGGCATAATTACATGTCTTCCGTTAACAATCTCACTCAACAGTGAAACCCCGAGCATGCTCATAAATGCTCCGGGGACTCCATGGCCTGTGCAATCGGCAGAAATGATAACCTGTTTGTCACCCTGTGAGCTCACCCAGTAGAAATCACCACTTACAATTGCCAGAGGTTTATAAAGGACAAAATGTTCAAGTCTGTCGCTGAAAAGTTCCAGGGAAGGCATAAGTGCTGCCTGGATCCTCTTCGCATATTCAATGCTGTCGGTAATATGTTTTTTCTGGTAAGCTATCTGGTCTCTCTGAGCCGAAGCCAGATCACGCTGTTGTGCTATTTCATCTTTCTGCATTAAAATTGTCCGGTTCTTCTCCTCAAGTTCAGCATTGGCTTCTTTCTTTATCATGTAGCTTCTGTAAATGAAATACCCCAGAGTACTTACAAGCAGTAGTGCAATGAGGGCTGAAAAGAGGATGATTTTTTGTTTTTCAATTGCTTCGACCTGAAGTGAAATTTTCTTTTCCTGCTCCGAAATCCTGAAATCCTGATCACTAATCCTGTTCACCTGATCCTTTATTTTAGCTTTTTGATTTTCAAGTGTATCCTTCTGGATCTGAATCTCCTCCCGATGACCGGATATTGTTTTTTTCTGTGATTCTATTTCTTCCAGCTGCCTTCTGATCTGTGCCGCCTGATAATCGAGAAGTCTTTGTTTTTCTTCAAGGATTTTTTCTTTAATGATTATTTCATTATCTAGACTGTCAAGCAGCTTTGTCTGATCCTGAATTTTCTGCTTCTGTACTTTAATGGTGTCAGTCTGTTCCTTTATCATCACCTTCTGAACTTCGATTTCCCTGCTTGCTGTTTCGAATAGTTTCTCCCAGTCTTCCTTCGTTTTGACAGCCATAAAAAGCACTTCCTGTGGAACTGTCATTCCGGCTTCCTTTACTTTTTCCTCATTGATATCGTATTGAGGCTTCCCGTCAACAACGATGAAATTTATCATCGATTCCCTGAATTCATAACCTTCAGTTATCAGCATAGTCTGATGCCCTGCAATTTTTGATTTTACAAGATCCAGATCATGGCCCGAATTCCTGTTCATGTAGAGAACCTGGGTATGGGTAATGCTTTCTATGTTCTTAAATCCTACAATCACGACAGGCTTTTGCTGTATCTGTTTCCGTGTCCTGGCAAGATTCCCCATTTCATAGATAAGGTCATAATCACCGAGCAGGACACCAATCCTGAAGTTAGCCGTATCGGCAAATCCAGGCCCATAGTCGATATATTTTGAAAGATCAAAAATATATAATGCCCGTGTAGGATTATCGAATTCCCTCTGGCAGAAAAGGTTCTGGTGTATGATCAATAAAACCAGAACAAGGATTCCTGCCCTGATAAAACCTGTATATCTGAACATGCTGAAAGGAATTTGTATGATGAAAATAAATAAATATAACAAGTATTGCAAATATTAATGGATCCGACGGTTCCGTCAGTGTTTGAATCATGTTGAAAAAATGTTTATAAAAGCATCTGCCCATTTATTCATTCTCTTATACTTGTCGTAATTTTACCGGTGCAATACAAAGTCTGAAAAAGGGTTGAAAACTAACGGTCTGAATTTAGCAGACAAAACTATCATTGTCGTGGAAGATGATCTTCCATCGGTAATGTATTATGAGACCCTTCTGAAAAATACAGGTGCAACAATAAGGGTATTCCGTAACGGAAAAGAATTCGTCGATTTTATTACAATGAGCAGGGAGAAGATCGATCTGGTCTTTATGGATTTTCTTGTTCCCCTTGTAAACGGAATTGAATGTACAAGGATGTTACGCAAATCCAGGAAGAATGTGCCGGTAATAATGGTAACAGGATATGCATCCGACCAGAGTAAAAAAGAAGCTTTCCTTGCCGGTTGTAATGAATATGTTCTGAAGCCAATCTATCCCGAATTTATCTACAACCTTCTCGAAAAATATCTGTTCGAAAAGGTCTGGCAGGAGTCATATATTGACTGATCCCTGTCTTTAAAGACAGTATGAAAATCCTGATCTACCCCCCATCCCCCCAAGGGGGGCTTAATATGCCGAAGACTTAAGTCCCCCCTGGGGGATTTAGGGGTAAACCGGCTCCAGGAGGATTTTAACAAAATCTCTTTACTGTGCAGCAGGAACCTGCATATTCATATAAGTAGTATAATATCCTGTAATTTTATTGTTTATTGATTCGGCCAGTTCAGTCCTGCCGGCATCACTGCAGGCATCTGCGATCCTTGAGGTAAACTGAATTGCTATTTGTATCTCATACAAGGCAGAACTGACAATATAAGGATCCTGTTTCAGATAATAATCAAGCTGTTCATAGTAATGATTGCAGAAATCATTTGTAAGGGCTACTGCTTTATCAGTATTTCCGGCGATAAAATAGGCTTCTATAAGATCGGGGAAGTAAGGATCATACGGGATATTTGAAAGAGGAAGCGCTTCCATGCAATAGTCGAGCACCTGAATAGCTTTTTCATTTTTGCCCTCAGCCGCCAGTTCCTTTGCCAGTCTTGCATAACTTAGTCTTGCCCTTATAACCGTAATTGTGCGTTTATGGTTATAATCAATGTTAACCTTCGGATCATTTGCGCCGCCCCAGACAAATTTGTTCATCATATTTTCATACAGGATGTCAGTTTCAATCCTTCCGTAATCGACCCAGCTTTTGTTCTCAGATTTAACCGGTACAAGTCTGTAAGCCAAACCCTCAAGCTGGAAATACTCCTCAAGACCAAGTGCATCATTATGATAGCCTGTAACATAATAAATCGGCCTCTTCCAGTCATTGTGTGCGAGGATGTCGAGTACAATAAGCTGGCTTTTCAGAATTGAGCTCCCTTTAAGCTTAATATCGATATAAGGGACTATTTTTGCCGAGTCTTCCCGGCTTACCGTGCCTGAAGCAAGAACCTTTTCCGCATCAACCGGGATCCTGATAGTCCTTGAGGGAATTATATCAAGTATTTCAGTTGCAGATACCTGTACCTTGGTTGCGGGATTGTCGCTGTTCACCCAGTCAATAATTGTTGAAATATCAACCGGGTCTTTTGTTTTTTCTATTATGAATACCTGGTTATTAATTCCATCATAATACTTTTTAACCGGGAGGGTAACCGGCAGCGGGTCCGACTCATATACTTTAGTCTTCATCTGGTCGATATACCAGTCAGTATTAAGCAACATAAGGTTACACACCCTGACATCGATCCTTTTCCCTTCCACCTCCTGTGCATACCACAATGGGAAGGTATCATTATCCCCGTTTGTGAACAGTATTGAATTCGGAGCGCATGATTCGAGGTAATTAAACGCAACATCCCTTGCGAGATATCGCCCCGACCGGTCATGATCATCCCAGTTCTCCCTTGCCATGATCACCGGAACACAAAGCAGGCAGAGCAATCCTGCTAAAGGTGCAGCTATTTTCTTACCGGTAAGCTTTGCCAGACCCTCATATAAGGCAAGGACACCCAGGCCTATCCAGACCGAAAAGAAATAAAATGATCCGGTATAGGCATAATCCCTTTCCCGTGGCTGATTAGGATATTGATTAAGGTAGAAAACGATCGCAATACCTGTCATAACGAACAGAAGCATTATTATCCACCAGTTTTTGTTATCCCGGTTAAGATGGTAGAAAAGTCCGGCAAGGCCGAGAAGGAAAGGAAGAAGATAATATTTATTTCTTGAAGTGTCATTTTTCTGTTCAGCAGGAAGATCATAAGTACCAACCCGGGGTTCGTCGAGGAATTTTATACCCGTGATCCAGTTCCCGTTTATTGCCCCTCCTGTACCCTGTGTATCATTTTGCCTGCCGGAGAAGTTCCACATGAAATATCTGAAGTACATATATCCGAACTGGTATGAGAACATGAATTTCAGATTCTCACTGTAGCGTGGCTTCTTAACGATAGTCTTCTCCCCCGACTGATCAGTAACCTGGAGGGGAATGCCGTTATTTCCGCCCCATTCCCTGTATACCTCAGCATGATCTTCCTGCTGATCACTCCACATTCGCGGGAAAAGGGTAAAGAACCTTTCATCATATACCCTTTCAAGATTCCTGTGGGTGACAATATATTTATCATCTTCAAGTGCATAGACAGGCTTTCCTTCTTTATAATCAAGTACCGGTGCATTATAATACGGCCCTCTTATAAGTGGTCTTTGACCGTACTGCTCCCTGTTGAAATAATATAAAAGGTTGAAGGGATTTGAAGGATTGTTCTCGTTCAAAGGTGGTCCTGCTGATGATCTGATCACAATTATAGCTGCTGATGAATATCCTATAAGCACGACAGCAACAGCAGTCACCATTGTATTTAATGTCACCCTGCTCTTACCTGCAAAAAACCAGATAATAGCTGCTATAATTGCCAGAACAAGCACATTTAAAATTGCAGATCCGGAAACCACCCAGACTCCTGTAAAGAAGATTGCAGCAATTGCAAAAATACTGTTCTTCATGCTGTTATCAGAATAAAGTGTCATTCTGATGGCAAGAACAAATAGAACAATAAGGATTATAAAGTGAACAAGCATACCGGTGTTGGCAGGCAGCTTCAGAGTGTTGACAAAGAAAAGGTCAAATTTTGATGCTATTCTTACCATTCCGGGAATTATTCCCCACATAAGCAGTGCAAGAATGACGAATGATATTGCAAGTGAAACAACCAGACCTTTCCAATGAAATTCAGATTTCCTGAAATAGTAAACCAGTACGATAGCCGGCAGGGCCAGCAGGTTCAGAAGGTGCACTCCGATTGATAACCCCATAAGATATGCGATCAAGATGATCCATCTGTCGGCATATTTTTCATCGGCTACATCTTCCCACTTCAGGATAGCCCAGAATACAGCTGCTGTAAAGAGAGATGATGTTGCATATACCTCACCTTCTACAGCTGAGAACCAGAATGAATCAGAAAATGTATATGCAAGGCTACCGACAACTCCTGCTGCCATAACTGAAATTATGTCTGTCAGGCTTACTTCAACTTCATTTCTGACAATAATTCTCCGCGCCAGGTGAGTTATTGTCCAGAAAAGAAACAGTATTGTGAAAGCGCTTGCCAGCGCTGACATCGCATTCACCATAGCAGCAACTTTTGAAACATCCCCTCCTGCAAAAAGTGTAAAGAACCTGGCGAGGATCATAAATACCTGGCTTCCCGGAGGGTGCCCTATCTCAAGTTTATAAGATGATGCTATAAATTCACCGCAATCCCAGAGGCTTGCTGTCGGCTCAATAGTAAGAAGGTATGTTACTGCAGCGATCGTAAATACAACCCAGCCGGTTATGTTATTTATGAGTCTGTACTGTTTCATCATTCAGCATTTTTGAAAAACATGCTTACAGAATTTGCAGACGAAAGTACTGATTTTTTTGTTTATCACGGGCATTAGCCCCAAACTCGCTTAATTTGTTATTTTTGAACAATATTTGATCTGATGAAATCAAGAGCGGGGTTATTATTGCCTGTATTCTTTCTGATAACTGTTACACTTTCTGCCCAGTATTATAATACCGGTCAGGATCCGGCAGGATTAAAGTGGATGCAGATAAAAACCGACCGGTTTAAGATCATATATCCGGAGATATATGGGAAGGAGGGAATAGAATTTGCCCGAGCCCTCGACAGGGCATACTTAAATATGTCGCCGGAGTACAAGGCCGGAAAATTCAGGATACCTGTAATAATCCATAATTGTACAACACAGTCGAACGGGTATGTAGCATGGGCTCCGAAAAGAATGGAGATCTATCCGACACCCGAACAGAATTCCATACCGCTGGATAACAATACTCAACTGGCTTTGCATGAGCTTACACACGTATTCCAGATGGAAACACTTAACAAAGGGTTTTCCGGGATTATGTCTGTTCTGGTTGGTCAGCAGTTCCCCGGTGTGGTGTCAGCCCTTGTCCCCCTGTGGTTTATGGAAGGAGATGCAGTTTATAATGAATCTGTCTTTTCCGCTTCAGGCAGAGGCAGAAGCGCTGCATTTCAAAAATATCTTAAGGCTATCTCGATCGAAAAAGGGAAAATGTATAAATATGATAAACTGCTCAACGGATCTTACAGGCATTTTGTTCCCGACCATTACCAGAGCGGCTATCAGATGGTTGCATGGTCACGTTTAAAATATGATTCACAGCTCTGGAACAAAGCCCTGCTGTTTACTGCAAACGCACCTTTACTTGCCGACCCCCTTACCTTAAGCCTCTGGCATAACACCAGGAAAGTGGAAAGAACTCTTGCAAAGGAGACATTTGATACTCTGGCAAAGATATGGAATGATGAGAAAGCTATAAATAAACCCCTGAATTACAATATCCTTAATCCTTCAAAGGCAAAAAAATATATTAATTATTACAGCCCGGTTAAAATAGCCGATAATACGTATGCTGCAATAAGAACATCTCTTTCTGATCCCCCT
The DNA here is from genome assembly GCA_029564935.1 of Bacteroidota bacterium. Taxonomy (GTDB): domain Bacteria; phylum Bacteroidota; class Bacteroidia; order Bacteroidales; family VadinHA17; genus LD21. The sequence continues at coordinate 12,669 of JAKQPD010000147.1, forward strand.
GTCTTTGTCCTGATCAATACTTCAGACAGTACTGAAAAAGTTATTCAGTCGCCGGGAAATCTTTATCCATTTGTTATATCATGTGGAAGAAAAACACTGGTATGGGTTGAAACCCAGACTGATCCGAGATGGGATAACAGAAATTATTCAGTCATCAAACTAATGGATACCAGGGACAGGGTGATTAAGCAGCTGTCATGGAAATCGAGATACATGTCAGCGGCTATTTCACCCGATGCAAAAATGATTGCAGCTACAGAAAACACTATTGAAAACAGGAATAATCTGGTGCTCTTAAGTGCCGGTACAGGAAGGGTCATCAAGACAATCCCGGTGCCTGAAAATGCTTATCTCCAGAAGCCACAATGGTCGGATGACGGTTCAAAGATCTGTATGATCACACTTACAGGTAATGGAGAAGGAATCATATCGTTCAGGCCTGCTGACTGGTCGTGGCAAAAGCTCATTAATGAAAGTCCAACTGATTATCAGTCGGCAGTGATAAGACATGATTCCCTGTTCTTTGTAAGTTCCGCTTCAGGAACTGAAAATATATATGTCCTTCCGCCCGATAAAAAGATCCGGATAATAACAAATTCCTCCTTCGGTGCAACTGATCCGCTTCCTGTTGGAAACAGGATCATTTTCACTGATTATTCATCATCGGGCAATAATTTATGCTATACGGAGATCAATCGTTTAAACGACGATGACTTGCCTGAAAGACTTGAAACAGCTTTTATAATAGACCGGATCAAACCGCAGGGAAGTAAAATTGATGAGCCGTTATTATCAGGTACATATGTCCCTGTCAGATACAAAAAATGGCAACATCTTCTTGGTTTTCACAGCTGGATGCCTTTTTATGCAGATATTGAAGAAATTAAAGCAGATCCGACAGCTGTAAGGCCCGGTTTTACACTTTTCAGCCAGAATCAGTTAAGCACACTTACAACTTCCACAGGATATGAATATTATGACGGGCTTCATAAGGTCCATTCCACGGTTAAATGGGAAGGCTGGTACCCTGTTTACGAAGGCAGGATAAATTACGGTGACCGGCCGGCAATTTTCAAACAGGACAATAACACCGCTGATCCGGCAGAGGTTGATCCCGGTATAAATTTTACAAATACATTATCGCTGCCACTGCATTTTTCAACCGGAAAGTTCCATCAGTTCCTTCAGCCTTCATTCTCATCTTTATATCAGAATAATTATATACATATTAAGGAGGAATCGAGATATGATTATGGCCAGACGCAGCTTACAGGCAGGATATATTTTTATAATTCCCGCAATTCATCCATGCGGGATATTTATCCAAGGCTGGCTCAGGTAGTTGATCTGAACTTTTCAATATATCCGTGGGATAAGGATTTCTACGGATCGGTTACTTCCCTTCAGACTTCCTTTTTCTTCCCGGGCATATTTGCAAATAACGTTCTGAGATTAAGGTATGAAAACGAGTTCCTGACTACAGCCAAGTTCCTGATGCCAAACAGGATACATTTCCCAAGAGGATATAAGAACATAATTTCAGAAGAGATCAGCTTTATATCGTGCGATTACAAAGCTCCTCTGATATATCCGGATTTTAATATTGCAAGCCTTCTTTATCTTAAAAGGATACGTGCAGGAATTTTCTATGATTTTGCCAGGGGAAGAAACAATTATTACCTTCAAAGGACGTCTTCCGGAGGTCTGGCGGTGGATTACGTCCATAAGTATGGTGAATCATTCAGCTCCTGGGGCGGAGAGATCCTTGCTGATTTCCATGTTCTCAGGATCCCATACATGATCTCAGCAGGAGTTCAGGCATCCTGGTCGAAAGATTTTCAATCTCCTTTTATTGAGACAATCTTCAGTATTGATATTTATGGAATGAGTATAGGAAGGTCAGGGTTGAACCGGATCAGACTGTAATGTTCCTGGCCGTATTCCTGATAAGCTCCCATGCTTTCCGAACATGAGCGAGAGTAACGTTAGTCTGGCCCGTGACCATTCTGAGGGTATATTTACCAGCAGTAACAGTATGTGAAAGATATATTTTCCCTGAATCATTCAGTGCATGGTTGAGCTTTTCATTTAATTTGTTAAGGGAATCCTCATCCATTCCCTCCGGTTTGTATCTGAAGCAGACGACATTGATAACAACAGGTGCAAGTATCTCAAAATCTTTCTCCTCACGTATCATTTCTTCAAGCTCAGATGCAAACCTGATATGTTGTCTTATTTTATCCTGAAGCCCTTCGACCCCGTAGGATCTGATCACACTCCAGAGTTTAAGCGCCCTGAAGCGTCTTCCGAGAGGTATCCCCCAGTCGCGGTAATCGTTCACACAGCCCCTGGTTCTTGTTTTAAGATATTCGGGAAGTATTTCGAATGTCTTTATCAGCCTTGCTGCATCTTTAATAAAATAGGCAGTACAGTCGAAATTTGTAAACATCCATTTATGTGGATTGAACAGGAAGCTGTCGATGTATTCTTTCCCATCAGTCATCCAGCGAAATTCCGGCAGCAGGAGGGCTGTACCAGCCATTGCGGCGTCAACATGGAGCCAGATATTATTTTTACGGCAGATCTCTCCTACAGGCCGTAAAGGGTCAACGGCTGTAGTCCCTGTTGTCCCGATTGTGGCAACAACACAACATGGAAGGTAACCATTCCTGATATCTTCCGAAACAGCTGTTTCAAGCTTGGCAGGATCCATTGAAAAATCATTCCTCACCGGTATCCGCACAAGGTTCGACCTTCCAATTCCGCTTATTTTTACTGCTTTCTCTACGGATGAATGAGCCTGTTCGGAACAATAAACACGAAGCTGAGGTGAATTTTTGAATCCGGTATTATTTATAAGGTAATCAGTCGATTTTTCCCTGGCGGTCAGGATGGCTGCAAGTGTTGCTGAAGAAGCGCTGTCCTGAATGACTCCTTCAAAATTTTCAGGAAGTCCTGTCAGGTCCCGGAGCCATATCATCATTTTTTCCTCAAGTTCGGCAGCAGCAGGAGATGTTTCCCAGTTCATGCACTGGGCTCCGAGTGCTGCTGTGATCATTTCGGCGAGGACAGAAGGGGGACTGCTGTTTGAAGGAAAATAGGCAAAGAAATCCGGACTTTGCCAGTGAGTGATTCCCGGCATTATTATCTCATCCAGATCTCTTATCAGATTTTCAAAAGGTTCCGGCAACAAGGGAGCCTTCCCGGGAATCCGGTCAAATATTTCTCCCGGTTTTACCTGAGATTTAACAGGATAATTTTCGACATTCTCAAAATAGCCTGCAATCCATTCAACCAGATCATGGGCATATTTTCTGAATTCGTCGGTTGTCATGCAGGATTATTTACTTCACCGATTCGGCAAGAAGGATTATTTTATTCATCCTGACTTCGATCACTCCTCCGCTAATCTCATAAACAGTTTCCTTTCCCGTCATATCTACAATTATAACAGGTCCGTTCTCGAGGGTGGAGATTATAGGGGCGTGGTCCTTAAGGACCTGGAAGGATCCCTTCTTACCGGGGACCCTTATTGACTTAATTTCCGCCTCAAACACTTTGTAGTCAGGAGTGATGATCTCTGCTTTCATCCTGATAATTATTTAGACTGTGCAAGAATTTTCTCACCCTTTTCAATTGCATCTTCAATAGTGCCGACCAGCATGAATGCGGATTCAGGGTATTTGTCTACTTTCCCGTCCATTATCATATTGAAGCCCTTTATTGTATCTTCAATAGTAACGAAGGCACCTTTAATACCTGTGAATTGTTCTGCAACATGGAAAGGTTGTGAAAGGAATCTCTGAACTCTTCTTGCCCGGTGAACGACCAGTTTATCTTCTTCCGAAAGTTCATCCATTCCGAGGATCGCAATTATATCCTGCAGTTCATTATATCTCTGCAGCAGCTCTTTAATTTTCTGGGCACAATTATAGTGTGCTTCCCCGACTATTTCAGGTGTCAGGATCCTTGACGTTGAATCGAGCGGATCAACAGCCGGATAAATGCCAAGTTCCGATATTTTACGGCTTAGTACCGTAGTAGCATCGAGGTGTGCGAAGGTAGTGGCAGGAGCGGGATCGGTAAGGTCGTCGGCGGGTACATAGACAGCCTGGACAGATGTAATTGATCCGTGCCTTGTTGACGTGATCCTTTCCTGCATTATGCCCATTTCTGTTGCAAGGGTAGGCTGATATCCTACTGCGGAGGGCATTCTTCCAAGAAGGGCAGATACTTCGGATCCCGCCTGTGTAAAACGGAAAACATTGTCCATGAAGAACAGAATATCCCTTCCACCGCTTTTCTCATCACCATCCCTGAAATGTTCGGCAACAGATAATCCGGAAAGAGCTACTCTTGCCCTTGCTCCGGGAGGTTCATTCATCTGACCGAAAACGAGTGCCAGTTTTGATTCTTTGAGTGCATCCCGATCCACTTTCGAAAGATCCCAGCCTCCCGCTTTCATATTTTCAAGAAAGTCATTCCCGTAGGAAATAACTCCGGCTTCAATCATTTCACGGAGAAGATCGTTCCCCTCTCTTGTTCTTTCACCAACACCTGCAAATACCGATAGTCCGGAATATGCTTTTGCAATATTGTTTATCAGTTCAAGGATCACTACAGTCTTACCTACACCGGCACCGCCGAACAGACCAATTTTACCGCCCTTTGAATAGGGTTCGATAAGATCTATTACCTTTATCCCGGTATACAGAACCTCCTTTTCAGTCGAAAGATCATCATATTTGGGAGGTTTGCGGTGTATAGGATAACCGCCTGTCTTATCCAGGGGGCCAATCCCGTCAATCGACTCACCCGTAACGTTCATCAGCCGGCCTTTGATCTGGTCACCGATGGGCATAGTAATAGGCGAACCTGTGGCAACAACTTCCAACCCCCTGCGTAATCCGTCTGTCGAATCCATTGCAATAGCCCTGACAGTATTTTCTCCTATGTGCTGCTGACACTCCACAACCAGCGTTGTTCCGTCATCCCGCCTGATTTCAAGGGCATCATAGATGTCGGGCATCTCAGTCCCTTGTTTGCTAAATGTTACATCAACCACTGCTCCAATGATTTGGCTGATTTTCCCGATATTCTTTGGCATATTTATAATTTGATTTTTAATTATTTTTCGGAAGCTACAAATTTAATAAAATTTGAAGATGAACACTTTTGAGAAGTATAAATAATATGATTTATCTTTAATGCTGATTTGAACTTATGATTCCTTATAATCAATGAAAAAACTGATAATCTGTCTAATAATTACTACTGTTGCTTTAGAGGTAATAAATGCGCAATTCACCAAAGCCGGTGGCGGTTTGGCTTTCAGCAGTGGTTTTAAGTTTCACAATACCGGCGAAGGATCCGGCCGCAGCGGAAATTATGCAGCATTCGTAAAGGGTATCTATAATATTTCCCCGGAATTGAGTATTTCTCCGTCCTTTACAGCTTTCTATCCGGGTATTAATGATGATGGCAACATAAGAACTGTTGTTTCTTCCATGATGTTCGATATTAACGGGCATTACATATTCAGATCAGCCGGGGCGTTCAGTTTTTATGGTCTTGCAGGGCTTGATATACTTCTTACCTCGAAAAAAGATGAATATGAGGATTCTGATACTTTTAAGGAGAGTGACAATGCATTGGGTCTCAATGCAGGTGCAGGAATAAGTATGAATTTATCTGACCGGCTGGATCTCTTTACCGAAATCAAATATGTCATCAGCAAGTATGACCAGTTAATTATAAATTCCGGGATCCTTTTTAACATCACCGGTTTGTCCGGTGGTGGCAAATCTGGAAATTGAATCAGTATTCCCTGCCGATTAGTGAACCGGCGAGAGTTGTCAGTTCACTTTTCCTCTTCTCATCAACCGACACTTTCTGGAACAGCACGAAAGCTTTATTTATATATTCTCTGATCAGTGATTCTGTGGCGCTCTTTACACCAAGCTCATCAAAAAGGCTTATTGTCTTTTTTATCTTGATTTCCGGATCTGTTTCGTTTCCGGAAAACAGTTCCTGTAATTCTTTTCTCTGAGCTGTTGAGGCCTTTTCCATTGCTTTCACCAGGGGGAGGGTTTTCTTATTTGCAGTTATATCTCCGCCCTGCTTTTTGCCAAATATCTTTGTATCACCCCAGACATCAAGCATATCGTCCTGTATCTGGAATGCCAGTCCGAGATTTCTTCCAAAATCAAAAAGCAGATCGGCATCTTTATCGTCGCTTCCTCCGATTATTGCACCAATCTTCAGGGAAGCGGCAATAAGAACGGCAGTTTTAAGTTCGATCATCCTCAGGTATTCATCATGTGTGACGATAACTGCTTTTTCATAATCCATATCGAGCTGCTGGCCTACACATACTTCCACCGCAGCTTTATTGAACACCCTGAAAACCTTTATCATACTTTCCGCAGGAGCCTGAAGAAAACATTCATTTGAAATAAATGCCATTACATCGCCCGAGAGTATGGCCTGGTTGACATTCCATTTACTGTGAATAGTAGCCAGTCCCCGTCTGAGTGATGCCTGATCCATTATGTCATCATGGACAAGGGTGAAGTTATGGAATACTTCAATACCTGCTGCAGGCATTACTGCATCATTTATCCTGTCATTAAAGAGATTACACGCCATCAATGTCAGAACAGGGCGTAATCTTTTCCCCCCGATTGAAAGAATGTATCTGACCGGATCGATAAGCCGTGGTGCCTCCGTGTTATATGAAAGGTTCATCAAAGCCTTATCGACCAATACTTTAAGTTCCGAATGATTGTACATTTCCGTTGAAAGTTGTATGCTTAACCTTTGAGCGCTTCTGCTCCGCTGACAACCTCCAGTATCTGATTTGTGATTGAAGCCTGCCTTGCCTTGTTGTACTGAAGTGTCAGATCGCGGATCATTTCAGTCGCATTATCGGTTGCCTTATGCATAGCGGTCATACGGGCTCCGTGTTCGGCTACAAAAGAATCCAGAACTGCTTTATAAAACTGGATCTTAAGAGATTTGGGGATCAGTTCCTTTACAATTTCCTCCCGGGAGGGTTCATAGATATAATCAGCCGGAACAGATTCTTTAGTGTTGCCATCCCGGACGGTCTCCACCGGCAGGAACACTTCATCTGTCAGGTTCTGTACCGCAGCATTTTTGAACTGGTTATAAATTATTTCTACCTTGTCGTACTCCCCGGCAACAAATCTGTTCATTATTGATTCAGCAACAACAACTACATTTTCAAAAGTAAGGTCATTCAGAAGATGGTTACACTCAGGTAGCATATTTATATTCTGCTTTCTGAAAAAGTCATACCCTTTTTTACCAACGGGAAGAATTGTAACATTCCCTTTACTGAACTGATCAAAATATTTCTCAGACACCACCCGTCTGGCCTCCTTAATGACATTTGAATTAAATGCACCGCACAGACCTTTATTGGAAGTAATTACAACCAGGAGAATTTTTTCGGGAGAAGTTATTCTTCCGTAGACATTATCAACCCGTGTTTCTGCAAGGCTTTGTGAGAGGCCAACCAGGATTTCATGAAGCTTATGTGCATATGGTCTGAGCCTCAGTATTTTATCCTGTGCTTTTCTCAGCTTGGCAGCAGATACCATTTTCATGGCAGATGTTATCTGCCTTGTTGATTTTACAGAAGCTATCCTTACCCTGATAATTTTTAAATTCGCCATTTGGAATTCATTAATTTGACGATTCCCGGAAATTACCTGGTTTTATATTTCTGAACAATCTCTCCGGCGACCTTTTCAAGAACACCTGTAATATCATTATTAAGGATACCATCGCGAAGTTGATCCAGAGTATCCCTGTATTTGAGATCAAGAAGTTCGAGATATTCCTTTTCGAATTCCCTTACTTTAGTGACAGGAACGTCCTTCAGAAGTGCCATTGTTCCGCAATAAATTATAGCAATCTGCTTTTCAACCGGCATCGGGGAATATTGTCCCTGTTTAAGTATTTCAACGTTCTTTGATCCTTTATTAAGTATTGCCAGTGTTGCCGCGTCGAGGTCGGATCCGAATTTTGAAAAGGCTTCAAGTTCGCGATACTGAGCCTGGTCGACTTTAAGTGTTCCGGCTATTTTCTTCATTGCTTTGATCTGTGCGTTACCTCCCACCCTTGACACAGATATTCCTACGTTAATAGCGGGTCTGACGCCGGCATTGAAAAGGTTTGATTCAAGGAATATTTGTCCGTCTGTAATAGAAATAACGTTTGTGGGTATATAGGCTGCGACGTCGCCTGCCTGTGTTTCAATTATAGGCAGAGCGGTAAGCGAACCGCCTCCTTTTACAATAGGTCGTAATGATTCCGGAAGGTCGTTCATATTTCTGGCAACTTCATCCGATTCAATGATTTTTGCGGCTCTCTCGAGGAGTCTTGAGTGCAGGTAAAACACATCACCCGGGTATGCTTCACGTCCTGGCGGCCGGCGGAGTAACAGGGATACTTCCCTGTAGGAAACAGCCTGTTTTGACAGGTCATCATAGATCACCAGGGCATCCCTTCCTGTATCACGGAAGAATTCTCCTATTGCAGCCCCGGCAAAAGGTGCATAGAACTGTGATGCAGCCGGATCGGATGCGGTAGCGAGAACTATAACAGTATATTCAAGCGCTCCATGTTCTTCAAGGATTTTTGCTATGTTGGCAACTGTTGAACCTTTCTGACCAACAGCAACATAGATACAATAGACCGGTTTGCCCTTCTCAAAATTACTTCGCTGGTTAATTATTGTATCGATCGCAATAGCTGTCTTACCTGTTTGCCTGTCACCTATTATAAGTTCCCTCTGTCCCCTTCCGATGGGAATCATCGCATCAATAGGTTTGATACCTGTCTGAAGCGGTTGTTTTACAGGCTGACGGAAGATAACTCCCGGAGCTTTTCTTTCGAAAGGCATATCGTAAAGTTTACCTTCAACAGGGCCTTTCCCGTCAAGGGGCTGACCTGTCGGAGAAATTACCCTTCCGAGCAAACCCTCGCCCACTCCGATAGAGGCGATCCGACCTGTTCTTTTCACAATATCACCTTCATTGATCTCTTCCGTAGGACCAAGGAGCACTGCACCAATATTATCCTCCTCAAGGTTCAGGACAATAGCCTCAATCCCATTCTCAAACTGAATAAGTTCATTTGATTGTGCGTTTGACAGTCCATAAATACGTGTTATCCCGTCACCAACAGTGAGAACGGTCCCTACTTCTTCCAGATCCGCTCCCGTCTGGATCCCCTCAAGTTGCTGACGCAGAATACTTGATACTTCTGCCGGTTTTATACTTGCCATACTATATTATTTGTTTACTTAGTTTTCTTTTGTTTATGTTTAAAATTCAACATTCAAGATTGCTCAAACTTTGACCCTGGAATTTTGACCCTGGAATTTTTATATTGTAAGTGCTCCTGATTTAAGTTCCTTTTCTATTTTACGAAGTTTGTTTCTGACGCTTGCATCAATATAATTATCCTCGACTTTCAATATAAATCCCCCGATAATATTTCTGTCGATAACTTCGTTCAGTTCTACTTTGGTTTTAAAAATTCCGGCAATCAGATCTGCTATCCGTTTCTTTACATCTTCATTGACTTTTACAGCTGTTGTCAGCACCAGTTCAGTTATGCCGTTATATTCCTTGTAGGCACGGATAAATTCTCTTGCGATTCCGGGAAGGAAATTCTCTCTTCCGTTCTTAACGATCAGATCGATCAGTGATGCAGTAAGTTTATCGATGTTGCCTCCGATCGTATTTTGAATGACCTCCCTTTTTTTTGATGGTCTGATTATCGGGCTTTCAAGCAGTTCCCTGAATTCAGGGACAGAGGTCACTTCAAGAATCAGGGTCATATCCTTATAAACTTTGTCCAGTAAGTTCTTTTCAAGGGCTGACTGGAAGAGTGCGTTCGCGTATCTGACAGAAATTTTACCGTCGTTCATTAAGATTTGAAAGTCTAGTTTTTGTTCAGATTAATGTCTTCGAGATATTTGTTTATCAGTTTTTCCTGTTCTCCGGTGCGGCTCAGTTTCTCTCCAAGCAGCCTGGATGCTATTTCCACTGAAAGGGTAGCAAGCTGGTCATGAATTTCCGCAAGGGCTTTTGTTTTTTCTCTTTCAATCCCGGCCTTTGCATTTTCAACAATCTTTGAAGCTTCCTGAGTAGCCCTGCCCTTTGCTTCGGCAATAAGCTTATCTCTTACATCCCTGGCCTCTCTGAGGATATCTTCTCTTTCCTCCCTTGCTTTCCTTAATATAGCTTCGTTATCGCTTTGGAGCTGAATCATATCCTTGCGTGCTTGTTCCGCTGCTTCAAGGGATCCCTTTATCATCTCATCTCTCTGTCTGAGGGCGCCAAGAATAGGTTTCCAGGCAAATTTCGTGAGTACCAGAAAGAAGATAGAAAATATAAGGACTGCCCAGAAAATTGTACCTATTGCGGGGCTTGTCAGACTATTACCTGCTAATAATATCATAATAAACTTAATTAGAATTCATAATAATAAAGAGATCCTTCAACCAACCGTTGAAGGATCTCAATTACTCATTTTGCAATAAGAGCAACGACAACAGCAAACAGAGCAACACCTTCGATAAGGGCTGCTGAGATGATCATTGCTGTCTGAACTTTGTTTGCAGCTTCAGGCTGGCGGGCTATTGCTTCCATAGCTGAACCTCCAATTCTTCCGATCCCGACACCTGCACCTATAACTGCTAAACCTGCTCCAACTGCTGCTAATGTACCTGTCATGACATTTGTTATTAATTAAACATAAAAAATTAATGATGTTCTTCCACCACTGCCAGACTTATGAAAAGGGCTGACAGAAGTGTGAAAACATATGCCTGGAGGAATGCCACAAGTAATTCAAGGCAGTCCATAAAAATCACAAAGAATATCGATACCGGGGCAACTGCAAGAGAATCGAATATAAATATAAGTGCCAGAAGGCTCATGACAATTATATGTCCTGCAGTAATATTTGCAAAAAGACGGATCATCAGAGCAAAGGGTTTTGCAATGACCCCGATGATCTCAACCGGTATCATTATCGGAAGAAGCCATACAGGAAGACCCGGTGTTGCAAAAATATCTCTCCAGTAAGTTTTACTTCCGTTTATCTGAATTATAACGAATGAAAAAAAGGCCAGTGTAAAAGTCACTGCAATATTACCTGTAACATTTGCCCCGAAAGGCGGGGGAAACGGGATCAGGCCCATGAGATTATTTATCAGTATAAAGAAAAATACGGATAAGAGATATGGCATGAATTTCAGGTATTTCTCATGACCTATATTCGGGATTGCAATATCATCACGGACAAAACAGATAACAGGTTCAAGAAGGCTTTGAATTCCCTTCGGATGACTTATTCCTGTTCTTCTGTATGATCGTGAGAGTGCAAGAAATATCCATAATCCGATTATTGCGGCAGCCAGCATTCCGATGACTGTTTTAGTCATTGAGAAATCGAGTGGGAGATTTTCTTCATCAACTGTCCCATCAGGTCTTACTGAAACGATCTTTCCCTTGAGGTCACCTTCCTCCATAAGTTTAAAGCCTTTATATTCCTGGCCATGGGCCAGTTTTCTGGATGAAAAGAAGTGAAGTCCGGCTTCCCTGCTGTAAAGGATCACGGGCAGATAGATAGCAACAGATTTTGCATGTTCTCCTTCTCCCAGTGTAAGGATGTGCCATTCATGCGAATCGGCAATATGATCAAGAATGAATTCGCTGGCATCAAAGGCTCCGGATGCTTCAGCGGATGTCTCCGGTCCTTGGGTTTGTGGTTCATGCTGACCTGAAACTATACCAGGTGAGACCCCGAGCAACAGAACTGTAAAAAATAATGCAACTATACGTGTTTTCAAAATAAATTTCTCTTATAAAGGTTTGTATTTCAGCGTTTTCAACACAACCAATATCGAAAACAGAGTGAACGCTAAATATAGTACAAAAAACAATATTACTGATGTTAATCCAGTTTTTTTAGCAACAAAAAACCAGAGCAGAGCTATCACCATTTCGAGTATGAACTTGATCCCTAATGCTACAAGTATGTACATGGTCCGGGCTTCAGGCTCCTTTTTCTGTCCGATGAAAAATATTATTAATGTAAGAAGCGACAGAAGAGTAAAAGACAATGAAAGGACAGCTATTCCTGCAAATTCAAACCCGGGGTCACAGGATGACGATAGTACAAGCCCTCCTGTAAGAATCAGGGTTTCTATAATAACAAGCCAAAAGATATTTTTAAGAAGAGGTTTCAAGGGAGGGATCACTTAATAAAATCTTTGATTGCCGCATATATAGCAGCAAAAACGCCAAGTAAAGAAAGAATTATTGTAAAGACAGGTCCGGAGAATCCTGCCAGTTGGTCGAGTTTGATGCCTCCCCAGGTGGTGAGGCCAATTATTACTGCCATCTGGACAGCCAGGCCTGTATATCTGGCATAATCGCTTAATCCTTTATTTTGAGCTTTTTTCTGATTCTTTTCCTTTTCCTGGTCCTCCATTGCTGTCGTTGTCGCTCATTTTGCAGTTTCCTGAGAAAATTGCTCCGGGTTCAATTGATAATTTTGAGGTAACAATATCGCCAAAGATCTTTGAAGAGACTTTCAGTATAAGCAGTTGATGCACTGTGATCTTTCCCTCGACCGTTCCTGATACTTCCGAATTTTTGCAGATAACTTCCCCGTTAACTCTTCCGGTCGGACCTATAACCACCTTCCCTTTTGTATTCAGATTACCGTTAAGAGTGCCATCAATACGCAGATCCCCGCTGGATTTCACATCTCCCGTAATATCAGTACCGCTGCTTACAAGGTTAATTGCTGCTGCTTCAGCCTCATTGTATTTTGCCATAGTTGTTAGAGCTTTAAGATATAAACTTAATAACTCGCAAATATATAAACTATTGCGTAGATTACATAATCCTTATTCGGGATCATAAGCCCATTTTAAATAGACGGAGCCCCATGTAAATCCGCCGCCGAATGCTGCCAGAATGAGTACGTCGCCCTTTTTAAGCCGTTTTTCATATTCCCATAAACACAGAGGGATTGTGGCTGCGGTTGTATTACCGTAATTCTCGATATTGATCATTACCTTTTCCGGAGGAAGTCCCATCCTGCGGCCTGTTGCATCAATTATTCTGAGGTTGGCCTGATGTGGTACAAGAAAGGCGATATCATCGGGCTTAAGGTTGTTCTTCTGCATTATTTCGGCTGCTACATCGGCCATTTTCGATACTGCAAACTTGAACACTACCTGTCCTTCCTGGTATATAAAATGTTCCTTTGCCTCAAGAGTCTCAACAGAAGCCGGCTTCACCGATCCCCCGGCCTTAAGATGTAGATATTTCTGACCTGAACCATCGACGTGAAAAATATGATCCATTATTCCATAATCCTCTGTTGTGGGTTCAAGGAGAACGGCGCCGGCTGCATCGCCGAAAAGAGGGCATGTTGTCCGGTCGGTATAATCCGTTATAGACGACATTTTGTCGGCGCCAACTACAATAACCTTTTTATACTTCCCTGTCTCAACATATGAAGCTCCTGTCTGTAAAGCGAAAAGGAAGCCGGAGCATGCAGCTGCCAGATCGAAACTGAAGGCATTTTTTATCCCTGCTTTTTCCGAAATTATATTTGCTGTGGCCGGGAATTGCATATCGGGAGTGATTGTGGCGCAGATCACCAGGTCGATATCGTCGGGTGAAGTGCCGGTCTTTTCGAGAAGACCTGAGACAGCCATCTCCCCGAGATAAGAAGTTCCCATACCCTCTCCCTTGAGTATCCTTCTTTCCTTTATTCCGACACGTTGCATTATCCATTCGTCGGAAGTGTCAACCATTCGGGACAGCTCGGAATTTGTGAGCCTGTAATCCGGAACCCAGGCATGAATCCCTGTGATGGCTGCACGAATTTTTTCCATTATCAGATTGCTTCTTTGATCTTCTGGGCAAGGTCGACATGGACTACTGCCATGGTCTGGAGTATCATATTCATTATTGCCTTGCGTTTAGATATTCCATGACCAATAACCACATTGGCATTTATTCCTACTATAGGAGTACCTCCGATATTCTCGAAATTAAGTCTTTCAAAATAGGAATCCGAAAGATTTCTGGCTTTATATATCTGATAAAAAGCTTCAGTCTGCTTCAGGACTATATTTCCCACAAAACCGTCGCAAACTATCACATCCGGTGATTTTTCGCCAAACATTTCGTTTGCTTCGATATTCCCGAGGAAATTTATCTCTGTGTGTTCCTTCATCAGTTCATAGGCAGCTTTCACTGCCGGAGTGCCTTTTGATGCCTCCTCGCCAATATTAAGAAGCCTGACGGTGGGATTATCAATTTCGAGGACATATTTTGCAAACAGGGTACCAAGCATACCATACTGAAGCAGGACGTCAGGTTTTGTGTCGGGATTAAGCCCTACATCCAGGATAACAGCATGGCGGTTATTCACTACAGGCATTACTGTTGCAAGTGCCGGGCGAAAGACTCCCGGGATCACATTAACCGTATAGCTGGCGCCAACAAGCATTGCACCGGTATTTCCGGCACTGCAAAAGCCTTCTATCCTGTTTTCCTTTAAAAGCCTGTATCCGACTGCTATACTTGAATCGGGTTTCTGGGAATAGGCCTTTGACGGTGTATCGCCCATTCCTATTACCTGTGTTGTATGAACAATCTCGAACCGTGACGGATCACAGGATAATTCTTTCAGTTTGAAATGGATGGAATCCTGATCCCCGACAAGAACCAGTTTATCATCACCAGATAAATGGCTGAGTGAATCAACTGCACCCTCAACTACCGCTTCAGGTGCAAAATCGCCACCCATTATATCCAGACCTATTTTCATCTAATCATCGGTTTGTTAACCGGGATCACTCAGCTGTCTTCTTCTCGATGACAAGCTTGCCTCTGTAAAAGCCGCACTCAGGACATACCCTGTGATACTGAACCGAAGATCCGCAGTTCGAACATGTTACAACTGTTGGTGCAGTTGCTTTATAATGAGTTCTGCGCTTGTCTCTTCTTGTTTTCGAGTGTTTCCGTTTTGGATTTGGCATTTCTTCCAGTTTTAATTGTTCATAATTCTTTTTAATTCGTCCCAGCATGGGTCAGTGCCAATATCTTCATTGATAATATGTTCATTAAGCTTGCTGATCATTTCCGGATCGCATGTGCTGTTCCCTTTTTCATCTTCAGGATGAATTCGCTGAATGGGCAGGGCCAGCTGTATGTATTCATATAAATACCAGGTGAGATCAAGATCTGTCTCTTCTGCTGACATTGATATTATATCCGGGTCGGTTTCATCATGCGATTTATCAAATTTGACCAGAAGTCTGTTCTCAGAGTTTACAGGCAGGGAAAAAACCCCGAGGCACCTGTCACAGGAAACCATTACAGTCCCTTTGATCCTGATCATAATATCAATATGCGATACACGCCGGTCAGCTTCCACAGAAACTATAAGCTCCCCTTCGCGTATTTCAGATTCCTCAAACAGGCCAAAAAACTCCTTACCTAATTCAAACTTATGACTGTGGCAGCCTTCCTTCAACCCGCTTATCGGTATTGTATATGAACCCGACATCTCAACAAATTTTGGTCTGCAAAAATATGAAAGCTTATTCAATAAAAAAAATTATGAACAAAAAAGTAACACTTTCCAGCAAAAGATGCCATATACCGCCAAAAAACCGCAATTCACCGATTTTAATCAGCTTCCAATATTATTGTGAACTATTTTTGATCCGTAAATCATTAAAGACATGAAACAGCGTGACAGTCATATTGAGAAACACCGGGAGCATCATCCCAGAGTGAGTTTCGGACTCTTTCTCATAGCACTCGGGCTTGCTCTTCTTGTAGCGACAAACGACATGCTTCACCTGGGAAGCGTTAAAGATTACTTTACCTGGGAAACAGCACTGGTCTTTATCGGCGTGATCCTGATCCTGAACCTCAGCTTTATCCCGGGAATACTTATGATAGCAGGAGGAATATGGTTCATGTATGATAATCACTTCGGGGAAATGCCTGAGGTTGTAAAAACTTTCTACTGGCCGGGAGTAGTGATACTGATCGGAATTTCATTCATAATCTCTTCCTTCTTTAAAAGGAGATAACAAACTGATTGATTAAAAAACAAATAAATTTACAATTATGGAAACAAATAGTGATTACCGTACTGATAGTAATATCCCGGGCAAAGAACCTTATCACGGTTCCAGCAACAAAGTAATTATCGGAGTGGTTCTTGTCATTGCGGGATTATTTCTTATCCTCAGGAATACAGGAATCTTTCCCGACTTCATCGATAATGTGGTCTTCAGCTGGCCGATGCTTCTTGTTACAATAGGGCTGGTTCTTACCCTCAGTTCAGCAGAAAAAACTGCAGGGATAATTGTAATGGCAGTTGGCGGATTTTTTATGATCCCTCTTGTATTCAGGGAAACATTTCATATGTATAATATGTTCTGGCCCGCAATATTCATTATAGTGGGTATTCTGTTCATTGTTTCCAGACGAAAAAGCATTGCCGGGGGTTCTTCGAAAGGAATGACAGGAGATGACTATATCGATTATGTAAATATCTTCAGTGGCGGTGACCGCCAGGTTGTTTCGCAGAATTTCAGGGGAGGAAAGATATCAGCTGTTTTTGGAGGTACAGAACTTGATCTGACGAAAGCCAGGCTCGCACCGGGCAGGAATGAAATCGAGATAGTATGCGTTTTCGGAGGAGCAACAATTATTGTACCCGATACCTGGTTCGTTACAATAGAAGTGACACCCATTCTTGGCGGGTTCAGCGATTCAAGGAAACTGACTCCCGGCAGAACAGTTGATTCGACAAGCCAGCTTGCGATCAAAGGTGCAGTTGTTTTCGGCGGCGGTGAAGTAAAAAGTTATTAAGAAATCAGTATATGAAGCATCCTGTATTTGAAAACAGGACACGACTTATAATATGGTGGCTGGCCTGGCTCTTTCTTGCGCTGGGCCAGACATTGTTATATTATTTCGCCTATGGAAGCTTCGAGTTAATAAGTATCCCCGACACATTGTTGTCACTTCTTATTTTTTCAGTACTGATGCTGTCCCTGTGGTTCCCTTTCAACTATTTTAATCAGGAAAAAGCAAGACCTCTTTCGATGATAATCAACCTTGTCACCGGAGGTATCGTCACAATTGCCCTGACAATACTGCTGACAAAATCAATCATGCTTCTGATTGCCAGTGACAAGGAACTATATAATCATTACTGGTCAGTCACTCTTCCTTACAGGACAGGTACAGGTGTTTTTATTTACTTCCTTGCCATACTTGCTTATTACCTTTTTATAAGTCTTACAAACCTTTCCGAGAAAAAAGCAAGAGAAGCAAGACTTGAAAGCCTTGTCCGGGAAACAGAGCTGAAAATGCTCCGGTCCCAGATAAATCCACATTTCCTCTTTAACAGTCTTAATTCTATTAGTTCACTTACAGTCACAAACCCTGAAAAAGCAAGGGATATGGTTTTGAATCTTTCAGAATTCATGCGATATGCCCTATCAAAAAAAGATGAACAACCTGTTTCATTCAGAAGTGAACTCGAGAACCTCAGGTTATATTTCGACATAGAAAAAGTGAGATTCGGAGAAAAATTGTCGACCGAAGAACATATTGAGGAGAATTGTCTTGAAATTAAAATGCCAGTAATGATACTTCAGCCTCTTTATGAGAATGCAATTAAACATGGCGTCTATGAAAGCACCGGAACAGTTAAGATAATTACTGAGGCAAAAATGTCGGATGGTTATGCGGTAATAACTATAAGCAATAATTTTGAACCAGGGCTGTCACATGGAAAAGGGACAGGGACCGGACTCATTAACGTTGAACGAAGGCTGAAGCTGTTTTACGGAAGCAAGGCCTCAATGAGTACACTGACGGAGGATGATGTCTTTAAAGTAACACTGTATATTCCTGCTGAAATTTGAAATTTTCAGTAAATTTGTTTTACCTTGCATCATTCATGAATTGATTTTCTTCGTTTACCCCGACCCCAAGGGGAGCGAAGAAAATCGATTTACATAGTGAAGGAATTATACAGATGGACAAAATCAGAGCAGTCATCATTGATGATGAGACTCCTGCCAGGGAAATCATCAGACATTATTTAAGTGAGCTTGATTATATTGATATTGTTGCGGAATGCTCCGATGGCTTTTCGGGTCTGAAGACAATAACGGCGATGAAGCCGGAACTGGTTTTCCTCGACATCCAGATGCCAAGGCTGACAGGGATTGAGATGCTGGAGGTAATGACTGAAAAACCTGAAGTGATATTCACAACTGCCTATGACCAGTTTGCAATCAGAGCGTTTGAGCTGAATGCAGTTGATTACCTTCTTAAACCGTTCGCCAAAAGACGCTTCCTGGAAGCTGTAAAAAAGGCCACTGATAAGATCCGGTCCGGATCAGGCAATTCGGAACCGGCAAACATGCTGTTGTCAAAGTTACCCGAACCTGTTTCTCCTGTCACCAGGATTGTGGTCAGGAAAGGAAATGGCATAAGCCTTATACCGGTAGACCAGATAAGATTTGTCGAAGCCCAGGATGATTATGTTATGATACATCATATTTCGGGGAAAGCATTGAAACAGCAGACCATGAAGTACTATGAGGATAATCTTCCAGAAAATGACTTTATCAGGATCCACAGGTCATATATAGTACGGCTCCAGGAGATCAACCGTATAGAGCCTTATGGCAAGGATACTTATCTTGCCATGTTAAAATCGGGCGAGAGGCTGCCGGTAAGCAGAGCCGGGTACCAGCTGCTTAGGGAAGAGCTGAAGTTTTAAAAGTCGTGCAGTCGTGCGGTCATGCAGTCGTGCTTTGTTAGCCCTGGCTTCAGCGAAGGCTTTTGGCCTGGAGGGATGTAAAATGTATGGAGAGTTATCTTTTCAGGCGGTTTTGTCTTTTATATCCTTTCAATAATCCTGACAGATATTTATACCGGCGGAATATGAATAAAGGTACCGGGTCATAACCGTGTGTCCCGCCGGGACGGCACCTTAGGATCCTGCCTATTCCTAGTGTAAGACCGGCAAACGGGCCATGTAACTTCAGGGCATCAAGCATATATTCCGAACAGGAAGGTATATGCCTGCACGAAGGTCTCAGCAAGGGAGATATGACATATCTGTAAAAGTGTACCGGAAGGGATAACAGGAAGGATAATATATTTTTAAGTAACTTTGCCACGAACCAAATATAGATAAAAAGAAATATCCTGTACTGGTCCAGATAAAGTTGTAAACTCTGCCAAAATGACAACTGGAAATGAACTGGCAGGCCTTTTGAAGTGTTATAATAATTAAAACTTAAGAAAATGGCAATGAATCCATGGGTAATTTTTATAGGTGTGATGATCCTGAGCTGGATCGTAAGCGCTACAATGAAGTCGAGGTTCAAAAAATATTCTAAAATACCAGTCGATAACGGAATGTCGGGTAAGGAAATAGCTGAAAGGATGCTTAGGGATAACGGTATATATGATGTAACGGTTCAAAGTGTCCCGGGGCAGCTGACTGATCATTACAATCCTGAAAAGAAAACAATCAATCTGAGCCAGGATGTTTACAGTTCAAGGAGCATTGCTGCAGCAGCTGTTGCAGCTCATGAAACGGGACATGCAGTTCAGCATGCAACAGCCTATGCTTGGCTCGGATTCCGTTCAAAAATGGTTCCGGTTGTGAGCTTTTCATCAAGGTGGATACAATGGGTGCTTCTTGGAGGTATCATTTTAGTGAATACGTTTCCGCTTCTGTTGTTAACCGGTATTGTTCTCTTTGCACTTACAACATTGTTCAGCTTTATTACACTGCCTGTTGAGTTCAATGCCAGCCAGCGGGCTCTGGCATGGCTTTCCGACAGGGGCGTCACTTCATACGAAAACCAGTCCAGGGCAAAGGATGCTCTCAAATGGGCTGCTTCGACCTATGTTGTTGCTGCCCTCGGCTCACTGGCTACATTGTTGTATTATGTGATGATATTTACAGGCGCAAGAGATGACTGATGACCGTGGAGAGCTTATCTCCCTTCAACCTCAAGCCACTTTGTCGACTTGTGAATTATTCTTATTATTACCCAGATTATAACTGCAGCTATTAGCAGGAGGAGCCATAGCCTGGACAAAAAGACCCTGCCTGTAAGGAAGTAATTGCGGAAAAGATCAAGTACTGCAAAAATCAGAAATATATTCACTACGCTGTTATATTCCCTTTTTAAAACATTCCTGAAGGAGAAAGGAAGTTTTGGGGCTATGAATTCAGAGCCAAATGGTATGAATGAATTTACTTTTTCGGAATATTTATCATATGCTTCTCCGAACTTCTTCCTCAGAAACTGTTCTTCGGCAAACATAATACGTTCATAATAGAGCCAATAGATAAGAAGGAAAAGTATAGTGAACCAGACTGATCTCAGAAAAAGGACAGGACCGAGCCACATCAGGAGGTTGCCGAGGTAAAGCGGATGTCTTAATAATGAGTAAGCGCCTGTTGTGTTCAGTTCCCAGGCCACCTGTCCGTCACCTGTATTACGTCCCGAGGTCCCTTTCGGAGCAAATCCCACCGTCAGTATCCTGACCAATTCCCCGAGAAGGCTCACTCCGAGAAAGATCATCTCATCACTTAGATCAAAGAATATAGCCTGTCTGTTGCCGAGGAACATTATCAGTATTCCGGCTGCGACCAGGAATAGTGGCAGCCAGCTTCTTCTTTTAAAAAGCCAGTTCCCGCTTCTCTCTAATTCATGAACAAGTGCCATGGATATTTCATTTGATGCAGCAAAAGTAGAAAAATTCTAGAAACTGTATTTGAATCTGAGAAAGACAAGGTTTATCCTTGATCTTATTCCGCTCATTTCACCTCTGAAGTGCTGCCAGATAAGGGAGAAGCCGACATTTTCAGCCATTGAAAAATCGATTGACGGCCCGGTGAAATATCCGCTGAGGTCGGGGAACCACATTGCAGAAAGACCAAGGTTCAGCAAAGGTGTGGCAGCCCAGGAGAACTGTCCGAATGCTGAAAATTCCGAGAATGCAAGTTCCCTGGCAGACAGGTTCCCCATATATAAACCGGTAAAATTCTTAAGATCCAGAGGACTGTTGCAATACATCAGCTGAAACTGAAGTGTTGAATTGTTACTGAATATTTTGTCAATACCGGCTGTGATTATTGAAGTACCGGAAGTATCGCTGAAAGAACGGACCGGATGGAACCACGTTCCTTCACCGCGAAAAGAAAACGATCCTATTGACCCTGACCATCCGGCACCTGCAACTATATCAGAACTGTTTGAATACCCTGCAAGAAATTGTATATCATATCCCCATTTACTGAAACGGAACAATCCGGCTGCTGTTATATCATTATTCCGGTCGGCTTTAACGGCAACCTCAGCCACAGAAGAGGAAGTCGGATAATACTGCAGCCTTATTGCATCACTTCCGGGTCTTTCAATATAATCGATATCGAAGAAAGAGTAAGCATTGAAAATGTCATTTGGATTCCACACAAACGTCTGCCCCCAGTTAATACGCTGTCTGCCTATTCTTGCCTGGAACTTTTCATAATTGAAATCAATCCACATCCTGTCGATCGTGATATTAAAAAAAAATGATTCCTCATTGAAAATATTCCACGACATATCTATC
Organism: Bacteroidota bacterium; assembly: GCA_029564935.1. GTDB lineage: Bacteria > Bacteroidota > Bacteroidia > Bacteroidales > VadinHA17 > LD21. The sequence goes on from JAKQPD010000147.1 coordinate 34,418, forward strand.
ATACCATCATCGCTACCTGTTATTTCTGAATATCCGGCACCCGTTTTTGTCATATCGCCTGTGAAAAGCCTGTTGCGAAATTCAATTGCAGCTGTAATATTATTATTCAGATATCCCTTAATATTAAGTCTGTTATGGATCAGGAAGTCATTAATAAATGGTCCGGAAAGAGTGTCAAACATAACGCTCTGCAATGATGACAGATAGCCGTTAATGGATATTTTCTTCAGTTCTTCCTGTCCATATATTCCTGAATGGCTTAAGATTAAAAATGAAATGCATATTAATATTTTTCTCCACATCACAGATCAAAGTTTTTTTATTCCTTTTTTATATCTGAAACGACTTTCCCGTCTTCCAGTGTAATTATCCTGTGTGCCATTTTAACAACCCGGGGATCGTGAGTGGAAAAAATAAAGGTTATTTTTTCTTCGTGGTTCAGCTTTTCCATTATTTCAAGGAGGGTTATTGCAGCTTTCGAATCGAGGTTAGCTGTGGGCTCATCAGCCAGGACGAATTTGGGTCGTGATGCAAGGGCTCTTGCCACAGCAACCCTCTGTTGCTGACCGCCCGAAAGTTTTGAAGGTCTGCTGTTTACCCTTTCACCCAGCCCTACAGCTTTCAGTAATTCTATTGTTCGTTCATCTCTTTCTTTAACAGGCCATTTCTGAAGAGTCATAATAAATTCGACATTCTCTTTTGCTGTCAGTACGGGAATAAGGTTGTATGACTGGAAAACAAAACCAATATTGTTCAGCCTGAAATCTATAAGCTCAGAAGATTTAAGTTCCGCCAGATTTGTTCCCCCGATGATTATTTCCCCCGATGTTGGCATGTCCAGCCCTCCGATCAGATTCAGAAGAGTAGTCTTCCCCGAGCCCGACGGACCCACAATTGCAGCAAATTCAGCTTCATCAAAATTCAGGGTGACATCATTCACTGCATGAACCTTTACTTCTGATGAATTATAAATTTTGTTGACATTGTTCAGTTCAAGTATTTTCATTACATTTCGGTTTAAACAATTTTCTATTCTGTTCTTAGGGCTTCAACCGGGTTTAATTTCAGGGCTTTACGGGCCGGCCAGATGGAAGAGAGTATTGCTGTTGTAATTACCATTATTACAGTAAATATAATAAACTCAGGTGTTACAACCGGAAACACTTTTGCAGCAAATCCGATAGCTTCAAAACCTTCAGACCAGCCCGACAGAGATATACCCGTCTTTCCGAATGCTCCTGTAATTGCCCATCCCGCACTTATACCCGCAACCGCCCCGACCGCAGTCAGAAAAATCGTTTCGAGCATAATCATTGAAAAGATCCTTTTCCGGTTCATCCCAATTGCCATCAGCATTCCAAGCTCTTTTGTCCTTTCAAGAACTGCCATAAGCATTGTGTTGATAATTCCGAAGGCAAGGGCAAGCATAATTATCCCTATGAATATCAGATAATAAATAATCATAAAGTCATTCAACAGGGCCGCATCAGGCGCCAGCTCCTTCCATGTCCTTAGTATATTATTTCCGGGAACAGAGGAGTTAAGTTTATCTTTCACAGTGTCAATATTGTCAATATCATCCAGTAAAATTGCAATTTCATGTATCAGTATCTCGCCGCCCCCATAAAGCTTTGCCAGTTCTCCCTTGTTAACAAATGCGGTCATCTGATCAAAACCGGTATTGGTCGTCTTATATATCCCGCACACTCTGAAAATACCCTGAACAGGATTCCCCGACCTGTCTGATATGGTTATCTGGATCCTGTTCCTGATCCTGTAATCAAGAGCTTTCTCTTTTATTGAATTACCATATCTGTCAAGTTCCTTAACTGTTAATGCACTCTTCAATGCTTCGTCAAAATCGCGTGGAGATATGAACCGTTTATCCTGAAAAACCGTGAGTTTGGCAGTTATGGTCTCAGGTATTCCCTCTTTCTTACAATTCGCGATAACAGAATCAGTAATTATATATTGCTTCAACTTAAGCAATTCGGCTGTTTTATCGCTTATCAGAATGTCAGATGGATTCTGAGCCTCTATATATTTCCCTCCCCCCGGTTCAATTTCTTTGAAGATCTCTGTTACTTTCTTCTCTTTTTCAGGATCAATTCCATAAACAATCATACCTGTGTTGGCCCAGGGAGTATTTGCCATTGCAATAATCTTTGTCCGGGCGGTCCAGTTTGAAAGTTCAGTCATTGTATCCAGGTTCCTGATGATTTCATCGTAATTACCTATTGTAAGATTCAGTTCCTCATTCTTGATGAATTCACTGTTATGTATTTGAATATGTGATACTTCATTATAGATTGCGTCATGAAGGCGCTGTTTTGTCCAGCCTTCAATGAAACCAATAAGGAATACCCCGGCAATGATGCCAAGTGTAACAGCAGTAATTACAACAAGACTTCTTTTTCTGTTACGCCAGATGTTTTTCCAGGCAATTGACCAGATCATAGCATTAGATTTAACCTTTAATAGCTTCGATTTCCTTCAGTTTTCCGATTTTCCTGACAGGATATAGTGATACCAGGATAATCATGAGTGCTACAAACAGAGCCTGCCAGTAAAAATAAGGACCGACCATTGCAGTTGGCATGATTGCATCCCAGCCCCAGTCTTCCATCATTTTGCCAAATTCTCCCTTTAGGACGACCGGATAATAATAAAAGTATAAAATCAGGGGCAGGCTGGCCAGTAAACCGGTTGCCAGGCCAATGATCCCCAGCATGAACATTTCAAAAGTAACTATCCTTTTAAGCTTTCTTTTCTGCATTCCTATTGCAACAAGAACACCGAATTCCCTTTTTCTTTCTGCAACCATCATCAGGACAGTTCCGAAAATACCAAAGAAAATTATGAAATATAATATCCCGAGCATCATTTGTCCGCTCTGACTATCACCCTGTATCTGTTGATACAATACCGGATTTAGTTCATACCATGTTCTGGATGTGATGCCTTTATCAGCAATAAGGAGATTTATCTCTTTCTTTACCCTTCTTACTGTTTTATTTGATTTATCGGTAAGGTTGACAACAAGGGCGGTGATTTTATTTTCAGCGTCAAAGAATTCCTGGGCTGCTGTAATTGTCATTATTATCAGCTTGTTGTCTATATCAGGTGAAGGCATTTTTATTATACCCCTCACAGGGAATATACCTGTTGCGGTAACTCCGTGGTATCCCTGCCCCATCAAAATTACCGAATCACCGATCTCAGCTTTAAGAAATCCGGCAAGCCTGTCTGACACCAGAATACCGTTGTCATCAGGAGTAAGGTATCCGTTTGGGGATTCAGTACATTGCAGTATCCCGGGCATCAGGAGCGATTTTTCTTCAGTGGTAAGGTCGAGCTCCAGTTCAATCCTTGCCGGGGATGAATAGGAGCGCCCAACAGACTGTTCCAGCTTATCGGATATTTTCTTCGGGATTTTACCTGATTCATTCAGACATTTAAGAGCCTCCGGGGTAATCCGGTACCTTACAAGCCTGGTCTCAGGATCCGAAAAATCCTTTTCCTTCAGGGGATCAATTGCGATTATGGCAACACCTTTTGTCTGGGTACCGTTCGAAGCAAGTGTAAAAGATTCTAGGTGTGGCGTAACTGAAACAACTCCGTTAATGCCGCTGATCCGGGAAATCAGTGTGTCATTATGGTCAAAGGCATTGTCAATTAAAGGATCATCATGATAATCCATATGTTGCACCTGCAAATGACCGGTGAATGATTCTATAAAATTGTTTATCATATGATCGTATGATCCGAGCTGGACTGATCTCATTATTACAGCAAAAAAAACCGCGAAGAATACGGAGGCTGCTGTTATAATGGTACGGCGTCTGTTCCTCCATAAATTTCGCCAGGCTATTTTAAATTCCTCCTTCATGTTTTTTTTATTACTATTATCAGCGGACTCTTTTCATGTTTTGCTGGGAAAAGTAACTCTCCTCAACTGGTATATTGAATTTAATTTCGCGGATCTCAATATAAGTAAGGTTCTGAGGTTCCTCTTCCGGTATAAGCTTAATTTTTGAGGTTACTGTACGTCCATCCATGACCTTAATATCACTGCCTGTTTCTGTTCTTACAAGGTAACCATCTTCATCATACAACTCAGCTTTTAATACAAGGAATTCCTTTTTGTCGATCCATCGGATTTGCTTTCCCCATACGATAGAAGCATTTTCCTTAGCGGTCATATTGATCTTATAACATATCCGCCCGTCGATATTTTCTTCGCCTGCCATTTCATGAAGATAATCATTTACGACCGATGATTCCTTAAGGATATCATCATTTGTATAATCTGATCCCATCCATCCCTGAGACATCATTGATGGAGGCAGTTTAATGAGCCTGTTTATTGAGGGATTCCAGCTCCACATTTCCGAACCTCTTTTCAGAAAAGACTGTCCTGCTTCCCTGGCAGGTGCAGTGATCAGCGAAAGAGCGAAATCTCTTCCGGAAGTCCAGCTTTTAAATTCAATCGTCCTCTGCCATCCGGGCCTGATTATAGTCATAGACATAAGACTGTAACTGCTTTTCTCCCCATTGAATTTTTCATCAGCCTTTTTTACTATTTCAGTGGCGCTGAGATCCTGGGCAGATAGATGATTAAAGGAAACTCCCGTCGCCAGAATCAGATATATAAAATATTGTTTCATAATCAGTTATTTAAATAGTCCGATAATCCTGTTTAATAACTTTTCATTGTTCTCTTCGTCAATATCATCCGAATATACCCTGGTGACAGCAAATCCTTTCATTGCCAGGATGAACATATCGAATTCAGAGTCAGGATCATAATTCTCTCCGCCAGTTTTCTTTTTATTATTGAAATAATCCTTTATCATTTTCATCATAAGTGCCGGATACTGATTGTCGCCCGGTTCATGTCCGGGGTGAGATAATGAATCCTGTACCTCAAACGACTTCAGGAACCGCTCCCTTACATCATTTTGCATCATGAGCTGCATTAACAGCCTCCAGAATGAACGTTTTTCTTTTAATATCTCACTTATCTTCCGGGTAAAAAATTCGAATTCATCTTCTGAAAGCCACCCATCCCTGTTTATATCAAAAGAATGAAAAATTTCATTTACCGATTTGTGAATTATGGCAGTCAGCAGAGCATCCTTGCTTTCAAAATAGTTATACATCAAACCTTTTGATATTCCAGCATGACGGGCGATATGTCTTATTGTGGTACTGAAATATCCTTCTCTGGCAAAATGATAAAGAGCAACATCCATTATAAGGGCTTTTTTTTCTTCCCTCATTTCCTGAAATTTCTCCCGCGTTCTGGGTGACATAGTTTTTTGATTGAACGGTCAGTCAAAATTAAAACAGATTTTTTTTATTAACAAGTTTTTTTCAGGATTTTTTAAGAAAATCTTTTTTTCTTAATCCCGGCCGGATAAAAGAATCACTTATACGACCGGGAGGAATGATTATCATCACTCCTGCAACAATCGTTATGTAATTTCCGTTAAACCAGAAATCTGTAATTGAAAACTGTTTCATAAT
>JAKQPD010000153.1 GCA_029564935.1 Bacteroidota bacterium
AACAATTGGCCTGTTATTTGGTAACTTTGCATTATAATAGTGATACGGTGAAACGTATTTTTGCAATATTATCCTCAGCTCTGATCCTGACCTGTACATATGGCCAGACTGATACTACAAGGCAGATCAGGGATACACTTAATGTAAATGATACATTACCAGGGAGAGTGTATGTATTGCAGAATGTTAAAAGAGACGGATTAACACTTCCGGAAGTTGAAATAAAAGAGGTAACTATTGTCGCTCCGAAGGAGAAAAGCTCTCCCAGGAGAACCAGGGCACAAGTCAGACAATATGACAGACTCATCTATAACCTGAAAAAAACATATCCCTATGCAGTGATAGCCAGGGAAAAGCTCGCTGAAATAAATGCCCGTCTTGAAGAAATTCCTGATGAAAAAGAACGAAGGAAATTTCTGAACCAGCAGGAAAATAATATCCTCGCGGAATTTGAAGATGATGCCAGGAATATGACAATCACCCAGGGGAGGTTGCTTATAAAACTGATCGACAGGGAAACACAGAATACATCCTTTGAGCTGATAAAACAATACCGGGGATTTCTCTCAGCCGCGTTCTGGCAGGGAATTGCCAGGATATTCGGTTCAAATCTCAAGTCTGAATATGATCCTTTCGGCGAGGATGCTCTTATCGAGCTGATCGTGAGGGACATAGAAATGGGATGGTTGTAATTTGTTTATAAGACTGCCACTGATTTTTCATGAAAAGAATATTCATTGCAATAAAAATCGAACCTGAGAACACTTTTCTGAGGATCCACTCATCTCTCAGGGCAATCCTTGGAAATGAAAAAATCACCTGGGTTGATCCTTCCAATATTCATCTCACACTGGCTTTTCTCGGAGATACCGAAGAGGAAAGGATAAAGGTGGCCGCAATCATGCTGAAACAGAAATGCAGCGGCTTCGGGAAGTTTGAATTCAATCTGTCCGGAGCAGGTGTCTTTAAAGATTTCAGGGATCCGAGAGTTATATGGATAGGAATTGAAAATTCGATTAAGCTTGTTGGGCTATATAACACGATTAAGACAGGCCTGGAAGACACAGGATTTAAGACTGAAGATCGCCCTTTCAGTCCTCATATAACTATCGGCCGGATCAAATTTCTGAGGGATCCGGGTGCCCTGAGAGTCGCTGTTGAGAAACATAAGGATTCAGAAATTCAGAAAGTAACCGTTCAGGAAGTGAGCCTGTATGAAAGTATTCTTAAACCAACAGGACCGGTATATAAACCTATGGGATTATTTCGGTTATAATGTTATTAACCAAGGAGTTACACGGAGTTGCTCAGAGATTTTATTTTCCACAGATTTTCGCAGATCAAAGACCACTTACCGCTCGTCCCTCGTCGCTCACTTCCTGGCCCTCCGTCTCTCCGTCCCTTCGTCTCTTCGTCTCTTAGTCCCCTCAACTCCCCATCTCCTCATCACCTCATCTCCCCCCCCCCTCATGCTTACAAAGTTGGCAGTTGGCAGTAGGCAGTTGGCAGTTGGCAGTTGGCAGTTGGCAATCTCAATACCCGGTAATTACAGTCCCTTCCCCTTGAGGATAGTAACAACTGTGTAAAGGAGGATCTTAATATCAAACCAGCAAGACCTGTTTTTAATATAGTAGAGGTCATATTCAAGTCTCTCAAGCATCTGATCGACATTGGTTGCATACCCGTATTTCACCTGACCCCAGGACGTTATTCCCGGCTTGACTTTCAGAAGTTTTGTAAAATCCGGATTTCTTTCAACAATCTGGTCAATGAAGAACTGGCGTTCG
>JAKQPD010000168.1 GCA_029564935.1 Bacteroidota bacterium
CATGCCTCGAATCCGAGGACGAACTCCTCAGAATTAAATCCTTTGTTGATCCCGTCCTTGAAATAACAGAAATAACCGACCGGATTACAAAATCGGATGGTAAAGCACTTCTGTTTGAAAACACAGGAGGCTTCCCTTTGCTTATAAATGCCTTCGGCTCCGCTAAAAGGATGGCTCTGGCATTAGGACGGAAAGACCTTGATGATGCAGCCGGGGAAATTACTGAACTATTTAATGATCTTACCGGCCCGAAACAGGGGTTTTTTGAAAAGATCAGATCATTGCCGGAACTGATTAAAGTATCGGGTTATCTTCCGAAGGTGAAGAGAGGAAGAGGGAAATGTCAGCAGGTGATCCACAGAAACCCGGACCTCGGTATTTTGCCGGTTTTAAAATGCTGGCCCCACGACGGCGGACGGTTCATAACGCTTCCTGTCGTACATACAATTCACCCTTCGACAGGAAGAACGAATGCAGGTATGTACAGGATGCAGATTTTCGATAAGCAAAGTACGGGAATGCACTGGCAGAGGCATAAGACTGGTGCAAATCATTATGAGGAATGGAAAAAAACAGGGAAACGGATGCCTGTAACCGTTACACTCGGGGGGGATCCGGTATGTACTTATGCGGCAACAGCTCCATTGCCTGAAAATATTGATGAATACATACTTGCCGGTTTCCTCAGGAAAAAAAGTATAAGCCTTGTAAAGTGCATTACAAATGAGCTTTTGATACCTTCCGATGCTGATATTGTGATCGAGGGTTATGTCGATCCTCTGGAGGAAATGGTATCCGAAGGTCCCTTTGGTGATCATACGGGATTTTATTCACTGTCTGACTTCTTCCCGGTGTTCCATGTAACTTGTATTACCCACAGGATCGATGCAGTCTATCCGGCGACCATAGTTGGTATACCACCACAGGAGGATGCATGGTTCGCCAGGGCAACAGAGAAAATATTCCTTGCTCCGGTCAGGCTCGCACTTCAACCCGAGATAACGGATTTCCATATGCCTGATGCCGGAGTAGCACATAATCTGGTTGTGGTAAAGATAAACAAGACTTACCCCGGGCAGGGTAAAAAGGTAATAAGCTCCCTCTTTGGTGCCGGTCAGATGATGTTCACCAAATATCTTGTGGTCGTGAGCGGCGAGGTTGATATAAGGGATTATAAGGGTTTGCTTAGTAATATTCTCGCTAACACAGATACCTCAAAGGATCTCATGTTTACATCAGGGCCGATGGATGTTCTTGACCATGCTTCGGATATTTGTGCGCTTGGCGGGAAACTGGGAATTGATGCCACCGTCAGACTGAAGGAAGAGATACAGGAAGAAATATCTGCCAGACCGGTAAGTGAAAATGAGATCCTGAACATATTGAACAATTATCCGGCAACAATAAGATCGGTAAATCTTCTGACCGGGTTCCCTGTAGCGGTAATCGGAATTAATCAGTCTGAGGATCCGGAAGCTTTTAATAAATCGGCCGATGTACTTACCGGCCGGAGTGTAAGTGGTTTCTTAAGGCTGGTTATGGCTGTTGACAGTACTGTTGATGTGCAGGACTGGTATACTGTAGCCTGGCAGGTACTGGGTAATACTGACCCGGTGAGGGATATAATTATTCTAAAGGGGGGCACTGTTTTGATAGATGCAACTATTAAGGCTTTCAGCAGGAAGGGATTTCCGAGGAAATGGCCTGAAGTTGTTTGTTCCGCAGAGGAAACAATTAAAGTTATAGATCAGAAGTGGGATTCTTTGGGCATTGGTCCATTTATTCCTTCACCTTCACTGAAAATCTCAAAGATGATGCGCGGAGCAGGGGCAGAGGTCATAGCCGTCAAACTAAGGAGTTTTGGGGAGTAAACTTTCCCCTCCTTTTTTTAAGGAGGGGAAAGTTATTTACCTATAATCCAATTAATTACAGTAGTTTTATTTATTAAAATATTCCTTAAGTTGACTGCTATGGGGCTGAGGTGAGCCTACAAAACGCTAAGCTAAATATATTTCCTGATCTTCTCGATTAGTACTGATGGCTGGAAAGGTTTGCTTATATAATCATCTATCCCGGCTGAAATACATTTCTCTTTATCACCGAGCATTGCATTTGCAGTAATTGCAATTATGGGGATGTGTGCTCCCGAATCTGCCTCGACAGCCCTGATTTTTTCCGCAGCAATCAATCCGCTCATTACCGGCATTTGTATGTCCATGAGGATTATATCATATTTTGATTCACTCACCTTATCGAGTGCCTCCATTCCGTTTGATGCTGTATCAATGCTGTTTACCAGTGGTTTAAGTGTCAGGAGGGTGATCTTCTGGTTTATAAGGTTATCTTCAACAAGCAGAATATTTACATCCTTGAGTTCCCTGTAAACTTTTTCTTTCCGGTCTGCCCCGGCAGTGTCCTGCGGTACGATCTTTAGCCTTTGTTCCGGTACTGCGAGAGTAAACGGAAGACTTATATTTAGGATTGAATAATCTGTTCCGAGTTCCTGGCTGAAAAGGCCCCTTCTGTTTGTAATGAGCCTGGCAGCAAGACTCTGCTGCAGGTCTTTTTCATTTATAAGCGCAATGTTATTATTTGTCCTGATCCTTAATCCGACAAACACCTCACTGCCTGATTCACGTACTTTCTTTACATCAATTGTGACCTTTACAGGTTTCCCGGAATCCTGATTTTCGATATTATTAAAAATATCAAGTAATATTTGTTTGAGTATTATGGGATCGCCAGAGCATTCGATATCGGAGTAATCTTTTTTATTAAGTGTGAAATCTATGCTTGCTTTATCTTTCAGGTTATAAAGTTCTATTGTATTCTGGATAGTAGACATCAGGTTAAATCTTATATGCTTTCTTGATTCGAAGCTGATGCTCTGAGCCGATTGCATTGTAAGCTCATTTACTGATGTTACCATATTCTTTGTTGAGGCTATGAAAGTCTCGACCAGGTCTCTTTCCTTTTGTCCAAGGTCAGATCCCATCAGCATGTCGGTTATAATAACAAGATTATTCAGCGGTTCACGTATTTTATGGCTGAAATCGGTTATAACATTGTCTTTCCTTGCGCTGGCCGAAGATACCTCTTCCAGAATATTATTGACCGCGTTAATCAGGGAAGTGACCTGTTTCACTATGTATAATCCCGTGATGGCTGCGATTATTATCAGGATCCCCGCAGGAAGTCTCAGATTAAAAAGAAGAAAGATGACTGCCAGTATCAGTATCGATATGGCTGTGTAGTATAATATTTCTATTCTTTTCCTGCTTTTCTCAATTGTTTCCCGCGGCGGATTTCCGGTTTCCGCATTGACGGGTGTACCTGTTGCCTCTGACATGCTTACTGATTAATGACAAACACAAATTCCTTTTATAGACATCATTGCAAAATTAATTAAAATATATGATAAATATACATTTGAAGAATTTACCGCTCATTCACCTAAATCGTTAAATTTGCAAATACGGTACGATATTTGAACAGGAATTTAATAATGATTAATGCTATGATGGAGAATTTATTCAGAAGAATTGCTGTGTCAGCATTTTGTCTTTCTGTGTTCTCGTTCGTTCCGTTAACCGGGCAGGAACAGGAAGGAATGGTCAGATACACACCTGATTTCAGGTTTAAGGATGGCATTTATCTTAATTTTGATCAGGTGAAAGCAAACAGCCCGATCCCGAAAGCGAAGATCCTTACTTCGGCTGACTATAATGACAAGGAATTTTTCAAGGATCTGCTCGAGTCGAAAAAGATCTATTTCTATGACAACATGGGGATCAGGCAGGAAGTGGATAAAAGCAATATCTGGGGATATGCACGTAACGGGATTTTATATATTCAGGTACAGGATAATTTTAACAGGATCACGTTTGTAGGTAATATAAGTCATTTCGTTGCCGATGTAATGACTTATGATCCCAGGTATTCAAATTATCCGTACGGATACGGTTATTACGATCCCTATTACTCATATTACTCACCCTACAGCTATTACGGTAATTACTATTCTCCATATGGGTCATATTATTCTCCATATTCGAGGAATATGACACGTAATGAGATCAAGCAGTTTATTGTTGATTTTGAAACGGGGAAAGTACTCGACTTTGATCTTGACAATACAGAACTTCTTTTAATGAAGGATGCGCAGTTATATGAGGAATTTGTTCAGCTTCCAAGGAAGAAAAAGAAGGAGCTGATGTTTGTGTATATACGGAAGTTCAACGAAAAGAATCCGTTGTATTTGCCTGTTAATGAATAGATAAATATGAAGAAAGTGATTGCCGTTCTGCCTCTGCTACTAGTTTCCGGATTTATGGCAGCCCAGGCCCCTTTTCCCACAAAGAATGAAATAAGCCAGTTTTCGACATCTACTACTTGTGTCGTTCTTGAAGATGATCCCTTTGCTCCCTTCAATGTATTTATTAAAGCAGCCATGAAGGAATTCTGGACACTTACTCCCTTTGAGTTCATTGACCAGGAGGAATTTGAGGTTCGGATGAAAAAGTCTGATTATTCATTTATAATGCTGACTGAAACCACTTTTGATAAGGATAAATCGGGTTCGGCGTTTAATTTCATAAATCTTGTTCAGGGGAAATATGTTAACAGGATTTCAGCATTGCCGGAGATTTGTGCAATTCCGCTTTCCTCAGGCGGGGAAGATGACCTGGATTACGGATATAAGCTGGGTGCAATTCTCCTTTTCATGCAGAAGCATGCCGGACTGATAATGGAAGATCCCTCAAAGACCGGCAGAAGATATCTAAAGTTTTATAACGAAAATATTCCTGCCGTTCTTTCCAGAAGGATCCTTGTGAAGAAGGAAGATCTGTCACCCGCCATTGATGATCCGGAAAAGATTAAAGCCATTTATTCAGGAAAGGTTGAGATTGTAACAGAAGAAGATATTGTAAAGGCGATAGGGGAGAGAACGCCCGGAACTGTGATCCTTCATAAAGTAGGACCTTCCGGTGAAGCTGAAGGCGGATATTGTTTCAAGATGCTGATCGGCACGGATGATTCGAATATGTATTATTATAATTCACATACAATCACTAAAGATGATCCGGATGGATTGCTTCCCGCTGATCTGAAACGCCTGGCCAGGTTTGACTGATGCATCAAAGGCAGAAAACCGTCGTCTTTTAAATAAAAAATAATAATAATGGAAGAGGTTAAAATACTACCGGAATCTGAAAGGAACTGGGCCATGCTTTGTCATTTATCAGCCTTTGCAGGTTATTTCTTTCCGTTCGGAGGGATAATTGGACCATTAATTTGCTGGTTATCAAAGAAAGACGAGTCGTCGTGGGTGAATGTGAACGGCAAGGCCTCATTGAATTTCCAGATATCAATTCTTCTTTACATGATCCTTGCAGCTCCGCTTTGTATCATAATCATCGGGATACCTATAGTAGCATTCCTTGCTGTTCTCGAAATAGTCTGCATTATAATTGCAAGTGTAAAAGCTTCAAAAGGGGAGAGATATAAGTATCCGTTAACAATTCCCTTCATCCAGTAACTACCCATTAAACAGCTGATCTGAGTAATTTTTCTGTTTATTTCCTGTTTCCTGGAAATTTAGTTATCTTTCTGTATCATTTTTTATCTGCAGAAGATGGGATCAAACAGTAAAAAGCACAATATCAGGGTTGAAAAATTTGAAAAGGAAGATCTTTATCACGATTATACTCCTGAGAAGAAGGAAAAGCTCGGACTGAAGGAATATGAAGAGATCCTCCGGGGAAAAGAGATAGAGCTTGTCAGGCTTCAGGAATGGGTAAAGGCAAAGAAGCTGAAAGTTGTCGTGATATTCGAAGGGAGGGATGCTGCCGGGAAGGGTGGTGCTATAAAGACAATTGCCGGTTGTCTTAATCCTCGTATCTGCAGGATCGTCGCACTGGGGGTTCCAACGGAGAGAGAAAGATCACAGTGGTATTTTCAGAGGTATGTCACCGAATTACCTGCCGGAGGCGAGATAGTACTGTTTGACAGAAGCTGGTATAACAGGGCCGGGGTTGAAAAAGTAATGGGATACTGCACTGATGAGGAATATGAAGAGTTCCTCAGATCCTGTCCCGAATTCGAAAAGATGCTTATAAGAGCAGGAATTATTCTTATAAAATACTGGTTCTCGGTGAGCGACCGTGAGCAGGAGAAGCGGTTCCAGGAAAGGATCAAGGATCCGACAAAACGGTGGAAGATCAGCCAGATGGATATTGAATCGAGAGAAAGATGGGTCGAATATTCAATGGCCAAGGATAAGATGTTCTCCTATACAGATACAAAGCAGTCGCCATGGTATGTTGTCCGTGCCGATGATAAAAGAAGGGCACGGCTGAATACAATTGATCATCTCCTTTCCCTTATTCCTTATGAAGACCTGACAATGAAATCCATCAAGCTTCCCCCTCTTAAGCACGATGTCGCATATGTCAGGCCGCCCGTGACGGATCAGACTTTTGTACCGGAGAAGTATTAAGATTTTCTTACTTTTGTCGTCTATCTATTATTTTTTATAGTCAATGTTAAAACCTTCCATTCCCAAAGGGACCCGCGATTTTACGACCGGTGAGATGCTGAGGCGTGAGTATATCTTTGATACTGTTAAGTCGGTTTTCAGATTATATGGTTATCAGCCGATAGAAACGCCGGCCATGGAAAACCTTTCAACCCTTCTTGGTAAATACGGGGATGAGGGTGACAGGCTATTATTCCGGATACTTAATTCAGGGGATTTTTTATCAGGTATAACCGACGGAGAACTGCTGAAGCGTGATTCCGGGGCAGTATCATCACAGATTTGTGAAAAGGGTTTAAGATATGACCTCACGGTTCCGTTTGCCAGGTTTGTAGTGCAGCACAGAGACGAGCTTGTTTTTCCGTTCAAAAGGTATCAGGTACAGCCGGTCTGGAGGGCAGACAGACCACAGAAAGGAAGATACCGCGAATTTTTTCAATGCGACGTTGATGTGATCGGCAGCGACTCACTGCTTAATGAATATGAACTAATTAAGATCATCGATGATATCTTCGCCAGACTTAAGATACGGATAGTCATAAAAATCAACAACAGGAAAATCCTTTCCGGGGTTGCTGAATATATAGGTGAAGGCGGGAAAATGACAGATATCACAGTTGCTATTGATAAGCTCGATAAGATAGGAATCGATGCAGTGAATTCAGAGCTGAGGGAGAAGGGTATTTCCGACGAAGCAATATCCAGGTTACAACCTGTTATCGGATTGAAAGGAAATGCAGAAGAAAAGCTCGGTATTATGGAAGGACTTTTTTCCGGTTCGGAACAGGGATTGTCAGGTATTTCAGAACTGAGAACACTTTTTTCATATTTAAGCGGCAGTGAATTAAAAGGGGTAGTTGAATTTGATATTACCCTGGCACGCGGGCTGAATTATTATACGGGTGCGATAATCGAGGTTAAGTCAGCTGATGTTCCAATAGGAAGCATATGCGGAGGAGGCAGGTATGATAATCTGACAGGTGTTTTCGGTCTTGCAGGGGTATCAGGTGTGGGCGTTTCTTTCGGGGCTGACAGGATTTATGATGTAATGATTCAGCTGGATCTTTTTAATCAGACCCGTAAATCCTCCACCGATGTCATGGTTGTGAATTTCGGAGGGCAGGAATTGAATTACTCAATAAAAATAGTTGATAAACTGCGAAATGCCGGAATTAAATCAGAGCTGTATCCCGATCCTGTTAAGCTTAAGAAACAGATGTCATATGCCGGGTCAAAGAATATTCCACTTATCATTATCGCAGGTGAGGATGAGATAAAAAGCAATGAGGTTACTCTTAAAATAATGTCATCCGGCGAACAGAAAAAGGTACCCCTTAAAGATATTGATTCACTTATAATTTCAGAATTATAAGCAAAGGAATCTTAATGCTTATTCTTTCGTTAAAGTAAGTTCGATCTTGAAAGATTTGAAACCTGTCTTGTTTTCATCTTTGATCTCATAAGGAAACAGGCTGACTTTTTATCTTTCTCGCTTTAGGGCATAGCCTTCAACTTATGGAATATTTAAAAAAAATAACTACTGTAAATATCTGGAATAAAGGTTGGTAAGTTTCCCCTCCTTGAATAAAGGAGGGGAAACTTAATTCCCCCAAAATCCTTTATTTGAAGGCTATGTACTTTAGGGCCGGGGTAAAAAATATGAAAAGCCAAATAATTTAATAATCTGTCAATGTAGAATTAGTCAGAAAGGTTTAAAGTTAATTATAACTTTGCACCCGTTATAACTGTTAAAGCTTATGGCTCTTCAATGCGGAATAATAGGGATTGCAACTGTCGGCAAAACAACCATTTTCAATTGTATTTCTGATACCAAGGTAGAAACGGGTCCTTTCGGCTCCGGAGCTTCGAAAGCAAATATGGGAGTTGTAAAGGTGCCTGATCAGAGACTTTATGAGCTCGAAAAACATCAGCCGACAAATAAGATAGTTCATACAACTGTTGAGATTGTTGATATTCCGGGACTTGCGAAAGGTTCGACCAAAGGAGAGGGTGGGGGCAGATTCCTGGGTGAGATCAGGAATACCGATGCACTCATTCATGTCATCAGGTGTTTTGACAGTGACTCAATCCCACATATCGAAGGATCAGTCGATCCGGTAAGAGATATTGAAACAGTAAATCTTGAATTGCAGGTAAAGGATCATGAATCGGTTGAGAAAAAAATCGACCGTTTTAAAAAAGTCGCAAAATCAGGAGATAAGGATGCAATGAAAGGGATTGAAGTGCTTGAACGCTATAAAGATCATCTTGAGGGTTTTAACTTTGCCAGGACTCTGAAGGTCAGAGACGAAGAGAAAAGATATATTGACGATCTTTTTCTTCTTACAATGAAACCTGTAATGTATGTATGTAATGTTGATGAGAAATCGGCACTGACAGGGAATAAGTACGTTGAAAGGGTGAAAGAATTCCTTTCGGGGCAGGATGCCGAAATCCTTGTAATTGCAGGAGCTATTGAAGCTGAGATCGCCGAGCTTGAAAATATTGATGACAGGAAAGCATTTCTGAAGGATATCGGACTTGAAGAACCGGGTGTTGACAAACTTGTCAGAGCTGCCTATAAACTACTGGATCTTCAGACTTTTCTTACCGTCGGACCAAAAGAGATCAGGGCATGGACAATCAAAAAAGGCATGACTGCCCCACAGGCTGCCGGAGTGATTCACAGCGATCTTGAAAGAGGATTCATCAGAGCTGAAGTCATGAAATACAATGATTTTATTACGCTGGGTTCAGAACACGCCTGCAGGGATGCGGGTAAATTATATATCGAGGGTAAGAATTATATCGTTGAAGATGGCGATATCCTGAATATCAGATTCAATGTCTGAAATCCGGTATGAAAAATCATTCCTGGATCATATTAATCTTTTCTTTTTTTCTCACACTGACATGTTTTGGCCAGAATGAGCAGAAGGACAAGATGCTCAGGGAGACTGTAGCTAAAGACGGACAGGCCAGGATCACAATCCCTTATAAGGACAGGAAGCAGGTTGAATATTTTTCACGTTTCCTTTCCGTGAGCAATGTAAATCATGAGAGGATTGAGATCGTCCTTTCACCACTGACTGTAGAATGGTTTTTAGCTCAGAAAATAAGTTATGAAACAGTAAAAACATTTGATCACAGATCCTTTACAGTTATTAACCGCTTAGCTGACTGGGAAAGTTACCCTTCTTATTCCCAGTACGATTCAATTATGCACAGCTTTCCTGAACTGTATCCTTCCTTATGTCTTATTGATACAATAGGTAAAAGCATTAACGGCAGGCTGATCCTTGTATTAAAGATCTCGGACAATGTTTCTGCTGATGAGGATGAGCCTGAGACTTTTTATACTTCATCAATCCATGGCGATGAAACAGCCGGATTTATTCTTATGCTTCGTCTGGCCGATTATCTTCTTAAGAATTATAACAGCAACGCCAGGATCAGGAACCTTGTCGATAACCTTGAGATATGGATCAATCCCCTTTCAAATCCTGATGGTACCTACAGGACTGGAAATACGGTCACCACTCCGGTTAGGTTTAACGCGGCAGGTTATGATCTGAACCGTAATTTCCCCGATCCGGAAACTCCGAATACAATAAAGCAGAAAGAAACTCTTGATATGGTAAAATTCCTCCGGGAGCACAGGTTCAATCTTTCGGCTAATTTCCATTCCGGTGAAGAAGTTGTTAATTATCCGTGGGACAGCAGGTGGTGGCTGCATGCCGATGATGAATGGTTTTATGATATCAGCAGAAAATATGCTGATACAGTTCATCTTCATTCCCCGGCAGGTTATATGAACTTTATGGATAATGGTGTGACAAACGGCTATAGCTGGTATTCAATTAATGGCGGGAGACAGGATTTTGTGACATGGGAGCTCCAGGGGCGGGAAGTGACAATAGAACTGCATGATGAATTCGTAACCCCGGAAAATCAGCTCGGTTCGATCTGGCAGTATAATTACAGATCTTTGCTCGCTTACCTTGAAAATGCATTATACGGAATTCACGGGACTATAAAGGATAGTGAGACAGGTAACCCTGTCCCTGCAAGGATATTTATCAGCGGTCATGACAAGGACAGTTCTCATATTTATTCAGACTCTCTCTCCGGCAGTTTTTACAGGATGCTGGCTCAGGGAACTTATGATCTGAATATTTCGGCTAAAGGATATGTCGGAAAACAGATCGGGGATGTAATTGTCACGGAAGGGCAGACTGTCAGTCTGAATGTGGAATTGGATCCTTTCATTAATCCGGTTGATACGACTGATACTCCCGGATTGATAATATATCCCGATCCTGTAGAGAACAGCTTTACATTGGTACTGCCTGCACGTCAATCTGGCAGGATCAATATAGTCATATTCAATTCAATGGGAGTGAAGATGGCTGATTTTCCTGAAGAAGCCTCAGAGGATCATCCGCTCAATATAAATGTATCAGGCCTGCCGGGTGGTATTTATATTCTCCAGGTAAGGAACAAAACCTCAAAAGCAACCGACAGGGCAAGGTTTGTGGTGGTCCGCAAATAAAAGATTGAATCTCCCGGCCTCATTGCTTTTGCTTCTCCGGTTAAAAAAATTACTTTTGTGCAAAACTTTTACTAAGCGGAATGATTGTTTCTATGGCAGGGAAATGGGTGGCTAAGGCTGTATTGAGCCTTTATCTGGGTTTATTTATAATCTTAAATGTTTCGGGACAGGCGGCATATCTTCCTCCGGACAGGCCGAAACTTGTTGTCGGGATAATTGTTGAGCAGCTGAGGTACGACCAGCTCGAAAAATTCAGGAACAGGCTGAGGGAGAATGGCATAAGGAAACTGCTCAATGAAGGTACTTATTTTCAGAATGCTTCATACGAATATATACTGACCCAGTCGGGGCCTGCACATGCCACTATAGCAACCGGGGCAGAACCTTCGCAACATGGTATTGTTTCCGACAACTGGTATCTTCCTTTAAGGGATGAGCTGATAAATTGTACAAAGGATCTTTCAGTCGATCCTGTGGGCGGAAGCTATGAATCTGGTCTTCATTCTCCTGCCAGCCTTCAGGCTTCAACATTCACCGATGAGCTTAAGCTTGCCACAAACAGGAAGGCAAAGGTTTTTGCTGTTGGTCTGAATGAGAGTCCTGTCATATTTTCAGCAGGGCATTCAGCTGACGGGGCCTACTGGTATGATAAAAATACCGGGACATGGATGTCAAGTACTTATTATACAAAGAAACTTTCTTCATGGATAAACGATTTCAATGCCGCCAGATATCCGGACGGGTTCCTTAATAATCCATGGACTTTATCGCAGCCTGTTTCAGATTATTCCGACTGTGTTCCCGATTCAAATGTATTTGAAACGGGTTTCGGTGGTCTGAATCGTTTTCCCTACGATCTTAAAAAGATAAGTACAAAAGGAAGAAGCGGATCGGACCGTGATCTGTCGCTATTGCGTGAAACCCCTTTTGGAAATACACTGACGACTGATTTTGCTCTCAGGCTGATAGATGAGGAAGGACTGGGAGAAGATGATGTAACAGATTTTCTGGCAATATGCTATTCGTCAACCGATTACATAGGACGCCGTTTCGGCCCGTCCTCCTATGAAATGGCAGATGCAATACTCAGGCTTGACAGGGATGTTGAAAATCTTCTTAAATATCTGAATGATAATCTCGGGAAAAAGAATATCCTTGTTTATTTCACATCAGCTCATGGTATAGCTGAGATCCCGACAATACTCGAGACCAACCGGATCCCGGCAGGATATTTCAGGCAGAACCAGGCTCTGCAGCTTCTCAGGAGTTACCTCAATGCAGTTTACGGAGAAGGTAACTGGGTGAGGGGCTATGTTGAGAAACAGATCTTTCTTAACCGGACACTTATAGAAGATGCAAAGTTATCTATTGAGGAAGTACAGAAGAAGGTTGCCAGATTCATAGTGCAATTCACCGGAGTATCATCGGCTTATCCGTATTCTGCTTTTGAATCAAATGATTTTGGTAATGGTCATCTCAGGAAGATAATTAATAATTACAGCCCTCAGCGGTCAGGCGATGTTATAATTACCCTGAGTCCGGGATGGGTCGAAAAGCATGATGAATATGTTACTGACCATTCATCTCCCTACGAGTATGATGCTCATGTTCCGCTTGTCTGGTACGGATGGGCGATAAACAGGCTTACTGTCACAAGAAAGGTCAACATGGCTGATATTGCAGTAACACTTTCGTCGCTGTGTAAGGTACCTTACCCCAATGCCTGTACGGGAGAACCTATGTATGAACTATACAGATAGGCGAATTTTGTCTCTTACTTCACAGGCTTCTGCAAGCAGATCAGGATTTTTTTCACAACCGTTACCCAGAACTATCAGGTCGGCTCCGGCCTTATAGATCTCCTTTATTTCTGATGTGGAACGTATTCCGCCGCCTACTGCAAGCGGGACACTTATATTTTCCCTTACTGCAGAGATTACTTTCAGGGGCACTGAAACTGAAGCGCCGCTGCCTGCTTCAAGATATATCATACTGAGACCAAGCATCTCCCCGGCCATTGCCGTGGCAGCTGCAATATCGGGCTTATCACCCGGGATCGCTTCAGTCTGACTTATATATTCAACGGATGTTTTTGAACCGCATCCGATGAGAATATAGCCTACCGAGATCAGTTTTTCCCTGATATCCCTCAGATGTGGTGCTGCAATAACATGGTTTCCTATAAGCAATTCGGGATTTCTCCCGGAGATAAGCGAAAGGAGCATTACAAGGTCAGCTTCACGGCTCAGCTGAAGCAGATTTCCCGGGAAAAGCACTACCGGTATCCTGCAATATTCCTTAACAGAACGGATAAGATCATCAACACTGCGGAATGTGAGGCTGCCACCTGTCATAATATAGTCTACACCCGACCGTACCGCCACATCGAGAATGCCGCCCAGCTCTCTGTCCTGTATTTTATCGGGGTCGAGAAGCAGTGAGAGGCTGACCTTCCCCGGGAACTTTATTGCTGCCATAATTCTTTTTTGTCCACACAATTGCGTAATTATCATACCTGGAATAAAAGAGATCAAAGGATTCATTAATCTTCCTTGTCCTGACCTCACCTTTTATTTCTCCCGATTCCTGCACTTCAAACGGGAAAATCCTTATATTATTCCTGAAGCTTATACCTTCCTTATCGCAGATCTTGTATAATGATTCTTTTGCACACCAGTGAATATAAAGATGGTATTTACGGTTATCCGGGTTTTTTGTCACCTTCTCCTTCCTGTTCAGGAATTTGAATGCAATGGCGCCGATATTTGCGCTCATATATTCAAGATCTATTCCTACCTTCTCATCGCTGCTGCAAATTATAGCCGTCAGCTTGTGTGAATGTGAAATGCTTATGAACCTCGATCCGTCCTTTAGAAACGGTTTATTGTTCTTATTATATACTATCCTTGCTTCTTTCCCGAGCAATTCAGCAAGCAAGGCCCTTACGCTGAGAAATTCGAGCTTCCTCGAGTTGCTTTTGAATACCCTGTATCTCTTCCTGTCATCTTCATCTAATTCCACCAAAGCCCTGAGGGTCCGGATATCCTCCTCTATCTTCCAGACTCCAAGTATGGTCGATTCGTTAAGATAGTGTTTCGTGATACAACCCATCAGAAGGCTCCCCGTTATTTATCATTCCATCTCAGGGTTTCAATAAGATGAACAATATCTTCCCTGAAGAATCCGATTACCGGTGCAAGTGAATCTGAATTAGGTTCGGATGCAAAATAAAGCGAACCCCTCAGATAGTGTTTCAAACTGTCGGTAACAAAAAACTGAACTGCAGTTGCTGTATTTCCTTTCAGATCATACAGGATCCCGTACATATTCTTCTGAGGATCATTTATTACCTGTTCATCTATTGCATCGGCTTTTATAATATGGTTTTTGACGTTCAGCTTATACGTCTGTTCCATCAACTGTTCGAGATCATTATTAATGTTTAAATACGTCAGATAAATCTTTGCCTTATAGGGGGGGAAGCTTATATTGAACCATCCGGGTTCGGAATAATTGTCCTGTTCAAATGATAATTTGCCATACGAGGGATATTCGAAAGAAAGCGGAAGATTATGTGACTTTGTAATACTATCACTTATTCCGGTATAGCTGTGGTCAGGCAGATCGATCCTGAAATAGCCTTTTGGCTTTGGGACGGCTATGTCCCTGCATCCTCCTGAAAGAATTATTAATGTGAAAGTTATCAGGAGGATATTCTTTTTAGGTTTTGTCATTATCATTATTTATTTCTACGTGTACTTCCTTGATCCTTCTTCTGTCGGCTGATTCGATCGTGAAAGTAAAATTTTTGTATTTAACTACCTGTTTCTGCACCGGGATCTCGCCGGTAATTTCAAGGATCAGTCCTGCCAGTGTTTCCGATTCCCCTCTGACTTCTTCAAAGGGATCGGCACCGAGATTTAATATCTTGATAATGTCATTCAGCAGGATCCTGCCTTCAAAAACATAATTGTGATCATCTATTTTACGGTAAGGAACCTTATCATCATCACTCTCGTCGGTAATTTCCCCTACAATTTCCTCCAGGATATCTTCGAGGGTCACTATTCCGGCTGTTCCTCCATATTCGTCAATTACGACAGCCATATGTATTTTTTTGATCTGGAACTCTTTAAGCAGGTCGCTGATCCTTTTTGTTTCCGGAACAAAATATGGTTCTCTCAGTAAAGACTGCCATTTGAAATTATCAGGATTGCTCATGAAAGGCAGTATATCCTTGGCATAGAGGATACCTTTCACATTGTCGAAGGTTTCGGAATAGGCCGGTATCCTTGAGAATCCTGTACTGATAATCAGCTGTATAACCTGATTCAGTCCGGATCGCATATCGATAGCCGTAACATCTATCCTGGGGCACATTATTGT
>JAKQPD010000172.1 GCA_029564935.1 Bacteroidota bacterium
CTTCCCACCATTTATTACCTTGTTTATAAAAGCGGAAAAGAGGGGGTCCTGACAAAGATTGTCAGAAAAATCAGCCTTAAAGGATTGGAAAACAGGTATGAAGCAGGGATGAACTTTTTCTTCAGATATCGCAGGGCTTCAATGATAACATTCCTGCTGATAATACTGCTGATGGTGTGGCAGTTCATCAGCATGGAAAAGGAAAAATTCCCCGCGGTAAAACAGGATGAGATTGTAGTGTCAGTCGACTGGAATGAGAACATTGATATTAATGAGAATCTTAGAAGGATAAAGGAAATGGTTGATTACACCAGACCTCTCGTCATGCAGACAAATTTATTTATCGGGGAACAGCAATTCCTTTTCAACCGTGACTATGATCAGTCATACACGCAGGCAAGGGTTTACGTGAAAGCAAACGATTACCAGCTTCGGAATGATATTGAGAAAAATGCTTATGAATTTATAAGTAATAATTATCCCGGAGCCACCATTGATGTAAAGCCGCAGCAGAATATTTTTGAAAAGATTTTTTCAGCCTCGGAATCGCCACTTATTGTCGAAGTGAGCCTGGTGAAGGAAAAGCAGGTGCCTCCTGTCGATCAGATGACGGGTGTTGTGGATAAGCTTCAGCAAAGATGGCCGGATGCAGGTATTACTCCACCTTCGCTGGAGGATAAAATACTTCTGAGGCTCGATGCAGACAAAATGCTCCTGTATGAAATTGATCCGATGACACTGTACAACACTCTGAAAACATCGCTGAACAAGAACAATATCGGTGAATTAAGGGCATCGTATGAATTGCTTCCCATAGTGCTGTCGGGAAAAGAAAAGCAGATAAGCGATATTATATCCTCGGAGTATGTCCTGAGTAAGACAAACATATCAGTTCCTGTCAGTGAAGTTGTTAAGGTACAGAGGGTACATGATTATAAGACAATAAAAGGAGGGATGCACAGCGAGTATGTGCCTTTAAATATGAATATCGAGACCAATACGCCTGCAAGGGTCACGGGAGAGATAAGGGCGCTTGTTACAGAAGATCCTGCACTTGATGTAAGGTTCAGCGGCGGGCTAATCTCGGGTCAGAGACTTTTCAAAGAGCTTACGATAGTATTGATCGTGGCGCTGCTGCTCCTGTATTTTATTCTTGCGGCACAGTTTGAATCGCTCGTGCAACCTTTAATTGTTCTTCTTGAGATCCCTATTGATATTGCCGGAGCGTTGCTTCTTGTGAAGCTCTGGGGAGGAACTATAAACATTATGACAATGATCGGACTGATAGTAATGTCGGGAGTTATCATCAATGACTCCATACTGAAGGTTGACACTATAAATAATCTGCGGAAGGCAGGACTGGGGCTTAAGGAAGCGATTTATACCGGAGGTTCCCGAAGATTAAAACCGATAGTGATGGTTGCAATGGCTTCGCTTGTATCAACAGCGCCAATACTTTTCAGTTCAGGTATCGGATCCGAGCTTCAGCGGCCCATGGCTCTGGCTCTTATAGGAGGAATGTCACTGGGGACATTTGTAAGTCTGTTCTTTATTCCGCTGGCATACTGGTATATTTATAGAGTCAGAAGTCCGAAGATATAAGATCGCACGACTGCAGGACTGCCTGACCGCCATCCTTCGCCACCTCCTCCGCTATGCTTAGGAGGTCAAAGAGAGCTACGGATGGCAAAGCACGACAACCTTATGAGTTTTTATCCTGGTGGAGAAGATGTGGGGAAAAACAGGCAATAAAAAATCCGAAAGCATTGATAATCATTGCGATCAGATTTTATTTTGTAGTCCATAGGGGAATCGAACCCCTGTTACCAGGATGAAAACCTGACGTCCTAACCACTAGACGAATGGACCATGTATAAAATCAAAAAACGCGGATGCAAAGAAAACACGTTTTTTGATTAATACAAAATATTTTATATAAAAATTAACCGCAAAGTTAGCAAAGCTGTACGCAGAGTACGCAAAGAAATCAGAAAACGTATCTGACTGATATCGCTCCGTTTATTCCTCCCCAGCCGGTATAACCGATGATGCTAAATGTTGGAAGAAGGTCAAGTGATAGATTCAACGGAATTTCATCAAATGTATATTCAAGACCCAGAATTGCATCCAGACCAAGAACTGCGTTTCCTCCATATGTTTCATCAAAATTCGGATTCCTGTCAGCATCCCAGAAACCAATATGTGCTCCTGCACCCCAGAACCAGTTCAATCCGGGGTATTGTCCGGTCCAGTGTTCATTTTCATAAAGCCCGGTTATGACAAAACCTCCCCAGCTGCTGGCTAATATCCCTTCAACTGCATTGGTCTTTGACAAAAAATGTTTTGCGGTCAGACCATAAGGCAGACCTGCCCTTAAACCGACACTTGTCTTATAATCCTGCCCCGAAACCGAAAAGCTGATTATTGCAATAAAAGCCAATAGTAAAGATGTTTTTTTCATTTTAAAGTAGTTTTATTTTAAGTTATGCTCTGTTCCCTCAAAATCAATGCCGTTATTTTATCCGGAAATTATGGCAGATGACTGCCATTAACCGGATTTTTAACTTTAACGGAAAGTTTCATCCTGAATTGTCCGATCATATATAAAGATGCATTAAAGTCTTATATTTGTAAACAGCGACAACACCCTGATTGTTTATGAGAAGGAGATCAAACCTGAATGAATATAAGGGAGGACATTATGTTGAACTTCTCCGCGGAGGGGAACCTTTTTTTGCTGCAGTCGAAAAAATAATCAACGAAGCAAAACATTTTATTCATTTCCAGACATATATACTCGACGAAGATGAGACCGGCATCCGTATGGCCAACGCTCTCATCAGGGCAGCAAAAAGAGGCGTCCGCACATACCTTCTTCTTGATGCATACGGAACAAAATACCTTTCAAAAGAATTTATAGACAGCATCGAAAATTCAGGAATTCTTTTCAGGTTCTTTTCACCAACGTTTATTACAAAGGGATTTCAGCTCAGCCTGCGGCTGCATTCTAAAGTAGTAATGGTTGATGGTGAAGTTGCCGTAATAGGGGGAATGAATTTCGCAAACCGTTATCATGGTACTCCGGGGAAAAAAGAATGGCTCGATTTCGCAGTCCTTTTTAAAGGTCCCGAATGTGTACATACTCTGTCAATTCTTAAAAAGCTCTGGAATAAAACATTCATACCTAAAGAGGAAAGGTCACATGAAATTGTTCAAACACATAAATTTTACAGGGAGGATATTAAACTAAAGGTGCTTCTGAACAACTGGTACCGTAATAAAATGGAGATTTGGAGAAGTTACAGGGAGATGTTCCGGATGGCACAGAATAAAATGATCATTTTCAACAGCTATTTCCTGCCCGGCAGAAATGAAAGGAAATTAATGAAAAATGCCGGTCTCAGAGGTGTCGATATTTCAGTGGTGTTTTCTGCCGAATCGGATGCGCCGATGTTCAAAAGAGCAACAGAGTTCCTTTATGATTTTATACTAAGGAATAAGATCAGGATCTATGAATACCTTCCCTCAAATCTCCATGCCAAAGTGGCAACTGTTGACGGTAAATGGAGCACTGTGGGGAGCTATAATATGAACCATCTGAGCGATTATGCCAGTGTCGAGATCAATGTCGGTATCCTCGACGAAAAATTCACAGGAAAATTTGATGACATACTTACAGATATTATAAAGAATGACTGCAGAGAGGTCACACTGGAGGAATTTAACAGGAGAAGGACATGGTTTACAAAGGTCAACGGCTGGTTCTCATATCAGACCTTAAGGCTCCTGATGAGAATTATGTATCAGCTTACATCAAAGAAAAAAAGCAAAACAAGATAAAACAAATTTAACATAAACCATTGGTAGATTGTTATTTAAATATGTTTCAAGTTTCAGGTTTCAGGTTTTGCCAGCCTTCTCCGCCAACTGGCGGAGAAGGCTGGTTCCAGAGTTTCAGAGTTTCAAAGTTTCAGTGTTCTGAATCTTGAATCTTGAACTTGGAACCTTAAATCCGGAACTGTCAATCTAATGCAAAATGAAAGTCAGTCTATTCAATATCGCGAACTTTAAAGTCGACGGAGGTGCTATGTTCGGAGTGGTGCCGAAAGCTCTCTGGTCACGTGTATACAGCTCTGATGAAAACAATCTTATTGTTCTGACACTGCGGGCACTGGTCGTTGAAACTGACGGTCATGTTATACTTGTCGACACAGGCTGGGGCGATAAACAGGATGAGAAATTCTTCAGACATGTGCACCTTCACAATGGAGAAGGATTGACAGAAGGACTCATGAACCGGGGATATAATGCAGAGGATATCACAGATGTCGTTCTGACACATCTGCATGCCGATCACTGCGGCGGTTGTGTCAGGAATAAGCCGGGAGGAACCGGTTTTGAACTTGTTTTTCCCAATGCGATACATCATGTGAGCAGGGCACAATGGGAATGGGCAGTAAAGAATAATCCAAGGGAGGAGGATGCATTTCTTGAGGAAAATTTTATTCCGATCCTGGACAGCGGTCAACTTAATCTGGTTGATGAAGAAGGAGAACTCTTTAAAGGGGTTTCTGTCAGGATCTGCTATGGTCATACACCCGGACTGATGATCCCGGTTATTGATTATAACGGCAGAACACTTGTTTATACCGGCGATCTGATACCTACTCTTGCACATCTGCCGCTGATCTGGAACATGAGCTACGATATTGAATCGCTCAGGACCATTGATGAGAAGAGGAGCATGCTCGAAGAAGCGCTCGCAAAAAATCATATTCTGGTCTTCCAGCACGATCATCATGTTGAATGTTGTGACCTTCAGATGAAACCAAAGGGAATTAGAGCAAAGAATAAATTTAAATTTTCAGAAATATAAAGAAGTAAATGGCAGATTTTATTTATGAAAAACCTTTTCAGATCGAAAAGGACACGACAGAATACAGACTGCTCACAAAAGAATTTGTGACAACTCTTGAAGCCGGGGGAAGAAAAATTCTTAAAGTCGATCCCGCCGGGCTTGAACTTCTTGCCAGAACAGCAATATCGGATCTCTCATTTTTCCTAAGGACATCCCATACAGAAAAACTCAGGAAAATTATTGACGATCCTGAAGCAAGCGATAATGACCGCTTCATTGCATATACGATGCTTCGCAACTCGGTTATATCAGCCAAAGGTGAACTTCCATGGTGCCAGGATACAGGTACTGCAATAGTGATCGGTAAAAAAGGCGAACAGGTCTGGACGGGAGCCAATGATGCGCTTCACCTTTCAAAAGGCATATTTGAAACATACCGGGATAAAAATCTAAGGTATTCACAGATTGTACCGTATACGATGTTTGATGAAAAGAACTCCTGTACAAATATGCCGGCACAGATCGATATTTATTCGGTTGAGGGAACATCATACGAGTTCCTTTTTGTTACAAAGGGAGGAGGATCAGCCAATAAAAGCTTTTTGTATCAGCAGACAAAATCGCTTCTGAATGAGGAATCCCTGATCCGGTTTGTCAAGGAAAAGATTAAGGATCTGGGTACATCTGCCTGTCCGCCATATCATCTTGCCCTGGTTATTGGTGGCACATCAGCCGAGGCCACCCTGAAGGCTGTAAAAGAAGCATCGGCGGGATATCTTGATCATCTTCCGCTTACGGGAAATGAGAGCGGCAGGGCATTCAGGGATACTGAATGGGAAAAAAGGATTGAGAAAATATGTCAGGAATACGGGGTGGGGGCCCAGTTCGGAGGTAAATATTTCGTTCATGATGTCAGAGTAATACGTTTACCCCGTCATGCTGCTTCTTGTCCTGTCGGGCTGGGAGTAAGCTGCAGTGCCGACCGTAATATAAAAGCAAGAATAACCGAAAATGGCATTTTTCTCGAAGAGCTTGAAAAGAATCCTGAACGTTTTATGCCCGAAAAGGCTCCGGAACTAGATAAACCTGTTGAGGTTGATCTTGACAGGCCCATGAAGGAGATCCTTGCACAGCTTACAAAATATCCTGTCAGAACGAGGCTCAGTCTTTCGGGGACGCTGATCGTTGCACGTGATATTGCACATGCAAGGATAAAGCAGATAATTGACGGAGGCAAACCAATGCCGGAGTATTTTAAGAATCACCCGGTATATTATGCCGGTCCTGCCAAGACACCCGCGGGTATGGTATCAGGCAGTTTCGGTCCTACAACAGCAGGGAGAATGGATACGTATGTCGATCTGTTCCAGAGTATGGGCGGATCGCTGGTCATGCTGGCCAAAGGTAACCGCAACAGGGCGGTTATTGACTCGTGTAAAAAGTATGGAGGATTCTTCCTGGGATCAATCGGAGGGCCGGCAGCAATCCTTGCAGCTGAAAATATTAAATCGGTTGAAGTGGTCGACTTTGAAGATCTTGGGATGGAGGCAGTCAGGAAGATAAAGGTTGAGAACATGGCCGCATTCATTCTGACGGATGATAAGGGGAATGACTTCTTCGATGAGTATAACAAATGATTCGGGACGGATTGCTTCGTCGACCCGCCTGGGGCGCATAACCGTCAACCTAAGAAATGCAATAATAACGAAAACTATTGTAACTATCAGGAATATAGCTAAATAACTTTCCCCTCCTTTCAAAGGAGGGGTGGCCGGGATTGCTATTTATGATATGTTTACATTTCTGCTTTCCCGGCCGGGGTGGTTAAAAAGGAATTAGCTAACGGGAACTTGGTTCTCAGAATAAAATAAACCACCCCGGCCAGAAATTCTATATTTCTGCACATTAGATGATTTTATGGTCTGTCCACCCCTCCTTAAAAAAAGGAGGGGAAACTTTTATCCCCAAAACTTCTTAAGTTGACGGCTATGGCCTGGGGCGGGTCTCCTCGCATTGACTGTACCACGAAGCAAGCCGGGCCGGGCCGGTAGAAAGCCGCTAAAGAAGTGGTTCGATTTCGAATATCTCATGCCTGTCCAGGTCCCGCCAGTACTTAATTGTATTTTTCCTTACAAGTTCCCAGTAAATATTACTGTCAAGGCCATAGATGAAGTTTATCTCCTTTAACTCAGAAGTGATCTTGTTCGCTATTTCAGGCTTAAGTGTCAACCTGATTTTACGATTCAGATATGTAAATTCAACAGAAGGAGAAAGGATTGTATCATTTCTGACAGTCAGTAATCCATGTCCCGGAGTCGCGCCGGTACTTACCTGCAAACCATCATTCATGCAACTTAGCGGCGGAGTTGATCCGGCATACGAAACTGCTGTGAATTCATCGACACCGGTATTGAAATATTCTCTTGCACGTATCCCCATCTTCACCCCGATAATGGCAAATGTTCCCAGATGTCTGTGCAGCTCATTTGCAAGGACCCCCGATGTCCATTCATCGATACCATATCTGCTGATAATCTCATTTACCGATGGATTTATGTCATCATAGTAAAATCCGGGGTTCTGAGGAAGATCTTTTATGACCTGATTTCTCTGAACCGTTTCACCCTTAAGTATCCTGATGGTGCTTTCTCTTATTCCCTCAGGATCTGCCGGTGTGCTTTCTGAAATGATCCCGTTCGCCTTATTCACAAAAAGTGATGGATAATGAAGAAATACTGCAACCATTTCGTCGGTTCCGAAATAAGAAAATCTGTGTGATTTTGAGACTTCATTATTGAAGAATGATGAGATCCTGGCTGCATATGGAGTTTTAACCTTCCCCAGAGCGCTTATCAGTTCATCAGTGTAAAGATCACCCTGCTGAGCAGACATGCTCCTGACAATCATGAACGGGATTTCCTGTTTAAGCATTGCTTCGGACGCATCTTTATCGATCTTAAAATTGAATCCGTTCAGATAACCTGACTCATCGGCGCTCCACACTATTTCCTTTACCTGCCGGCTGAAATCGGGAATATTCCTCAGAGCCCTGAGAGCTGTTGTCATACTTCCCAGACATACAAAGGATATCTTAGTCTTTTCGGCAGAGATCAGACCGGATATTATACTGAGATTATCAGGGGCATTAATAGGGTCGATTCCATCTTCATTACCCCATACAGTCTGTAAAGCAAAAGGCATTTCCTTCATCCTGTATCTGCCGTCAGTATCGGTTCCGACAGGGATCCCCTCGTGATATAATGAGTTCAGCAGACTTTTAACCTTAACATATGCATTCTGAGCTGAAAGAGCGCCTCCGGAAGTAGTTATTCCAAGAATCCTTACATCGGGAGAAGCCAGAAGCATGGTAATTGCTCTCATATCGTCTATCCCCCCGTCGGTATCGATAATTACATAATGGGATGGTTTCCAGGGATGGGAGTGAAGCGTTAATACAAACAGTAATAATATAAAAGTTATGATCGTTCTTTTCATTCTATAAAATCTTAATTTGTAAAAATAACATTTACGAACGTAATTTTTTACTCTGGAAGAAGAAGCGGTTTTTGTGGCTGATACGATAAAAATCCTTTTTTTAACCGCAGAGTGTGCAAAGTTCTTACGCAAAGTACGACAAGGGCTTTTTATCAATTATAACACTTTGCGAACTTTGCGAATCCTTAGCGGTCTTTGCGGTTAAATAACGTCAACCCCATCGCAGATCTTTTTTCCTGGATTTATCTTCTACGAGTTTAAATGATAAATTTTTCTGTCTTTATTGGAAAGAATATTTTTTTTATCTTCATCCGGTTATAAATGACGATGATGAAGAAGTTCCTGTTATGGTTCACTCCCGGACTGATTCTGGGGATTCTGTTAATACTCGGAGGAGGTAAGGCTATTGAAAAGACCTCAACAAATGAATATTGCATGTCGTGTCACATCCATCCTGCAGCCGACAATGCCTGGAAAAGATCGGTGCATTACGAGACAAAATCAGGTGACCGCACTGGTTGTGCCGAATGTCATATTCCTCCGAAAGGGGATGGATATCTGTGGGCAAAAGCGACTACCGGATTAAGGGATCTGTGGGCTTACTGGACAAAAGATTCTGCATCATTTGACTGGGATGAGAAGGGAAGACTGGAGAATGCGCGTATCCACGCATATGAAAGCAGCTGTATAAAATGCCATGAAAATCTTTTTCCTGCCGAGCTGACAAAAGAAGGAGAGGATGCTCACCTTTATTATAAGCAGACAAAGAAAACCCCTGATCTTCATTGTATAAATTGTCATCTCAATGCCGGCCATTATATGGAAGGTTATACTCATGGCAGTAATAAGACATTTGGAGCAGCATCTTCGGCACCCAGGGAGATATATACCGAGCCTGCAAAGGTTGTTGAATTCAAATCCTTCACCGAGCTGATACCAAATTCCTCCGTATCATTCAATATGATGGCAATCCCCGGGGGGACATTTAAAATGGGGAGTCCTGCAGATGAGCCATTCAGAAGAGAAGATGAGGGTCCTGTACGAGAAGTTGAACTTAGTCCTTTTTTCATGGCCGAGGTTGAAGTTACCTGGGATGAATATCTTACTTTCTATGCCCAGACATCTGCTGAAGGTAGGAGTACCGATACAGAAGGAATACGGTCTAAGCAGGCAGCTGAAACCGATGCAATTTCAGGTGCGACACCACCTTACGGGCAGCCTGACCAGGGATGGGGAATGGGACGGAGGCCAGCAATCTCCTTTACTCATCATGCGGCTGAAACATACTGTAGATGGCTTTCACAGGTGACAGGTAAAACATACCGGCTGCCGACGGAAGCTGAGTGGGAATATGCCTGCAGGGCAGGAACTGAAACTCCCTATTTCTTCCCTGGTGATCCGACTAAGTTTGAAAAGTCGGGTCTCAGGGCAAAACTTTCAAAGAATGATACAACTGTCATCAATACATATATTATATATAAAGGTAACAGTCCATCTAAAACCCAACCTCCGGAGATGGTCAAACCTAATCCTTTTGGTCTGAAGAATATGCTCGGAAACGTTGCCGAATTCTGTTCCGACTGGTACCAGAGCGGGACTTATTCAGAATATCCTGAAGGAATCATTAAGGATCCTTCCGGGCCTGAAACAGGAGAGGAATACGTCGTCAGAGGCGGATCATTCATGGATATGGCAGGAAGTGTCAGGAGTGCTGCCAGGGGGTACACAAAGACTGATGAATGGCTGAAAACCGATCCGCAGATCCCGAAGAGCATCTGGTGGTATTCCGACTGCTTCCACGTTGGTTTCAGGGTGGTTTGTGAATTTGACGAAAATACCGGGAATACAGTTTCTCAATAATTTAATCTGGAAATAGTTCCGGATTCAAAGTTCCAGGTTCCTGGTTTCAGGTTCCAGGTTTTGGGTTCCAGATTCAAACCAAACACTTTAAGCGTTAAATCAGGAAATCATTGTAATAAATTTTTTTATTCAGTTAAAAAAACTTAATTTTCCTTCCCTAATCGTAGAAATCCATCGGGAATTTTTCCGGGGATGCATTTAGGTTTTTAACTAACTAACTAATAGTGTAATTGTATGAAAAAAACTACCCGTTTTTTTTGGCCGGAATGGCCTGATGTGAGTTTTTGCAGATTACCTTTAGCTGCAAAAATTCTTGTTTTTATACTGGTGTCAGGATTAACGTTTCCGGCGTTGTCCTTTGCGCCGGATGATCCTTATGTAGTACAGCAGATATCTGTTTCCGGGACTGTGACCGATGCTGCAACAGGTTCTGCAATGCCCGGTGTGAATGTCCTTGTAAAGGGCACCACCCTCGGTGCTATTACCGGTGTCGATGGAAAGTACACCATCGCCAATGTTGACAGGAATGCAACTCTTGTGTTTTCCTTTATCGGTTATGTTACCCAGGAAGCTGCAATAAGCGGCAGGAACGTCGTTGATATGGTCCTTGCCGGTGAGGTGACAGACCTTGATGAAGTTGTGGTAGTTGGTTACTCAACACAGAAACGTGCAAACGTTATTGGTTCGGTAACTTCAATTTCCGGTCAGAGTATTCAGTCTGTTCCGGCGCCAAACGTTTCAACATCTCTCGGAGGCCGCTTACCCGGATCAGTAGTTATCCAGAATAACGGTGAACCGGGACAATACGGAACAAGGATACTTGTACGAGGCAGAAGCACCCTCGGAGGTGACAGGAATCCAGGATCTGCCCAGAGTCAGACCGCACCTCTGGTTATCATTGACGGAGTACCCGGTCGTAATATGGATGAAATAGATCCAAATGATATTGAAAGCCTGTCTGTCCTTAAAGATGCTTCAGCTGCAATATACGGAGCCCAGGCTGCCAATGGCGTAATCCTTATCACAACTAAGAAAGGAACGGAAGGTAAGACAAGACTTAATTACCAATTCTACCAGGGCTTTCAAACCCCGACAGTGATACCCGATGTCACAAATGCTGCTGAATATGCCACCATGCTTTCAGAATACCAGGTATCAACCGGTAAGTCGAGAACCTATACTGATGCAGATATTGAACTGTTCAGATCAGGTGCAGATCCGTGGAAGCATCCCAATACTGACTGGTATGGGGATCTTATTAAGAAATGGACAACAACTTACCGTCATAATCTGACAATGGACGGAGGATCAAAGGGAATGTTGTATTATGTTTCTATCGGACTTAAAGGAGATGAATCATTTTATAAGCAATCCTCCACTAAATATAATCAATATAACGTACGTGCCAAGGTTGATATGCCTATCACGGATTGGCTCAAGACAGGGATTGAGCTTGCCGGATTCCAGGTAAACCGCGTTTATCCTTATAAAAGCGCTGATGCAATTGTAGGGCAGTCAACCCGCCTCGTACCGACCAACTGGTCATTCTGGCCTAACGGTCTGCCCGGTCCTGACATTGAATATGGCGATAATCCTGTTGTAACATCAACATTTGAAGGTGGGAAAAATGACCAGAAAACTTACAGGTTACTGAGCTCATTCAACACCACTCTGACTATTCCCTTTGTAAAGGGTCTGTCACTGAATGCCATATATAGCTATGACCTGACAAATTATTACCAGAAAGCTTTCTACAAGCCGTGGGTTCTTTATTATCCGAACTGGGACGAGGCAACGAAGGATCCTCAGACGGGATTCGTGACTGATATGCCCATGAAACCAACACTCAGGGGGCTTTCATCTCCTGAGAATACGGAAAGATTTGACAGGACTCAGAATAAGACGATTAACCTGGGGGCCACTTTTACAAGGAAATTCGGAGACCACAATGTATTCCTTTACGGCGGATTTGAACAATATACAAATGATTATAACTGGTTCAGAGGTTACCGCCAGCTTTATATTTCATCCCTTATACAGACAATGGATGCCGGAGCAAACCTGAATCAAAACACAGACGGACAGGCCTCGATCTATGCACGTAAATCATATATCGGGCGTGCCACCTACGACTTCAGGGGAAAATATCTTGCCGAAGCATTATTCCGGGCAGACGGATCACTTAAATTCCCGCCTGAGAGCCGCTGGGGTTACTTCCCCGGATTTATGGTGGGATGGCGTGCTTCTGAAGAAGGATTCTGGAAGAATTACATTCCATTTATAAATTATTTCAAGCTGAGAGCTTCATGGGGAATGATGGGTATGGACCCGGGTACTGCTTTCCAGTATATGAACAGTTTTGGACTGGGCGCCGGAATGTCATTTGGTACAAGTGGAGCGATCGAATCCGTTGTAGGGCCACCAACCATTGCAAATCCGAATATAACCTGGGAAACACAGACTACAAGGAATATAGGCTTTGAATCAAAATGGCTGAATGACCTAATTCATTTTAATTTTGAATTTTTCAAGAATAAAAGGGAAGATATTCTTGCCGCCAGGGATGCATCTGTTCCGGATTTTACAGGGCTGTCACTTCCGAACGAGAATATAGCACGGGTTGATAATACAGGTTTTGAGACGGAAGCAGGTTTTCATAAGAATATTACATCCGATCTTCGCCTTGATGTCACCGGAAATTTCAGTTATAACCATAACAAAGTTGTTTTCAAGGATGAACCCGAAAGGGCGGTTCCTTGGCAGAGAGAAACCGGTCATCCTTATAATGCCTGGTTGATGTATAAATGTATAGGTGTTTTTGCTGATGATGAAGCGCTCAGTTATCCTCACTGGACAAACGCAAAACCAGGTGACCTTATCTTCGAGGATGTTTCCGGGGATGGTAAAATCGATGGTGATGACAGGATCCTTATTGACGAGGTTGATGTACCGGAAACATATTACGGGCTTAACCTTGATGCCAGCTGGAAAGGTCTTACTTTATCATTGATGTTTCAGGGTCAGGGTAAATTCTATAAGTTCAATCACTATGATGAAAGACGCGGTGAGGCCGGTAATTATTTCCAGTGGACTTATGATGACCGCTGGACAACCAGCAACAAAAATACGAATATAGCCAGAGCCTTCAACCGTAACGATTTCTACTGGGCTCATGCCGTCAATATGAGTACTTACTGGCTTGACAATACCGCTTATTGCCGCCTGAAGAACCTGGTACTTTCTTATCAAATACCAAATCAGATCTTCAGCCGTATTGGTATCTCAAATGCAAATGTCTATTTCTCAGGGAACAATCTTGGATTGTTATGGCGTGCAACAAAGAAATTTGATCCTGAAGCTAACGGTGCAGGAGTATATCCGATAATGAAAACATTTGCCTTTGGAGCAAACATTTCCTTTTAATTAATGAGAAATAAAAATTATACCAATATGAAAAAAATATTCAGTTATATAATAGCAATATCGGCTCTGTTGTTCTTACACACCTCTTGCACGGATGTGCTGGACCAGGATCCTGTAAGTACTTTTAACGAACAGGTTGTATTTGCCGATATAAATGTTACAAAAGCCTATCTTGGCAAATGTTATGACAGGCTGGGAGGTAATACTGATAATGGTATCCTTGGCATGCGTGAAGATCTTCTTTCTTCAGCGACCGACCAGACATTATGTATCCACCGTCCGGCCAACTATGTTAACCTTAAAGGGACAATGAGCCCGGATCAGTTGGGATACTTCGCCAATACAGGTTATGCAGGGTTCCTGCGCTGGAATTACATTTACCAGAATATTCAGAATATTAATACAATTCTGGCAAGTATTGATGATGTCCCTGCACCGACTTCAACAGAAGAAGCTCTTAAAGCCCAGGTTAAAGGAGAAGCATATTTCCTCAGGGCATTTGAATATGCAATGATCCTCATGAACTATGGAGGAGCTGTTATTGCAACGGAGCCCTTTGTACTTGGTGGTGATTTTCTTACAATCAAGAGGTCAACTTTTCAGCAAACCCTCGATCAGGTGCTTTCAGATATAGATGATGCAATTGCCAATCTACCTGCAAAAATGGAACAGGGCAGAGCCACACGAGGTGCAGCTGCTGCACTGAAATCAAGAGTTTTGCTTTTCTGTGCAAGCGATCTGGTAAATGGCGGCTATGAACCCACAAAGACCCTCGTTTCCCTCGGGACAGGCGGTCAGGCTGCCCGCTGGACTGCTGCAAGAGATGCTGCCAAGGCTGTAATGGACGGAACTTATGGTACTTATTCTCTTGTCGGGACTGTTGCAGATCCGCCTTCAGGAGGATATTCAGAAGCTGATGTTCAGGCAATTGCCGACACTTATTTTGGCATCTTCAATCAGAAGGGTGCCTGGAACAGTGAAACCATATGGGCAATTCAGTATCCGCTCACCGGAGGTAATCAAAACAGGGCAAATATCTGGTTCGGTCCATGCGGGTATCACAACTGGGGCAACAATAATCCTACAGAACCTGCGGTAAGGCAATATGAGATGGCTGACGGTACCCCGTTTGTTTGGGATAAATACAATTCCGGGAACCAGGTACTCCGTACAGCAACTGCCGCTGAACTTGCCGCTGATCCGCAGAGGAATCCTTATGTTGGTCGTGAAGCACGTTTCTATGGAACCGTATTATATCACGGGGCACCATGGCAGTCCAGTCCCGCCGACCGCGCAGCATTCGATCCCACAAACAGAGTACAGACGGGACACCTGTATAATATGGATCGTACAATTAAAACTCCCGGTGTTGATTCCCGTCAGGGTCAGATCGAAGCATGGAACGGGACCAAGAACGGTTATTATATCAAAAAATTCATGGATCCGGCTACTGTCGGGCAGTATTACAGAAATACCAATCACTGGGTGGAATTCCGTTATGCCGAAATCCTTCTGAATTATGCAGAAGCCTGTATAGAAATTGGAGGGGCAGAGATACAGAACGGACTTAATGCACTTAACATGGTACGTAACCGTGCAGGATTACCTGACCGGGTGACTTCAGATCAGGAAGAGGCAAGAAAATGGGTGCGTCACGAAAGATACATTGAACATTTTGCGGAAGGCCATCAGTGGTATGATATGCGCCGATGGATGACCGCTCCAACAGTAATCACCGATGTATTTGAAATGAAAGTCAAGGAATTTGTTAATGGCGACTGGGAATGGGAATACGACCTGACAGCAAAACCTGACGAAAGAAAATGGGAAAGTAATAAGTATTACTGGATACCGCTTGCGCGCTCTGAGGTTAATAAGGCACCTCAGCTGGAACAGGCTCCGGGGTATTAATGAATTTTTTCGACCTCACCCCCTAAATCCCCCTCTCCCGGAGGAGAGGGGGACTTAAAATCCGTAACATTATAGCCCCTCTCCCCCGGGAGAGGGGTTGGGGTGAGGTCAGTTATAAAAAGTCCAATACCAGAACGTATTACCAAACTGCTTCCGCAGCGCCGGCTCTGCTGATTTGGGATTATTTCCGAATGCCTGGAACGTCTGAAGAAACCTTTCAAAACGTACCTCAGTATCCGGATTGATCATGAGATTACCGGGAGGAGGTAATTGTCCGGTATAGAGAACTTTTATGGCAACTGCTGCTTCTTCAACGTGGACAGGTATTTTTTTGAAACCATATTTCTCAAGATTATTCCATTCACCGGAGATCCCGCGGTAATCCTTTTTCAGAAGCAGCCATGCCAGCTTGTATTCGTAGGCTTTCCTGTTCAGAGAATCAGTGGCAAGAATCCTTTCAATATTTATGACCGGATCATCTGTGATCGAAATAAAATCAGTCCGGATCTTATTTCGTCGTTTCTCACCTAACTCCGGATGTGAATCAATTAACTGATCATTGACCAGCAATTTTTCATATTCCCGGGCATCATTCCTGTAAAAAAGGGTTTTCCTGAGGGTAGAATTATATTTTTGAGCAGTTTTGTAGTTACCGTTAATGATCTCTGTCTTAATGATCAGTTTAAGTCCTTCAGGTGTAAGACCTCTTGTAACCATATCCTCAAATGCCCACCTGTGAGCATCATTTATCATACCTATAGTGTAATAAAAATAACCGCCTCTTCTTGAAATCTCTGCTGCTATATCCCATTTCAGGAAAAGTGTCCCGCCGTCAGGACTCTGACGAAAACTGAAAAGCCGGTCATTAAGCTGCCCTGTTTCACATAAGGCAATATTATTAAGATATATTGTAAGGATATTATTTGATGGATGCCTTATGTTGAAATCGATTATATCCTGATAGCGCTTTTCATAAAACAGCTTTTCGACAATGAAATAGCGCCTGGTTTTACTGTCATTTCTGAATACTGAAATCGAGATAAGGGCTGATAATAATATAACCACTCCGGAAATTGAAAAGACATTCTCTGAAAACCTTTTTCTTAAGGGATTTCTCAAAGTGACAAGCGATAATACCGGCAGAAGTGAAAGTATAACAACAACCGGAACAAATATCATCATCTGAGACCCTGTGCCATCAGGGGTTAAAGGATATTGTATAAGGGTGCTGACTGATTGAAAAAACAGGAATTCTTTCGAAATCCAGATTACAAGAAAACTGATCAGCCAGAGATCGATCAGTACCATATACCATTTTCCCGGTCTCTTTATCACGAGCCATAGCGAGAACATAATCAGAAAGATCCAAGTAAATCCTCCGGTCAGGAAATATAATAATGGTACAAGGATAACCGGAAGAAAGCCTTTCAAGTATTTCACTGACAACAGGAAAAAGAGCAGCTGAAAAAGAATTCCCAGGTTATTGAAAAG
The DNA here is from genome assembly GCA_029564935.1 of Bacteroidota bacterium. Taxonomy (GTDB): domain Bacteria; phylum Bacteroidota; class Bacteroidia; order Bacteroidales; family VadinHA17; genus LD21. Next base: position 17,039 of record JAKQPD010000172.1, read on the forward strand.
CAAATACCTGTAATCGGTCTGAAGGTAAAAGAGGGCCAGTCCGGCCAGAAGCGGAAGAAAATTTCTTCCGGTACCAGTCATGCTGGTTGTTATCTCTCCGATAATTACAATCAGCCATATTACCAGTGATGCAATCAGGGCTCCTGCGATCGGGTACCAGAAGAAAGAAGTAAGGAATTTTCCCAGATAAACAAGAAATCCTCCGGGCTGATGGAGATTCTCTTTCAGAAAATCAAATGAAAAGACAAAGAGTGAAGTCTTTTCCTGGTAGAAGAATATATGGCTGGCAAAGAAAAACAGGAACAGGAATATAAACAGGAAAAATAACCTTGTGGGAAGATATGATAGAAACTGATTGAAGTGGCTTTGGTTCATTTATTTCTACTAAAAGTGCGGATGCTTGCAATATGTTAACTTAAGAAATATTTTATTAGCGAAAACTACTGTAATTATCTGGATTATAAACAAATAAGTTTCCCCGCCTTAAAAAGGAGGGGAAACTTTTACTCCCAAAGCTCCTTAAGTTGGCAGCCATACCCCTTACCACCTCGAGGGAGTTGTTACTTCCCAGCCCATTTCGCCTGAACCGCCTCAGATTTGACTGCATCCCGTATTTTTCCCGGATTCATGGCAATCTTTACATTTGAAAACTCCGGGACATTAAAGCTCTTCAGAAAACTATCATAAAATTCCGGATCTTTCTGAGGTACAATAAATGGTTTACCCGATTTGCCATCTTTGTTAATGTAAGCGATATAAGGCCGTGTTGTCAGTCCGTCATCACGGCGGCTGGCAAAAAGTAGCCATTTACCGTTTGATGACCACGAATGATAGCTCTCTGAATAATCGCTGTTCAATTCCAGTCTCTCAGTTTCAAATGTCTTCAGGTTAAGCGAAATAAGATCCGTTTCTTTATGCCAGATCGGAAAGCATCCGTAATCCTGTATTGTCATTACCAGGTAGTTGCCTTCCGGGGATACTCTGGGAAATGCGATACTTTTATTCATTCCGGCTGCATCAAATACAAGTTCAGCATTCCCGAATTTACGCGATCCGGGGTCAAAAGCAATCCTGTAAAGATCATACCGGGTCTGCCTGTAATCATAGTCTTCCGCTAACCGGGGTGCACGGCAGAAGTACATCATTTTCCCGTCGGGTGACCATTCCGGATATGTATCCATAAATTTATCCTTATCGGGAAGCTCAACCGGGATGATCTCATTTTTATCAATATCATACAGGACAATTGAGGATTCCAGATCACTGACCTCGATCTTGTTGTTATCGGCAGTATGGAATTGCTGCACAATCTTATTTGATGAAAAAGCAACGAACTTTCCTGAAGGATGCCAGCGGGGATAAACAGATCCGTTGCTCATCTCCGGTGTTTTAAGATTGGTTTTCCTGAGTTCTCCCCCTGAGTAGAAATAGGTCCCGCCAAGGCTTCCTCTCATATGAAAAAGAAAATCATCGGATTTTCCGTTATTATACGAATGACAGTTTACACAATTCCTGTCTGCCACACTGTTTTCTATGACAGGCCAGTTTTTGAAATCCTGAATGCTCCTTTGCTGAATCGATATTTCGTTCCACCTTTCGTACCCGGGGTGAATAAGACGGTAAGTAAGATATGGATCGATGGATTCGGAAGAAATATAATTCTTTATAGTTTCATATTTTTTCCAGCCTTCTTCTTCATCCTTAATGAAGACATCTATATTCAACTCCTTATCCTTTGCAGACTGCAGAAGTTCCTTCCATTTTCTCTGAGGGATTGTAATTACCCCGTCCTTTGATCTTATTCTTATACCAGGATTATTTCCTGAGCTTATCTTTACAAGATAGACCGATCCCTTCTCTCTTATTTTGAAATTAAGAGGAGTAATATTTTCAGGGATGGTGATGCCTGAATAATCGGGCTGGATCACAGGGAGGTTACCAGTCTGTTTGACGTCGCTGCCAGGATTGCTGCCGCAGCCGGTGGCAAGGATGACCAGAATTGTGAGAAATATTTGGTATACAAGCGATCTGAACATTTAAATGTGATAAATCCTATAAGGACAAATTTAATATCTTTTTTCAGCATTACCATCCATCCTGTTTTTACTCCTGACACCTTTAACGTTACCTTTAAAAGTTTTGTGGATATAAGTTTCCCCTCCTTTTTTTAAGGAGGGGTGGCCAGACAACAAAATCATCTAATATGAAAAAATATAAATGGTCTGGCCGGGGTGGTTTTTTAAGAATAATTAGTTCATTTCCGAGGAATCTGTTTCAACCACCCCGACCGGGAAAGCAGAATTGTAAATATCCTAAAATCAGCAATCCCGGTCACCCCTCCTTTGAAAGGAGGGGAAATTTATTTACCTATATACCAGATAATTAATCTTGTAATTTTTTTTAAATATTCCTTTTAGTTATCAGCTATACCCCATAGGTAACCAAAACATTAATTTACTCCCCGCCAACCGGCGGACCTTGTATGTCTTAGAGGAATTTGTTGTTAAAAAATATTAATTACACCTTCTCGTTTTGTTTTTTAAATCCATATATTTACATTTGGTTACTTCTTTCGGCTTGATTGTTAGTAATATTAACCTCTAATAAAATCAATCTTTTATGAAAAAATCTAGAATCTCGAGACGTAGTTTTCTGGGTACAGCCGCTGTTGGTGCAGCCGGTGCTGTTGCCCCTGTGATAATCACCAGCTGTAGCAGCGGGAAGCCAAAGCCGTTCGCACCGGTGGATAATGGTACATGGCTCGATGCCGCGCCCGACGGACCGGTTTTGAAAGCCGGTGTTATTGGTTGCGGTGGCCGCGGAAGAGGAGCTGCAATAAATTTCCTTAATGCCGGGCCAAACCTTCAGATAGCTGCTTTGGGCGATACTTTCAAGGATCGTGTTGATGAGGCCAGAGCTGCAATACTGAAGCAGAAAAATCAGGAAGTTCCCGAAGACAAATGTTTTGTCGGTTTTGATGCTTTCCAGAAGGTTATTGAATCGGGTGTTGATATCGTCATCCTGGCAACCCCTCCTTTTTTCCGTCCGGAACATCTCGCTGCCGCTGTCGCTGCACGTAAGCATATTTTTGCGGAAAAGCCGGTCTGCGTTGATCCAACCGGAGCAAGGTCGGTAATGGCAACCGCCCTCAAGGCAAAAGAACTTGGACTTACAATTGTTACCGGTACACAGCGCCGTCACCAGCGTAATTATGTAGCCAACTATAACCAGGTAAAAGCTGGTGCAATAGGTGATATTGTCGGTGGTAATGTATGGTGGAATGGTGGTAAGCTGTGGCATCGCGACAATAATCCTTCGTGGACGGAAATGGAATGGATGATACGCGACTGGGTTAACTGGACATGGTTATCAGGAGACCATATTGTTGAGCAGCATGTTCATAATATCGACGTAATGAACTGGTTCACGGGAGCACATCCCACAATAGCTCACGGTATGGGGTCAAGACTGAGACGCGTAACAGGTGATCAATATGATAATTTCTCTATCGAATACGTATTTGAAGATGGAAGACGTTTCCACAGCCAGTGCCGTCAGATCAACGGCTGCTGGACCAGCGTTGCAGAAAGATTACAGGGAACCAAAGGTTCAACAAACTGCATCGATACTATCGTTGATCTTGCAGGTACCGAAATATGGAAATACCCCTATCCTCTCGACAGTGAAGGAAAACCGAACAGCAGGGCTATGATGGATCCTTATGTCCAGGAGCATATTGATATGGTTACAGCAATCCGTAATAACCAGCCTTTCAATGAACTGGAAAACACTGCAATATCCACATTGGTTGGTATTATGGGTCGTATTTCAGCCTATACCGGGAAAGAAACCACATATGATGAAATGATGAACTCCGATATGAAACTCGGACCTCAGGTATTCACATTCGGCAAAGTTGATATTCCAAAAGAAGTGCCCATAGCAGGAGAAGCTTATGATGCTGCTGCTGAAGCAAAAAGAGCTGCAGAAAGAGCTGCTGCAAGAGCCAAACAGGGTAATTAGGCTGAACACTTAAAAGAAATAATGGTAAGATAATTATCGATTAAAGCTTATAATTATGATGAACTCGAGAAGAGAATTCATAAGAAAAGCCGCTGTAACAGGAGCTGCCGCAATGGCGGCTCCTTCAGTCTTCGGCTTGGGAAAGGTAACACTTCCCGATGCGACAGAACCTTTTAAACTCAAATACGGACCCAGTTTAGGAATGTTCCGCCAGCATGCCGGACAGGATCCCATTGACAACATTAAATTCTGCTATGACCAGGGTTTCAGGGCAATGTTCGACAACGGTCTCATGAACCGTCCGGTTGAGGAACAGGTGAAAATTGCTAATGAGATGAACCGCCTCGGAATGGAAATGGGGCCCTTTGTATTATATGCTGATTTTGCAGTGACCTCATTCGTTCTTAATAAACCTGAGGTACGTGAAATGCTCACGAAAAAGGTGCAGGAGGGGGTGGAATGCTTCAAAAGGACTGGTGTAAAATGGGCATTAATGGTTCCCGGAAGATATGATGAAAGACTTCACAGGGATTATCAGACGGCAAACGTTATTGATAATCTGAGAATTTGTTGTGATATCGCCGAACCGGCAGGACTTACAATTGTTCTGGAACCTCTTAATACCCTTATTAATCATCCCGGATTGTTCCTTAACGGGATCCCGCAGGCATATTCAATCTGCCGCGCTGTGAACAGGAAATCGTGTAAGATAGTGAATGATATTTACCACCAGCAGATAACAGAAGGCAATATTATTCCGAATCTTGAAGCAGCCTGGAGTGAAATAGCCGCATTTCATTGCGGTGATAATCCCGGACGGAATGAGCCCACAACCGGTGAGATCAATTATAAAAATGTTTTCAAATATATCTACAGCCGTAAATATGACGGTGTGATAGGTATGGAACATGGTATCAGTAACCGTGGCACAAAAGAAGGCGAAGCCAGGGTGATCCAGGCATACCGGGAATGTGATAATTTCGAGATATAGGATAATTAAATAAATTATCGAAAAAACGAATATAGGGACATGCCATGGCATGTCCCTACATAACATTCCATGGCGTGTTACGTAGG
>JAKQPD010000173.1 GCA_029564935.1 Bacteroidota bacterium
CACAGCACTGCTATTCTTGTCTGTTATCCTGAGCTTTCCTGCACAGGAAAAATAGCTGACAAAGTATTTCCGTTCTTTAAAGGTCCGGGTGTTACACCTGATATCCTGTGTGCCGGCAATGAGGAAACATTTGCCCTGATACAGGATGTCATTGATGAGATAGTTGAGGTTTTCCCTTCTGAGTTCATACATATCGGTGGTGATGAAGCTCCTAAAGTCCGGTGGGAGAAATGTCCGAAGTGTCAGAAGCGGATAAGGGATGAAGGATTAAGTGACGAAAAAGAGTTCCAGAGTTACTTTATAAGCCGTGTTGAAAAGTATATCAATTCCAGGGGACGCAGACTCATCGGATGGAGTGAGATAATTGAAGGGGGACTGGCACCGAATGCAGCCGTTATGGACTGGATAGGAGGAGCAAAGGAAGCAACTGAAAAAGGGCAGGATGTGGTAATGTCACCAACCAGCCATTGCTATTTTGATTATCCCTACACATCTATCAACTCTGAGCGTGCTTACAGTTTTGATCCTGTCAAAGATCTTTCAGAGGAACAGTCCGGACATATTCTCGGTCTTCAGGCTAACTTCTGGTCACATATTGACCGGGAGCCGGAACTGGTCGATAAACAGCTTTTCCCAAGGCTTCTTTCAATTGCTGAACGGGGATGGTCACATTCAAATGTTACTGACTGGGACTCTTTCAGGAAACGTTTGGAAAAACATCTTTATATATTGCAGCAAATGGGAATAAATTATTATAAAGATGATATCTGAAACTATTTTAACCGGACCAGGTGATTGCCTCGAAGTCAGTGTTAAAGGTATCATGATAAATCCGGACAAGTTGTGTGGCCAATAAAATTAAATTATCAGAACATGAAAAAAACATTTATTACATTCTTCGGTTTTCTTCTGATGTTACATCCCGCAATATCTGCTGACTGGCCTGTCCTGAAAAAGTATGATCAGGAGCATACATATAAGATTGCCATGCCTGTCGGAGGTATTGGTACCGGATCAATATCCCTCGGAGGGAGGGGAAAACTCCAGGACTGGGAGATAATGAATAATCCGGCCAAAGGATTCAATCCCGGAACGTCATTTTTCGCATTGTACACAGATCTGGGTGACAGGAAGGATGTGAGGCTGCTTGAAGGTCCGGTTCCCTTTTATATGTATGAGGGATCATCGGGTGCAATTGCGCCAAATCATGGTTTCCCGAGGTTCAGTGAGGTCTCTTTCGAGGCTGCTTACCCCTTCGGACAGGTTAATCTCTCCACACCTCAGCTGCCTGTGACTGTAAAAATGAAGGCATTCAATCCCCTGATACCCGGTGATGTCGATAACAGCAGCATCCCAATTGCAATAATTGACTTTGAGCTGACTAATACCTCGGGGAAAGATATTCCTTTCAGCATTTGCGCAGCCCTCTCCAATTTTATCGGTGAAGGATCAGGTCCCGGTTCCGGAGGTAAGAACAGGAATATTTTCAGGAAAGAAAAGGAGTTCGACGGAATTTATTTCACCTCCGAAAATGGGAATCAGATAATTGACCAGTGGGGAGAGATGGCTCTTGTTTCTCTTTCCGGAGGAGATCATACATACAGGACAGAGTGGAAGCAGATTGGCTGGGGAGCTTCACTGCTGGATTTTCATGATGATTTTCTGGAAGACGGAAAGCTTGGATACAGGATTGATACAATATCAAAGAATCCTGTCGGATCACTGGCTGTCAGTAACATTTTACCGGCAGGAGGAAAGAAAAGTGTACGTTTCCTGATTACCTGGTATTTCCCGAACAGGACAGCATGGTCAACAGTTTCTCTGAAAAACTATTATTCAACAAAATATACCGGGGCCTGGGATGTTCTGATTCAGACGGTACCCCGGCTGGCTTTCCTTGAAGAAAAAAGTCTGGAGTTTGTGAACGCCCTCTGCAGCAGTGATCTGCCTGATGTTGTCAAGGAATCGGCTCTTTTCAACATAAGTACCCTGAAAACACAGACCTGCTTCAGACTCTCGGATGGCAATTTCTTTGCATGGGAAGGGTGTAATGATAAGTCAGGCTGCTGTTTCGGCTCATGCACACATGTATGGAATTATGAAACGGCAATTGCCTTTCTCTTTGGTGATCTTGCCAGAAATATGAGGAACATAGAGTTCGGTATGTCGACAAATAATGACGGATTGATGACCTTCAGGGTGAGCCTGCCTGTTGAAAATATAACAAAATTCGGAAAGGTGGCTGCCGACGGACAGATGGGCTGCATACTTAAAATGTACAGGGAATGGCAGCTTTCAGGCGATGACGGATTCCTGAAAAATCTTTATCCGAATGTGAAAAAAGCTCTCAGCTATGCCTGGATCAAAGGAGGCTGGGATGGTGATCAGGACGGCGTAATGGAGGGAGTCCAGCATAATACTATGGATGTCGAGTATTATGGTCCTAATCCGCAGATGACGATCTGGTACCTTGGAGCTCTGAGAGCGATGGAAGAGATGGCAATTCATATGAAAGACAAGGAGATGGCCGGTAAATGCAGGAAACTTTTCTTAAGTGGCAGCAAATGGACAGATGAGAACCTTTTCAATGGGGAATATTATATACATAAGATCATTGTACCGGATAAGGAAAGTATCCCGAAAGAACAGCTCGTGGGAATGGGTTCTGCAGATTACGGTAATCCCGATTACCAGCTCGGTGAGGGATGCCTTGTTGATCAGCTGGTTGGACAGTACATGGCTCATGTCTGCGATCTCGGTTATCTTGTGAAAAAGGAGAATGTTGAAAAAACCCTTCGGAGCATAATGAAATACAACTACAGGGAAAATCTTTCAGATCATTTCAATTGCATGAGGAGCTTTGCCCTCGATAATGAATCAGCTCTTCTCATGGCTGCATATCCCGGAACGAGACCGGCCAATCCCTTTCCATATTTCACGGAGGTGATGACCGGATTTGAATATGCAGCTGCAATCGGGATGCTTTACGAAGGACAAACTGGAGAAGGATTGAAATGCAT
>JAKQPD010000188.1 GCA_029564935.1 Bacteroidota bacterium
AAGGTAGTAAAGTTCTTTGACATAATTGTTAAGTTTGTTGAAGATTCTTGTGGAATGGAGCGGAGGCGTAGCCGTAGCGGAATTCCACAAGACATGGCGTTAAATTTACTATTGCTATTACTCATGATCAACAATTCTTCACTTCAGAAATGGGATCGTCTTAAGCAGAAGCAATTGGACACCCAGTTTGTTAACATCCTAATTCAGGGCATGAACTGTTCACAGTTCGAAGCCAAAGCTATATTGAATGCTGTCTATGAGACCTATCAACCATTCTTTGATAACTCCGGGGCAATGAAGCCAGGCCAGGTTCTTTTTGAAGTAGTGTCCGTGGAGAATGGTGCCCAGAAAAAGCTTTCTGAATGTAAGATGGTCTCAGTGGTACTTACCCTGGATGCAGGTGAAGAAGATCTTCTGGTCAAGCAGCAATTTGGAGTTCAGGGGCTGCGACGTCACCGGCTTGAACGGATAGTGAATGAAGCGTTCCAACAAGGTGGTCTTCTGACTATTGAAGATATCGCCAACCGTTTGCTGAACTGCGGAGAGCGAACCCTTTGCAGGGACATTAAAGCGTTCAAGGATCAGGACATAATTCTTCCGCTTCGGTCAACGATCCGTGACATGGGTAAGTCTGTTACACATCGTGCCCTGATTGTTAAACAGTGGCTTTCCGGAAAGGAATACTCCGATATTGCCCGGGCAACAAATCACAGCATTGATGCAGTGGCAAACTATGTTGATAAGTTCAAGCGGGTGATTTGTCTGGCTAAGAATAACTATGAGATTAAAACCATAGCCTTCTTAGTGAAGCTCTCGCCCAGCTTGGCCCAAGAGTATTATGATCTGCATCAGGCAATTGAGGCAGTACCCCACCGTAGAGAAGAGTTGGACGATTTAATAAAAAAAAACAAACAGTACATTTAAACCAGCAAACAGACATGATACCAAAAGCATCATCAGTCAAGCACTACAGTTCAGCACATGACAGGTTCTTAAAACCTGCTATTGTGAACTTCTTTAAAGTTCAGTTCGGCAATAATTTTGGACCTATTGTAAGAGAAAATATTGCTGGTGCACTTGTCGATCTGTTTGACTCGATTTGCCCCGAATCGTCCAGGTTAAAACCAGGACAGGTAGTATGGAATGCTCTTGACAAACAAACCAGGGGGGACAATGAAAACCGAAAATATAAAGCTGTCATCTTATCGCTTGTAACTGATGATGATGTGGCAATGTTTGAAGACAATCTTCCAATTTCAATGATACGCAAAAAAGTTATGGCCCGAATGATAAAAGAAGCCTATGAACAAGGAGCTGTCTTATCAACAAGAGATTTAAGTCTTTTGCTGGTATCACGCAGCTCGTATCTTTCAAATCAAAGAATTGAATATGAAAAAGAAAATCAAACGATACTTCCACATACCGGAGTCATTCATGATATGGGTTCTACTTTAACTCACAAGAGAATGATAGTTTTCAAGCATGTAGTAGAGAAGAAAGATCCTGCAATAGTAGCCAGGGAAACAAATCACTCACAAGGCGCAGTGGATAGATACCTTAAAGACTATAACAGAGTGAAAACCCTGGTTAATGACAAAAAGGATATTGACTTTATACATCATACAACTAATATCGCCAGACCAGTAATTAAACAGTATCTTCAAATTATTAACAACGATGTCAAAGAACGATAAAAAATATTTTTATAAAACCTTTGCAATGTCAAATGACATTAACTAGGGGGATTTAGGGGTAAAACGGGAAAAGGAATGCATCCGGAATTATTTTTAAATCCTTATTTTTGTTGCTTATGGACAAGGATAATAATGAGATCTTCCCTGTGGTTGATGAAGACGGAAAGGAAATTTCTACTGCGCCGCGCACAGTTTGTCATGACGGGAAAAGCAAACTTCTTCATCCGGTCGTTCACCTTCACCTTTTTAATGATAAAGGAGAACTTTTCCTTCAGAAACGTTCAATGAACAAGGATCTGCTCCCGGGGAAATGGGACACTGCCGTTGGCGGACATTTACAACCGGGAGAAAGCGCCGAAGAAGCGCTCAGAAGAGAAAGCGCTGAGGAACTCGGATTAAAAGAATTCAGTTTCAGGTTTTTAAAGAAATATGTATGGGAGTCTCCCCGCGAAAGGGAACTGGTCTATTCATTCACCGGAACTTCCGGAAATAACCCCGAAATTGACAATGCAGAGGTATGCGACGGCAGGTTCTGGACGATAGATGAAATAGAAAACAACCTGGAAAGCGATATTTTTACTCCAAATTTTGTTCATGAATTTAAGACGATTTTAATCAAGGTGTAACCCTTTGTGCTCTTTGTGTAAACCTTTGTGCCCTCGTGGTTAAATAATTCTTTAATATATTTATAAAAATTGTTCATCATGTCTAAAACAGTCCGAATTCTTGTTTTTAACAATGAGATAGAAGCAAAGCTACTTTCTGAGATCCTTACCTCAAAGGAGATACCCCATATAGTAAGATCTTTTCATGATTCTGCCCTGGATGGAGTGTTCCAGGTAAATGCCGGATGGGGAGTCCTTGAGGGTCCCGAAAAGTTCCGCGACGATATTCTGAAGATCTATGAAGAAATGTCCCTGCCGGGCAACCAGATAGAATCAATTTAGCCTTTTCTTTCCTCTTTCAAGCCTTCTGAGCAAAAAGAAGTTTATGATCGCTATCAATCCCAGTCCTGCTGCCAGTAACAGGTAGGCTGTTTTCCAGTTTGGCTCGCCTCCCGTCATCATTGTATATTCCGACATGCCGCCGATACTGGCGATGAGGGTTAAGGGCATAAAAATAGTAGTTATCAGAGTAAGCCTTCTTACAGAGGTGTTCGTTTCATTTGATACCTTCGTCATCAGGTTGTTTAACAACGAAGTATATAATTCCATAAGGCTGGTGACAATTTCGCGGTAGCTTTCCGAAAGCTCGAAAAATTTGGCAAGATGATCATAGATATCCCGGAAAGCGAATATTGCTTTATCAGTTATGAACGGACAATCCATCCTGCAGATTTTAACGAGTATTTCCCTTTCATGGAAAAGGCTCTTCCTGAGGTTCAACAGGTCCTTTCTCAACCTTAAAAGTTCACTTACCTGGAACTGATCGGGTGAATCAATGACCAGGTCTTCAGCTATCTCAAGCTCATCCTCCAGAGCTTCAAAAGCATGGAACTTCTGATCGACAACATAGTCCAATACTACATGCATCAGAAAAGCCGGTCCCGACTTTGCCACCGACGGATCATTCTCAATAATCTTGATCGCATTATTCAGCGGCCTTCGGTCGTCACTGTTTATACCACTTACTGTGATAAGGAAATTTTTACCTATAAAGAAATCTATCTCATCAATATACAAGGTCTTATCCTTATAAGTATAGGCATTGAAGATAATGAAAGTATTCCCCGGGAAATGCTCGATCTTGGGAACCTGACTGCTGTCAAGACAGTCTTCCACCGACAACGGATGAATTTCCATTGTATCTACAAGTGAATGAAGTTCCTCTATTTCCGGCTTATAATAATTCATCCAGATAAATCCTCCCTCCCTGAGCGCCGTAACAGCTTCTTCAGAAGACTTCATGCCATAGAACAATCCGCTCGATGTAAAATGGTAAAATTTTGACTCAGACATTGGCTGCAGATAGGTTGAACGGTAAATAATTGTACTAAGTTAGTAAAAAAGTAATAAGATAAGTGCCTAAAGTGCCTAAAGTGCCTAAAGTTCATAAAGTTCATAAAGTTAAGGGTTTCAGGGTTTCCCACCTGCGCTAAAGCTTCGGTGGGCGATGCAGGGTTTCAGGGTTTAAAAACTCTAAGTACTTTAAGTACTCTAAATACTCTAAGTACTTAAAACACTTTAGGCACTTTATGAACTTTAGGCACTTTAGGCACTTTATGAACTTTAGGCACTTTAGGCACTTTATGAACTAATAATTAACTTTCGTATATTCGCCAGGAAACTTCCGGCGCTAATAAACCATGATATGACCATACAGGGAGAAAAGAGATCTCTTTTTATTTTAAATCCATATGCAGGAGTGATCCCTGTAAAGTTTATAATTTCCGAAGAGCTTAAAAGGAGGAAGAACGAATTATCATATTTCAAGTCATTAAGTATAGATGAATCCGGATCGCGCATAAAGCAGTCGTTCGACAGATATGATATATTCGTTGCCGCAGGAGGCGACGGGACAGTCCGAAGTGTGGCTTCAGAACTGATCGGAACAAATAAGATACTGGGAGTGCTCCCGATGGGTTCGGGAAACGGATTTGCCAAGGAACTTGGTTTCAGAACAAATATCAGGTCATTGCTTAATGATATAAAAAAAGGCGACCAGCTGAGCATCGATGTAATAAAAATAAATAAGATGGTCTGTCTTAATGTGGCTGGTATCGGGCTTGATTCGTTTGTCGCCCATTCTTTCGACAAGCTTAAAACAAGAGGATTCTGGTCATATGTATGGGTCACACTCGGGAACTTCATCAGGCTGAAACCGGTTAAAGTCGAAATCTGTATCTCAGGAGAAGAAAGCATTTCCGAAGATCTTTTTGATCTGACTATTGCCAATACAAGGCAATTTGGCAATAATGCCTATATAGCTCCCGATGCCAGACCTGATGACGGAGTGATCGATATTGTTCTTGTCAGTCCCTTCCCGAAATATCTTGCGCCTCTTATAATGTACAGACTGTTCAGGGGAACTCTCAGAAATTCGAAATATGTTAAGTATCTTAAGACTGATAAAACTGTAATTTTAAAGACCACTGAAAAAAGGTTCCATATCGACGGTGAACCGGTTGAAATAACTGGCGATGTTTCAGTAAGTATCACACCAAAGGTTCTTAAAGTTTTGAAAACCAGACATAATAAATTATAAAGCTTATGAGAAAAATAATTACCACATGTTTATCATTGATTGTTATCTCTTTGACATTTCATCTTTCGGCCCAGCCCCTGAGTGAGATTGAAAAGAACCGCGTTTTACTCCCCAACGGATGGCAGCTCACCCCGGTCGGCAAGATCTTACCTGCAGGAGATCTGCCACTGAACATCAGTATTTCTCCTTCCGGAAAGCTGGCTGCAATAACCAACAACGGCCAGAGCGATCAGTCAATCCAGCTTATTGATATTAAAAAAGGAATCGTAACAGACACAAAGATCATAGGGAAATCCTGGCTTGGTCTGGCATTCTCAGGGAACAGTAAGTTCCTTTATGCTTCAGGAGGAAATGATAATATCATCATAAAGTATAAGATCAAAAAGAAGAAACTAATAAACGTTGATACAATAACCATCGGCAAGCCCTGGCCTGAAAGGATTTCAATTGCAGGGATCGCACTTGACGAATCGAAGAACAGGTTATATACCGTTACAAAGGAAAATAATTCACTTTATGTAATTGATACACAAACCAGAAGTGTTGTTTCAAAGCATCCGTTGGGAGGCGAAGGTTATACATGTCTCCTTTCTCCCGACAGGAAAACTCTTTATGCCACCTGCTGGGGATGCGATAAGGTAATAATTTTTGATACAGATCAGCAGAAGATAACCGGATCTGTAAACGTGGGTGATAATCCAAATGATATGTGTATTTCTAATAGCGGGCAATATCTGTTTGTTGCCAATGCCAACGACAATAATGTTTCTGTTATTGATACACGCCAGAACAGGGTGATCGAAACTCTGAATACTGCTTTGTATCCTGATGCACCAAGCGGCTCCACTACAAACAGTGTGGCGCTTAGCAAAGACGAAAAGACACTTTTCATCGCCAATGCTGACAATAACTGTCTTGCCGTTTTTGATGTAAGCACCCCTGGAAGAAGTAAAAGTAAAGGATTCATTCCCACTGCCTGGTACCCGACCTGTGTCAGAATAGCCGGGGAAAAGATACTGGTAACAAATGGCAAAGGCCTGTCGTCACTTGCCAACCCATACGGCCCCAATCCGATGCGCAGAGGATCTGAGGTTGTTTACCAGGCCGGCGGCAAGGAACAAAAAATGAAAGTCCAGTATATCGGAGGACTCTTTACAGGAACTCTTGGGATAATTAACTTCCCGGATGACACTCAGATGGGCATCTATTCGAAAGCTGTGTACAATAATACTCCTTATATAAAAGAAAAAGAAATGGTTGCTGAGATACCTTCAGGCAATCCGGTCCCCGGGAAAGTAGGCGATCCTTCTCCCATTAAACATGTATTTTACATAATAAAGGAAAACCGTACCTATGACCAGGTACTGGGCGATATGCCTGAAGGGAACGGAGATCCGACTCTGTGTCTCTTTGGTGAAAAGGTAACCCCGAACCAGCACGCCCTCGCACGTGAGTTCGTTCTGCTTGATAATTTTTATGTTAACGGGGAAGTGAGTGCTGATGGCCATAACTGGACAATGGGAGCTTATGCTACGGATTATCTCGAGAAAAACTGGCCTTCGAGCTATGGAGGAAGAGGTGGTGATTATCCCGGTGAAGGAGGAGAAGAAATAGCAAACAACAGGGATGGATTCCTCTGGGATTTCTGTAAACGTGCCGGAGTTACTTACCGCACTTATGGCGAGTTTGTCGGTGATGACCGCAAACCTACAATTCCGGTACTGGAAGGACATTATTGTAAAAACTATACCCCATGGGTCCAGTCTGTGATGGATACCATCAGATTCCATGAATGGAGACATGATTTTGATTCACTTCTGGCAATAAATGAAGTACCAAATTTTAATACTGTCCGGTTTATAAACGATCATACCGTCGGTCTGAGCCTGGGTAAACCTTCACCCATAGCACAGGTTGCCGATAATGATCTTGCCGTCGGCATGTTTATCGATTACCTGAGCCACTCTCCCATCTGGAAAGAAAGCCTGGTTGTAATTGTTGAGGATGATGCCCAGAACGGTCCCGATCATGTGGACGCTCATCGCAGTACCGCTTACCTGGCAGGTGGATTTGTAAAACAGGGATTTGTCGACCATACCCCATATACAACAACCGGACTTCTACGGACTATGGAACTTATCCTCGGCCTGCCTCCCATGACACAGTATGATGCAGCGGCAACACCGCTCTGGAGATGCTTCAACAACACTCCAGATCATCAGCCATTTAATTGCAGACCGGCTATGGTAAGGCTTGACGAGAAAAACCTTGCAGAAAACCACTGGCAGAGATTAAGTGAAACATTCAACTTTGCAATTGAGGACAGGGTGAATGATAATGATTTCAATGAGGTGATATGGAGATCCGTCAAAGGTCTCGATTCTCCATGCCCTCCGGTCGTAAGAGCAGCATTCTTTATGAACGAAACCGAAGATGATGATTGAAACCACTTTGCTTCCTTTGCGTAAACCTTCGCGTCCTTTGCGGTTTGAGTAAGCATTTTTGTTTAACCGCAAAGTACGCAAAGTACATCGCAAAGTGCGCAAAGGACTTAGGAACCTGAAATTTTGAATCTTGAATCTTGAATCTTGAATTTAAATGAAACGAAGAGATTTTGTCGGTAAAACCATAGCAGCTGGCGGGATTGTTGCTCCGGCAGCTGCAATGTCATCGTTTGACATGCAGGGCAGACCGGTCCCCGTTGATGAGGAGATTGTCATTGAAAAAGCTGCAGAAGGGCGGCCCCACGAAGGGAAAGTGCTTGCTGTTATTCAGCCACATTGCGATGATATCGCATATTTTGCTGCAGGAACCGTTGCAAAACTGATTCATGAGGGATATACCTCTTATCTTATCCGTACCACAAATGACGATGCGGCGGGAGCCGGGAATTCCCCCGGAGAAAGAGTCCTCAACAATGAAAGATCAAATGAAGCTTTCGCGAATGTTATGGGATTCAAAAAAGTTTATGATCTCGGTTACCGGAATCACCGGATGGACGAGTACAACATCCAGGAGATAAAAGGGAGACTGATCTTTCTTTTCCGCCTGCTGAAAGTTGACACGGTCGTGAGTTTCGATCCATGGGATCATTATGAGGAGAATCCCGATCATTATGTCACTGCACGGGCTGTGGAAGCTGCCAGGTGGATGGCAGGCATGAATACTGACTATCCGGAACAGCTCGAAGTGGTTCAGCCTCATTCGGTTATCGAGAGATATTACTATGCAAGGGGGCCCCAGGTATTTAACAGAGTTGTGGATATATCAGGTTTCATCGACAGGAAGGTGGAGGCAAATATGGCAGTTGTATCACAGGGCGGAGGAGGAAATGCCGGATCAACTCTCAGGAAAAAACTGGCAGAGGAAGGTAAGAAATTACCAATCCTGGGTAATGACGACCGTTCCGCCAACTTCAACTATATTAAAAATTTCATGCTCGATAAATATTCCGAATCACTGAGAGGTGTCCCCTCCGACAAAAAAATCGGGGAACAATATGGTCTGGAGTGGGCTGAACGGTTCAAATATTTCGGCCCTGCAAAGGGAGGACTGAATGATTACATCCGGAGCAATACTGTGAAATTATAACATCTCTGTTTCAATTTATCGGGGATGATCCGGGCTGCCTTTCAGAAGGGTGCTGATAAAATTTTCTACGTATTATAATACGTTTTTTAATACGTATTATAATACGTAGATTTTATTTCACATCTACCGGACTTGCCGGATTCAGGATTTGGAACTTTGTCCTTAATTGAGTGAAAAAGTCAATGGCACAACCATTTGTACATCTACAGGTTTGCCTGCCTGTGTTCCCGGTTTCCAGTCGGGCATGCTCCTGACAACCCTGACCGCCTCCTCATCCAGGAATGGATGAAGCGACTTGATGACTTTCACATTTTTAACCTTTCCAGCTTTATCTACAACAAAAGTCACATTTACAATGCCGGAAATTTTAGCTTTCATTGCTTCTTCAGGATACTTTATATTATGAGCCAGCCAGTCTTTCATGGCATCCGCACCACCACCAGGGAACTCGGGAAGCTCCTCAACGACAACGAATGCTTCATCCTTTTTTTTCTGTTCGGAAGCATATCTAATGACACTTACTTCAGATTTATTGCCGGTTGATGCATAACCGGCTTTTGTAGTAATAATAATCACTCCGTCTTTCCCTTTTGCCCCATACAGTTTGGTCGCACTTTCATTCTTTAAAACAGAAATTGATTGAATGACTTCAGGACTTATAGAATTTACACTTATATCTTTTATGACACCATCAACCACGATGAGTGGATTTTTCATTGGTTCAGAGCTGCTTATCTTTATGCCTGTATCCTTTAAGGGTGGAATGGCGGCGTCACTGCTTTGCCGTTCTGCAGAAGGCAGGCTTCCTGTACTTTTTTCGGACGGTGGTGGTGGCGGTGGCGGCGGAGGAGGGATACTGCCTTCATAATTTACAACTTCCAGGGTATCCTGAACCATTACTATCTTCATTTCAGAATCAAATACTGGTTTCAATACCTTCGATTTGTATCCGACATAAGAAACAACGAGCAACGCGTCACCTGAAACATCGGAAAGCCTGAAAAATCCCTTTTCATCCGAAAGTGTGCCAACTGTTGTCCCTTTGATCACTATAGCTGCTCCTCCGAGTGGTTTTCCCTCCGTCTGAACGATAGTCCCTTTAACCTCCTCTGCCGGGGTAGCGGAAACAAGAGTTGCCTTTTCTGGTTCAGTCCTTATTATCTGTCCGGTTTCTCTTATTGACACTGTGTTCTCTACGGCAGGAGCTTCAGCCGTTCCGATATCCGCAACTTTGGTTTCTTCAGATTGGATAACTGTCATCGGTGCATTTACACCCTCCTTTTCATTTACGCTGATATATCTGTATTCCGGTTTTGAGAATGAATACAGGATAATTGCAAAAACAGGAAGGATAAGAAGTACTTTAAGCTTCCTGAATGGTGAGGTCTCTATTTTTTTCATCATGTGAAATCGTTTTTTGTTAAATGAATAATTAAATGAATTTGTAAGGCTGATGACCTTTGAGCTGAACAGCTGATTTATAAGAGTTGCCCTGTATGTTGCAGGATTTTCAGAGACAAGAAGGGCTTTCTCATCAGCAAGATACTCATGGTTCTGCCTTATGAAACCGGAATAGATCCAGACGAACGGATTTATCCATTGTACAATACGCAGAATTTCGGAAAGCAGAAGGTCAAGCCAGTGTTTCTGGTGAACATGAACGAGCTCGTGATTCATGATCTCCCTTGCCTCATCCTCTTCGACTGCAGGATCGATAAAAACATAATTGAAAAATGAGAATGATGAAGGGAACCCGGAAATTCTGATGAGCTTTACCCGTCCGCTATAGTTTACAGATGCCCCGCGTATAGCTGCACTGAGTGAAAGAAGATGACGCATCATTCTGTAAATGAAAAACAATACGCCTGAAAAGTATAAAATGAACAATGCTTTCATTTGAATGGACTTACCCGATAAAAAGCCTTCCGGATTTGTAATTAAATTTTCAGTACCTGCTGAAGTTGTTCCTGTTCCGGCATTTGAATTTGCCGGTATTTCAACCTGATAATGAATTGTAATTAAAGGGAAAACAAATGAGACAATGATCCCGGAAAGCAGGAATAATCTGTTCAGTGAGAAGAATCTTTCGTTCTGCAGGAATAGTTTATAAACCAGTGCAAATCCGGTCAGCCAGAGCGCCGATTTTATTAAATACAATGCAACTGCTTCCATCATTTTGATTTTTTGACCATTTTCAGTTCTCTTTTCGTATCCTCAAGAAGCTCATCCAGATCCTGTACCGAAAGATCTTTTTCCTTTGCAAAAAAGGACGCCATGGCCGGAAACGAATTGTCGAAATAGCTTTCCAGCAGTCCGAAAAGCTGGCTTCCGGAATACTCGCTTTTTGAGATAAGCGGAAAATAGACATAAACGTTCCCGTATGCTTTGTGCCCCACAAATCCTTTCTTTTCAAGTACCCTGACAACAGTTGAAACAGTATTTCTTGCAGGTTTGGGATCTTCAAAACGGTCACGTATATCCCTGACCAGTCCTTCACCCAGATCCCATAATATCTGCATTATTTGTTCCTCTGCTCTTGTAAGTTGCATATTTACATGAATTTATATTAAAACATCGCTCAGTTCCTGAACATGCGGCATCCGGCGTCCAGCCTGCGGCATCCGGCGTCCGGCGTCCGGCGTCCGGTGTCCGGTGTCCGGCTTCTGGCTTTCGGCTTTCAGCTTTTGTTTTCCGACTTCCGACTTCCGGCTTCCGACTTCCGGCTTCCGACTTCCGACTTCCGACTTCCGACTTCCGGCTTCCGACTTCCGACTTCCGGCTTCCGACTTCCGGCTTTTACTATCAATCCTGCAATACAAATATATGACTATTTTTTTAGTCATGCAAATATTTTTAAGAAAAAATGACTATTTTTTTAGTCGATGATTATCTGAACATTTTTAACTAATTTGCGGATCATAATCTAAAACCATTTAAACAATGAAAAAGCATATTATTTCAACTTTTACCCTGACGATTGCTGTTTTTATTGCAATCACTTCCTGTGCCCAGAAACCAAATAAACTCACCGGTAAGGAAAAGAAAGCCGGATGGGTTCTTCTTTTCAACGGAAAGGATTTTACAGGCTGGCGCCAGTATAACGGCACTGCAATGCCAAAAAACTGGGTTATAGAGGATAATGCCATGAAAGTATTTACAGGTGAAGGCAAAAAACCCGGACAGGGAGCCCAGGGTGATATTATTTATGCAACGAAACAATTTAAAAACTTCGAGCTGTCCATCGACTGGAAAACAGCTGAGATGGGGAATTCGGGTATCTTCTATAATATAAAGGAGACTCCGGGACAGGCAATTTACGCTTCTTCACCCGAAGTACAGGTACTTGATAATGTAAAAGCCACCGACAATAAGATCGACAGCCACCTGGCAGGATCATTATACGACATGCTGCCAGCTGATCCTAAAACTGTAAAACCTGCAGGAGAATGGAATACAATAGTGATACGTCTGAAAGACGGAAAGGTAACTCATACCCAGAACGGAGTGAAAGTTGTAGAATATGAACTCTGGACACCGAAATGGGATGAAATGGTTGAGAACAGCAAATTCAAAAATTTCCCCGGGTTCAAGGCAGGTATCCCGAAAGAGGGCTATATAGGTCTTCAGGATCATGGTTATACTATCTGGTTCAGGAATATCAAGATCCGGGAACTATAACTTTTATAAGTCATTTAATTTAATAACCCTTCGCGTACTTTGCGATAACCTTTGCGTACTTTGCGGTTAAGAAAGCATCGTTGTTTAACCGCAAAGGGCGCAAAGTCTTACGCAAAGAGCACAAAGGTCCCGATATATATCCGGATCACGAAGGAGATTCAGAGTTCTGCAAATTTATAATGAACAAGCTCAGTTAAAAATATAACCAAAAAACACTATCCCATGAGAAAAACTATCAACAGGGCGCTAAGCCTGGTTCTGTTTGCATTCATTGTATTAATATGTAATGTTTCCGCGCAACAGCTATCGGATTACAGCTATAACGGAAAACTTGATGTACTGAATAATGCCGTCATGAATGAGACCCAGTTCAACGGCTACACAAATCACTGGTGGAACGATTATGAAAAATGGTACAGGTATGGGAATTTCTATAAAATAAGCATTCCCGACGTTGAGAAGAAAATCGTCCAGAGCAAGATTGATATTGCTGAAGATATGAAAGTTCCCGGCCTCTGGATGCAGGAAGGTTTTATAATGAACTGGTTGTCGGGCCAGTGCAGTACCCTTGAAAATCCGTCCGCTTCCGAACTTACCTCCGCCGCGGCTAAAGGAAACGTTCTTGTGATCACATCACCGGCTACTGAAACAGGCAGAATGCTTCTGGGAAAATACTCCAGGAACGCTTCATGGAAAACATCCCTGAAAAGCTACCAGTTCAATGATCCTTTCCTGAAAACAATCGATGCCTTTATGCTGGAGAACGGAGCAAAAAAGATATTCGTTATATCCTCAGCAGATAATGCATCAGCACTGAGGATAAAAGATCTGTTGGAGAATGTAAAAAAAGTTATCACAACATACGACATGCATAAAGGCTGGTTCGGGACTGAAACACTTTTGAAATCAGTAACATGCACACCCGGACATCCTCTGGAAATTATCGGAAAAGGAATGAACGAGGGAAATTCATGGTTTGTATTCAGCGGATATATGGATTTCCTGATGAAGGATGAACTGGCCGGATGGCTGGCGAGAACACAACTTCCGGTAGTTGCTGATGTTGGCTACTCGCCGATCTATGGCCTCGATAATTATAACGGCCTCCAGGTGCAGGATATGCAGACAAAAGAATCGTGGATCAATTATGCTCATAGTAAAAATGGTTATGTTTTCCGCCCTGTTTATGATGTTTCAAGCGATCAGTATAAATATGACGGATATATTGCATCCGCAGGTAATAAGCTGCAGATCGATACTGAAGGTGTTCCGTTTATTGTCCGCACCGGTAACCTGCTCGATAATCTGATCCCGTCAATGATCGTGTTCATCAAAAAAGGTGAAAAGCTGACTCAGAAACTGCTGTTTGATGCTATAATGGACAGCCGTGAAGTCGGTGTGCTTGATGACGGAGTGATCATGGGACCTGAAGAATACCGTACTGCAATGCAGATGCTCCTTCTCGACAGACTTTATCTTGAAAATTATTATGGCGATCGCATTGATCTGCAGGCTGAAGTGAAAGATTATACCCTGAACCTGACAATTACGAATACTTACGACAAACCGGTTTCAGGTAATTGTGATATTCAGCTGCCGAAAGGTGTAATAACCGACGGCATTCTGAGCTCTTCAGTAACTATACCGGCTAAGACCAGCCAGACCGTCCAGCTGAAGATCAGACCCGATGCTGAGGGAATGGATTATCCCAACCCGATAGCAGCAGGTTTCAAATGGGGCGATAACAGGAAATATACTATGTGCGTGATGGAAATGCCGCCGGCAATATCTGTCCACAGGATCATATACGGACATACTCCGGTTGTTTCCTTCCCGGTATCCATACATAATTTCACAAATGAAGTTAAATACCCGGTCACAGTCAGGGTACTTGACAAAAACAAACCCGGGAAACCGGTATTTACTGCCACTCAGTTTGGAACAAATCCCACCGGCACATTCACCGATCTGAAGTTTGACCTTAAGGTTCCTGCAGGTAACTTCGATGTTGAGGTAACTGCACTTGGAGTAAAATCTATAACCCAGATGGGTGTCGGGAAAGCATCAGGCAAAGTACTCGCCTACGCGATGGATCTGAATTCTGATGGTGTCAATGAATTCAGGCTTGAAAATGACAGCGTCCAGGTTACATTGCTTGCAACCGGCGCACGGGTTATTGAGTACATAGTAAAGAGCCGCAATGATAATGTCCTCTTTAAATTATGGCCTGAAAAATCTGGTGATGACAAACGTCCCAACAGGTCATGGGGTTACTATCCCTACGGAGGATTTGAGGATTTCCTCGGACAGGCCAGTATGGAAACACATAAGGTTTATGATGCCGAACTTATAAAGAAGGATGGCGATTATGTACAGGTTAAGATGAGCGCCGATTATTACGGCAACAAGCTCGAGAAAACATTCACACTTTATGGCAATTCCCCGCTTCTTGAAGTAAGATATGCCCTCAGGTTCATTAATCCTGAAGCAAATGTAATCGGTCCCCAGCCAATCCTTGAAATGGGGAAAACCCACTGGACAGAAGATGTATTTACTGTTCCCACAATCGGAGGAAACCAGGAATTCAGGATGAGACCCGAACAGTATTATGGAAGAGCATTGATGATTGAAGAAGGATGGAATGCCGGTTATGATGAAAAGGAAGATGTTTCATTCATCGGAGCATTCCCGGTTTCACAGCCCCATTTCCTGCATATGTGGATGAATCATCCGATAAACAATGATGCACATCATTATTATGTTGAATTCCAGCCATGGACACCCATATGTCAGAAGACGACGATGTATTTCACCTACTACCTCTGGGGATCAGGAGGTCCGTGGGAATCAGCACTTAAGGAAATGAGGAACAGAAATTTAATTTCAGTACGTCAAAAGTAACCAACAAATAATAAAATAATGAAGATAAAATTTCAAGTCATCAGACTTATCTGTCTTGCAGCACTTATTATATTCCCTTCGGCGATATCTGCACAGGGAAAGCAGAAAGAAGAGCTCCAGATTAAAAAGATCGAGCTGGCATATCCATGTCCGGCTATTCCCTTCTATCATTTCAGGGCTGAGGTTTCCTTACCCAGACCCACTATTATAGAAGTCGAAGCCGAAGTAAACGGGAAAGTTCTCAGGTATCTGAACCTTCACAAGGCAGGTGAGGAAGAAGATCCCTCAAGACCTGCCATGACGCACAGACCACCTTCAGGAGCCGGACTGTCACAGGATAATACCCTTTACCAGGATATGACAGTGATCGGCTGGGTGAAATGGCAGCCCGGGCAGGATTACAGGGTGAAGCTGAGCGTCAGGATGAAAAAAAGTGTTCAGGCCGCTGCAGGAGATCAGTTTATAACTTCAACAAAAACTATCACTGCTCCGGGGAATGTAAAAGTCTTTGATCCTGCATGGAAGAATTATAAATCGGTTGTTCTCAGCGAAACAGCAGGTATCGACAGAAAAGCCGAGCCGGTTGAGGTACTGCTCCCCTTCTACCCCGATGAAGCAACAGACCTCAAAAGGGAGATAAGAGTTGTATCTGTAGACCCCGATACATATGAGTTAAAAGAAGTCCCTTCGCAGGTCTATGATTTCCAGCAATATCTTGTTGAAGATGATCTTGCACCCGATGAAAACGGAAAACCGACACGCGATGTGCCTGTATGGCTTCCGACAGTCTCTGTAAGACTTTCATTTCTTGCAGATGTCCCGGCCAGGACAAGCCGTGTTTTTCTTGTATATTATAACAACAAGGATGCCATTGCCAAAGTTTATAAATCCGACCTTGTTGTTCAGGGTGAGAATCCCGGACTGCAGATCGATAATCAGTATCTTTCTGTAGTCCTTCATCCAAAATCGGGACATCTCGATCAGATAACCCTGAAAAGCAAACCTGAATTTCCGATTTACCATCGTAAGGAGACTAACGGTGCCATTCACTGGAACCCTGAAATCTATACACCTCCCAGACCCTGGACCCATACATCCGACTGGGATCCGCCACAGAATATAAGCTCATTTTCCGGTCCTGTGAAGGCCGAAAGCGCGGTATGGGGAAATCTCCGGGAAATACCGGAAGTAGATGCTTCAGTGAGATATGAATTTTATCCCGGTAAACCATATTTTATAAGTTCAACCACACTGAGGATAAACGAGACGATGCATTGTATAGCGCTTCGGAATGCCGAGATAGTCATCAAAAGAGAGCTGATAACACATGCCGCCTGGTATGATGTTATAAGGGATAAGGTAATAACATACGATGTTACAAAAATGCCCGATCTTACTGACCTTTTCATGGAAGCAGATGTTCCATGGATCACTTTCTACAACGAAAAAGAAGGAGTGGGCTTTGCAGGTATTCAGCTCAGCTATTCAAATGCAGGACTCGAAAATTCGCCACGGCTTCTCAATCCGTTCTTTTATATTACAGGGGGACCGTGGATCTACTGGGCAAGAGCTTTATCACTTACTTTCCTTTCTTCCAATATGCAGCAGATGGTACCTGCAATGAAAGGGAATGTCTTTTCAGAAAAATGGGCATACCTGGTTTATGAAACAGCTAAAGGTTCTGAACCTTATGCTCCGGTCCTTGCACAACTTAAGGCCCTGACAAATCCCTTAAGGGTTCAGCTTGTCGAAGAGGTCGATGACAGAGTCTCTAAAACAGTCACCGAGCTCTTTGTGGGCGATGGCGCCAGCGGCTGGGAAGGACGGGAGACGGGCAGACACTCATCGGAGCAGAAGTAAAGAATCAGAGGGTGAGGGGGAGATGAGGAGAGGGGGAGATGAGGAGAGAGGGAGATGAGGAGAGAGGGAGATGAGGAGAGAGGGAGATGAGGTGAGAGGGGGAGATAAGGTGAAGGGGGAGATGAGGTGAGAATACTACGATAATTATGAGCCACGTAGCAGCGGCCTGCAATGGAAAATAAGTATTCCGTTACAGCTTTTTTTTTTTGAAACTTATTCTGACTTCCTGTAAGCCTCCTGATTGTGATTCTACCCGGCAAAATCTATGATATCTAATTTAATTATTTCCCAGTGTTTTCCCTTTAAACAAACAGGATCAAAATCATCATCTGCATTTTTAAAATCCGTAAAATTCTTCCTGATTTGATTCTCGTCATGGGTATAAGGATATCTTTGCTTATGCAGGGCAATCATTCTTTCATATGAATATTCATCTTTTAATTCATGGATATCCCAAAAATCCTTTTTCCTTCCACCACTGGAAATAACATCAATTTTCATGGCAACAATTTCATCCACTGTTGCCAATCTGATACCCTTAATCAGCACTTTCTCCTGAATAAATCTATCCGTAGAGAACAGATCCAATTTAACGCAGTCATTTTTGCTCCTGCCAACGAAATATGATTTCCCCATGCCAACAATACTGACATTAGTAGTATCGACATATGAATATGTATTATGCAAAAATGTATCTATGGCTGCAAAGTTAATTGAATCATATGGAGCGTCTGAAAACAAATCTATATCGGCTGATTCCCTGTGCCCTCTGTACAAGCTCAGTGCAGTTCCTCCGATTAACCTGAAAACATCAAACTCCCTGGCTGCCATCAATTTTTTCAAAACATTTAACAACAAGGGATTTAGTGTGTTGTAATATAGTTTATTAACCATGTGTTCTTAATATTTCACTTATTGTCTTTCTACCATAGAAGTCGATGATTTCGTTTTTCTCAATGTCATTACCTCTTTCAAATACTCTTTTTATAACAGCATTCTTCTGGCTTACCCAGTTAATGTTTTCCATTTTTGTGTCCCAAAACAAAGCCCGCCTCAATTTGCTTAAATCAGGATGTTCTTCAAATTGACCTTTTTTCTTCTCTTTTATATCATGATATACCTGTAAAATCATAAAATAACCTTCTTCTATCCCAAGTGCCCGCTCAATTTTTAAAGCAATATTAATATTCATCCTCCGCTTTCCTTTGGTAATTGAAACCAGTGTCTGAGGATACTCCTTCAAAGAAATGGCAAATGGACCCTTGCGCAGTTGAAGTTTTCTGAGTTCACGGTCAAGTATAAATCCAGGGTGAACTCCTTTTATGATTGATAATTGAGTATTCATGATACAAATATAAACATTTTTGTTTACATGAATGTGTTAATATATTTAATCCAGTTAATGCACAAGCCGTTTGAGGTTGATTCCAATCAGGTTGGAATTTCTATCATTTTATCCTTTAATTTTCTCAGTGAAACCAGTCATATTGAAATGGATTTTTACCTTTGATTCAATTATCTTCATCCTCTGTACTAAGTCAATCCAGATTAAAAACCATAAAATACGAAAAAATGAAAAAGTTGATTGCAGCAATTACAGGTCTTCTGCTTGTCATAATATTACTGACTGGACTGAAAAGCATCCCACAGCAGGCTGTTTGTACTTACAACAAGGATTCGATGATAGTTGTGATGCGATTCGAACGAAAAGTTAAACCTGAATATATTTCACTATTCAAGAAATCATTTGATAAATGCAGGGCCGAGGTACTTGCCAAAGAACCAGGATGCCTCGATTACTCGTTGTTCCAGTCGTATCACGACAGCACGCTTTTCTGTCTTACCGAGGCATGGGCAACAAAGGGAGCCCATAATGATCATATGAAACTTGAACATACAATAAAGCACATTGCCGAGATCAAGGGTATTAACGACCCCGCTTTCAAATCAAAAACTAGTTATACCTACTGGATCTGCCCTGGCGTAAATACCATAAAATAAACATTATCAGGACTCTGAGCACCCTGGTGATGCGCTTTGAGGGGCTCTGTGTCAGGGAAAATTTACTCAACCGGGACGCAAAATGATTGAATTCTATTTCCTACTTTTGACCTCTTAAAAGAAAAAAATTGTTTAGCTCAAAACGACTTCTGATCTTTTCCCTGATCTTTCTTTCAGGAGGGATTTTGCTTTATTCCCAGGAAAAGGCTGTGAACCGTGATAAATACCGTATTAATATTTCACGAACCAGCGAGGAAATGAAGATTGACGGTATACTTGATGAGAAATCATGGCAGGATTCAGAGAAAGCTGAAAATTTCATACGTGTAACACCTGTAGATACAGGGTATGCAGTCGCACAAACTACTGTTTTAATCACTTATGATAAAACAAATTTATATGTAGGAGCCATTTGCTATGACCCTACACCCGGAAAAAGACCTGTTGAGTCTCTCCGCAGGGATTTTGAATTTGGTAAAAACGATAATTTCAGGGTCCATATAGATACCTATAATAACCTTACCAACGGGTTTGCCTTCGGAGTCTCTGCAGCGGGAGCCCAGGCTGACGGAGTGATAAACAACGGGAACCAGTCGAGCTTTACCTGGGATATCAAATGGAGAAGTTCCGTAAAGAGCTATGACGACAGATGGGTTGCCGAGATGGCTATCCCATTCCGAAGTCTGCGTTATTTCGGTGGTGAAAAAGAATGGGGAGTCAACTTTGGCCGGCTCGATCTTAAAACAAATGAAAAATCAGCATGGGCTCCTGTTCCGCGCCAGTTCCCCCATAACTCCCTGCCACATGCCGGAACTCTGGTCTGGGACGAACCGCTCGATAAAGCAGGCCTGCGCCTATCCTTCATCCCTTATGCCACCGGATCAGTAATTAAGAATACTGAAGCAGGGGACCCTGCAAAATGGAAATGGAATGCAGGATTTGACACCAAAATGATATTGTCGACATCGATGAACCTCGACCTGACAGTCAATCCGGATTATTCCCAGGTTGAGGAAGACAGACAGCAGACTAATCTTGATCGGTTTGAATTGTTCTATCCTGAAAGACGACAGTTTTTTCTTGAGAACAGCGACCTTTTTGCCAATCTCGGGAACAGCCAGGCACGTCCTTTCTTTTCAAGACGTATCGGACTTAATGTTCCGGTGAATTTCGGAGGAAGACTTACCGGAAGGATCGGGAAAAAATGGAGGATCGGGATGATGGATATGCAGACCGGATCAAAGGGTGAAAACCTTTCCGGTAATTACGCGGTTGCTGTTCTGCAGCGTGAGATCTTCAGCCGTTCCAGCATTGCCGGATTCCTTGTTCATAAACAGATCACCGGAACATATGATGATTCTGAGTTCACCGGATACCGTTACAATAGTGTGGCAGGGCTGGAGTATAATTTTGCAACTGCAGATAATAAGTTGCAGGGGAAGACATTCTATCATCAGTCATTTTATCCCGGAGCTGACATGAATGCTGCTGCTGTTTCAGGAAATATCAGCTATTCCACACAATACCTGAAAGCCGGAATCGATCAGTCGTGGATAGGTTCGGATTACGTTGCCGAAGCCGGATATATAAGGAGAACCGGTTTATATGAGATCACACCGGCTGTCAGCTACCTTTTCTATCCCTCAGGATCAAAAAGGATCCTGAGTCATGGTCCTGCCGCCAGCTTTGATGCGATCTTTGATCCGGAATTCACCCTTACCGACCGGGAAACAGAGCTTTCTTATATCATAGGATGGCAGAATAAAAGCCAGCTTACTGTCAGTGTCGAAGAACAATTCGTTAAGCTAAGCAATGCTTTTGATCCTACAAATACTGGGGGAGAAAAGCTTCAGGCCGGAGAGCAGTTTCACTGGAAAAATGTCAGGGCTGGATTTAATTCAGATGACCGGAAGTTATTCAACTATGAAGTGACTACAGGTATCGGAGGTTACTATAACGGTAAGCGCTGGGACATAAACGGACAGATGAACTACCGGGTACAACCTTATGGAAGCATCGGAATGACAATGAGCTATAACAACATCTCATTACCCGAACCTTACAACAGTGCAAAACTGATCCTTGCAGGACCCACACTTGACATAACCTTCACGGATAAAATATTCCTCACCACATTCGTACAGTATAATAACCAGATCGATAACCTGAATATGAATATGCGCTTCCAGTGGCGTTTTGCCCCCGTATCGGATCTGTTCATCGTTTATACGGGAAATTCATACACCGAAAATTTCGCGAATAAAAACCGGGGACTGGTAGTTAAGATATCTTACTGGTTTAACTGACAACATTAACTACCTTTAAACATTCTTCGGGAAGTTGATTTTGATAACACATTCTTCAAGCTTGAAAAGTCTTATGAAACAAATCATCATTTCAATCATTTCATTACTGCTTGCCTTTCAGCTGACGGGC
>JAKQPD010000193.1 GCA_029564935.1 Bacteroidota bacterium
ATATCTGTAAGCCTGACAATATTTACATAACCATTACCATCTTTATCTTTCCTCATGAGGTCCTTAATGTCAAATGACATTTCACCGAAAAAGAGATCGGCATCCTGCTGTTCAAGTTCCATCAGCTTTCTGATGATAATACCTGTTGAAGCGGGAGACACTTTCCCGTACTCACTTTCAAATTGTTCTTTACCTTCTTCTGTTATGAACTGAACTACCTTTTTCATATCCTTCAGATCGAGAAGCGGGATTTTCTGATCGTCACAGTATTTAAAAATAACAGCGAGGACACTCCCCTGGGTTTCGTTCAGATCGAGGATCCTTGCCAGCAGCACCGGGCCAAATTCTGAGACTGTAGCTCTCAATCTCACCCCATCCTGAGCCGAAATTGAGAGGAGTTCAACAGGGCAGCCCCTTGTGGAATATGGTACACCTATCTTTGAATGTCTTTCCGTTATGAAAGGCTTTTCTTCACCGGGCATTGCAATACCGCTGAGATCGCCTTTTACATCCATCAGCAATACCGGGACGCCTTTTTCAGATAGCTGTTCCGAAATAACCTGAAGGGTTTTGGTCTTTCCGGTCCCGGTTGCACCTGCTATCAGTCCATGCCTGTTCATCGTCTTCAATGGCACTTTTACATGCACTCCGGGTAAGGCTTCTCCTTCCAGCATGGCTCCCCCAAGTAAAATAAAGTCGCCTTTACAGGCATAACCGTCGTTGATATGAGCTGAAAAATCTTCTTTCTTTCCCATGGTAATATCTCTTTTTGTTTGTTGATCAATATGAAAAGTGCAATTTAACAGATTATTTTAAACCCCGGAAATATGAACCCGAAAAAATCGGTTCACCGAAGTATCTGACATTTCAATTCACCTGTAAAACAGTTTGGTAACATCAAAGGTCAATGTGAATAAATATGTGGTAATAATTCATAATTAATAGAATATATCAGAAAATTGTCTTTATATTTGTGGCAGCCTGTTAGATGATGAGTATTGATCAGTCACTGAATAATTTATACCAAAATAGCAATTCGTTTATAAACCTTAATTATTTTAGAAATGGCAAAATTCGAAGTTTATCAGAGCGGTAAAAAAAATGAATTCCGTTTTCGTCTGAAGGCTGATAACGGACAGATTATTCTGAGCAGTGAAGGTTATTCAACCAAAGCTGCATGTTTAAATGGTATTTCATCAGTCAAGAAGAATGCAAAAGATCCGAAAAGGATCGTCAAAACTCAAACCCCGGGTAATATGTTCCGGTTTGCTGTTGTTGCAGCAAACAAAGAGATTATAGGGACGAGCCAGAACTACAAAAGTGAAACCGGACGTAACAATGGCGTCGATTCGGTGTTGAGAAATGCAGTTAAAGCCGAAATTAAAGAGGTTGAAAAATAGTTCTCCTCTTCCTGTTATTTAATACTGATTCAGCCATGCATCGCATGGCTGGATTATTTTATCAGTATGGTCTAACTAAATTATTATAAAAAATGAAAAGGAAAATCTTTAGTAGTTTACTACTTGTGTTATTTGCAGGAACTGTGATATCGGGGCAGGTAACCGAAGGAGAAAAAAGTCTTCGGGCTCAGTCTGCCGATACCACACTGGGGTGGAAAAAAGGAGGTATTGTTTCAGTAAATTTAGCTCAGACTTCGCTGACGAACTGGGCTGCCGGCGGACAGAAGTCGGTCGCCATAAACGGTATTTTCAGCCGTTTTGCCAATTTTAAAAGTGAAAAATTTACCTGGGATAACTCACTCGATGTAGGATATGGCCTTCTGAAGCAGGGAGAACAGGGGTACAGAAAAACTGATGATAAAATCGACCTTCTTTCAAAATACGGCCGTCAGGCATTTAAAAATGTATACTATGCCGCCCTTGTAAATTTTAAAACCCAAATGCAGCCGGGATATAAATATGAGGGGGAAGAAAAAACAAAAATATCAAACCTCTTTGCTCCAGCATATCTTCTGGCAGCTCTGGGGCTCGATTACAAACCGAATGCATACTTCAGCGCTTTTATTGCTCCGTTAACTGCCAAGTTTACTTTTGTGACAGATGAAGACCTGTCAGAAATAGGAGCCTTCGGTGTTACACCTGGTGAAAAATCAAGAGGTGAAATAGGAGGATACCTGAGAGCTATCTACTAAAAGGCAGATTTCCAGAATGAATTTATGAAGAATGTATCATTTACCACAAAAATCGACCTTTTCTCAAATTATGCAAATAATCCCCAGAATATTGATGTCAGCTGGGAAACATTGATCGGACTTAAAGTGAATAAATATATTTCAGTCAGCTTCAATACTCACCTTCTTTATGATGATGATGTTAAGATCCAGGTACCAGATGAGGCGACATCGGTCGGATCGCTTGTTCAGTTCAAGGAAATATTTGGCGTTGGATTCTCTTATAAATTTTAATTAATAACTAAAAACCTGAAATTATGAAAATTGTTGATGAATTTAAGGCATTCGCCATGAAAGGAAATATGATCGACATGGCTGTCGGTATCATCATTGGCGCTGCTTTCGGCAAGATCGTTTCTTCAATAGTGAATGACATCCTCATGCCTCCTTTAGGACTACTACTTGGTGGCGTCAATTTCACCGACCTTAAACTTGTAATGAAAGCAGCAACGGAAACTGCTCCGGCTGTTACCTGGAATTATGGAAGCTTTATCCAGGCTCTTGTCGATTTCCTTATAATTGCTTTTGCTATCTTTATGATGATTAAAGGAATTAATTCACTGAAGAAGAAGGAAAAAGCTGCTCCCGCACCTCCTCCTGCACCTTCAAAAGAAGAAACACTTCTTTCGGAAATCCGTGACCTGCTGAAAAAATAATAAATTGGATATGATGTTTGGAGGGGCGTTGCGTGCAGCGCCCCTATTGCGTTATGGACAAATACAAAACAGATTATGACTACCAGATCCTCACTCCGTATTGCACTGACGTTATTTTTATCACTGGTACAAACCGATTATGTTTACAACCAACCAATGTCATCAGCCCTTAAAATATGGTTCACACGACCGGCTGAAAACTGGAACGAAGCCCTTCCTGTCGGTAATGGAAGACTTGGTGCAATGATCTTCGGCGGAATTGAAAATGAAAGACTGCAGCTGAACGAGGAATCTGTCTGGACAGGTAATCCCCGGTGGGATGCAAATCCGGCTGCAAAAGAGAACCTTCAGAAAGTACGGAAACTTCTTTTTGCGGGGAAGTACAGTGAAGCTGAAAATCTGGCTCAGGAAGGAATACTGGGCAGCTTCAAACGCGATGATGCATCAACATACCAGACTCTGGGAGATCTTACATTTAATTTCGCACCACTCAGTAATATCTCGAATTATAAACGCGAACTCGACATAGAAAATGCAGTTGCCAGAGTAACCTATTCAGCCGGCCGGATCAACTTTTCCAGGGAGATATTTTCAAGCTATCCCGATCAGGCACTTGTAATCAGGCTGGACGCTGATAAAGAAGGCTCCCTGAACTTTTCTGCCAGATTATCAAGACCCGGAAATAAGGCTGTAATAAGTGCAAATGGTAATGAAATATCAATGCGGGAGCATACAGGCAACGGGAATGGTGTAAGGGTGGAGACGAGAGTAAAATTTCTTGCGAATGGTGGAAATATCATATCGGGTGGGGACAGTATCAGGGTTGAGAAAGCCAGTTCGGTGACAATATACCTGACTGCTGCCACAGATTATTGGGGTAATGAGCCCGCTTCGGTCTCTGCTGTTCAGATGGATGCAGTTACAAAACGTCCATACAATGATATTAAGAAAGATCATATAACAGATTATCAGTCGTATTTTACAAGGGTGGCACTTGACTTTGGGTCCGGTGCAGGAAATTATTTCCCTACCGATGCAAGGATTGCAGCAATGCAGAACGGATATACTGATACTGATCTTCTTGAGCTCTATTACCAGTTTGGCCGTTATCTTCTCATAAGCAGTTCACGACCCGGGGATCTTCCTGCAAATCTTCAGGGTATTTGGGCTGACGGTCTTAAGCCACCATGGAGCGCCGATTATCATATTAATATTAACATCCAGATGAATTACTGGCCGGCTGAAATAACCAACCTTGGGGAGTTACACAGACCTTTCATTGAATTCATTGATGCTTTGCGCCCCAATGCAAAACGTACCGCACAGGAGGTTTACGGCATGAAGGGGATAGTAGCCCATTATACAACCGACATATGGCACTACACTGAACCCATGGGTGCAATTGTCTATGGAATGTGGCCAATGGGTATTGCCTGGAGCTGCCAGAATATCTGGGATCACTTTTTGTTCGGGGGTGATATTGAATATCTCCGGACAAAATCTTACCCGATAATGAAAGAAGCAGCAGAGTTTTGCATGGACTGGCTTATAACGGATCCGAAGACAAAATTGCTTGTTTCGGGGCCTTCAATATCTCCCGAAAACAGTTTTCTGATCCCGGGAGGAGGAGGCAGGGCAAGCATGGTGTTGGGGCCGACAATGGATCATATGATAATACGTGACCTGTTACAAAATACTATTCAGGCCACTCTTATTCTGGAGACCGACAAAGATCTGAGAAAGAAGATGGAGAGAACCCTTTTGAGGCTAACCCCGGTAAAGGTAGGTTCAGATGGTCGTATCCTGGAATGGTCCGAAGAATTCACGGAAGCAGAGCCGGGACACAGACATATATCACATCTGTACGGATTACACCCGGGAAATCAGATCACTCAGCAAAAAAATCCTGAACTGCTTAACGCGGCAAGAAAAACAATTGATTACAGGCTTGCACATGGAGGAGGCCATACAGGATGGAGCCGTGCCTGGATAATCAACTTCTTTGCCCGGCTGAAAGATGGTGAAAAAGCTTATGAAAATGTTATCGCTCTCTTAACAAAATCAACACTGAATAATCTCTTTGATAACCATCCGCCATTCCAGATCGATGGTAATTTTGGCGGAACTGCCGGCATCACGGAAATGCTTCTTCAAAGCCATGCATTTGAAGTGGAATTATTACCTGCATTACCTTCTGCTTGGAAAACAGGCTATATCCACGGGCTGATGGCCCGGGGAGGCTTTGAAGTTGATATCGACTGGGAGGAGGGAATGCTGAAACAGGTGAAAATCACCTCCAGACTTGGGAATCCTTTAAAATTAAGCTATAAAGGGCGGGTAATCGAATTAAAGCTGACCGGTAAGGGAATGGCTTATAATTTCGACGGGGATTTGAAATTACTTTGAAACTACGTATTATAATACGTATTATAATACGGCTTTTAATACGTATTAAAATCATTCTGATATAAATAATAAAACAGCAAACAGATCAGAAACCTCACTGGTAATATTACTAGAAGTTCGTTAAGTATATCCGGAAGGATTCTTCGCTTCACTTCGTTACGCTCAGAATGACAGGTATTTTCATAAAGACGGGGGGAGGGAAGCCGGGCGTTTTGCCGTTACTATTCTTTACAAACTAGGTTTTATTCAAAACGCCCCGGCTTCCCTCCCCTACCTCCCCTATACACCTGTAATCCCGAGCGTTAGCGAGGGATCTTAACGTTATACTGCTTTGTAATTTAAATCAGAGCCATTATAATACATAGTAACTTTTTACCACCTCCATATTGAATCCTTTGCCGGTAAAAAAAATTGTAAATATTTCAAAAAAAATTTGGAAGTTAATGTTATTTATATCTAACTTTATGTTAGAATAAAATAACTAATTGTTAGAATAATATAACTAAATTTCGATGTAATGAAAAAATCAGTTATCATTTTTACGGTTGCGGCACTAGTGCTTTTTGCAGCGGTCCTCTGGATGCTCTCATCGTCCGGAGATTTAAAAACATATGAACCTGGAAGCTTTATAATAATTTTTCTCCTGGTTACATTTGCAGCTTTTATCGGATATAAAAGGTTGGCCAGTGCAAGACGAGGTGAACCTGCAGAAGATGAACTTTCAAAAAAAGTGATGCAGAAATCTGCGTCACTGTCATATTACATTTCAATTTACATGTGGCTGGTAATAGGGTATTTTTCAGAAAGGCTTGATTATGAGACTCACACTATTATTGGTGCCGGGATTATCGGAATGGCAATAACATTTGCAGTCTGCTGGCTGATTTTCAACATCGGGGGGATAAAAAATGAATAACAGGATAAAAGAGTACCGGGCTAAAAATAATCTTACCCAGGAAGATCTCGCAAAGAAGGTGAATGTAAGAAGGGAGACAATTGTATTTCTGGAGAAAAACAAATATAATCCTTCCCTTAAGCTGGCTCATGATATTGCAATTGTATTTGATTCTAAAATCGAAGAAATTTTCATTTTTGATTAGATAATCCCCAGGTATTATTATTTTTATTTCGGGTGCTGGCAAGTATTAAGTAAACAAAATAATCATAATCCCGAAATGAAGAAAATAATCCTTTTTGTCCTCACTGTACTGCTTTTTCAGTACTGCAGCAAAGATCCTTCTGCCAGATTTGAAGCAGGGGAACTCAAAGTCAATAACCTTCTTAATCCGGCTGGAATAAATGAAAATCCCGTTTTCAGCTGGATAGCTACATCTTCAGAAAGAGGAGCCGGGCAAACAGCTTATCAGATAATTCTTGATACTGATGAAGCCAATCTGAGATCTGAAAATAATTGTCTGTGGAATTCCGGCAAAATATTGTGGGATGAGTCATTCAACATAAAATATTCCGGGGAAGATCTTAAACCTTCTGTAAAATACTTCTGGAAGGTAAGAATATGGGATAATAATGATAAAATATCTTCATGGAGTAAAACAGGCTTTTTTATTACAGGTCTTTTTAACGGAGAGGACTGGAATAATGCCAGATGGATAGGTTATGAGGAGATCCCCGATTCATTACTCCTTGTGCCCGGTATTCACAGAGGTACCGGGATAAAAGGTGATATTGCCAGGAAGAGGACCGTGATCCCATATTTCAGGACTGAGGTTGTTCTTGATAAAAAAATTGATGAAGCATATGCCTTTATAAGCGGACTGGGGCATTATGAATTGTATATAAATGGCAAAAGGATAGGAGACCGCTTCCTTTCTCCCGGCTGGACTGATTATGACAAAACATGTTATTACAACACCTATGATGTAACAGATGTGCTTGAAAAAGGGAATAATTCATTTGGGGCAATAACAGGTAACGGGTTTTACAATATAAACAGGGAGAGGTATTACAAACTTGTAATTGCTTACGGCGCGCCAAAAATAAAAATGATGGTCAGGATCAGGTATACCGACGGTACCGGGGAGATTGTTATAACGGATCAGTCGTGGAAGACCTCTCCGTCTCCGGTTACCTTTTCGAGTATTTTCGGAGGGGAAGATTATGATGCAGGGCTTGAGCAGCCGGGCTGGGACAGACCGGGATTTGATGACAGCAAATGGGGAAATGCACTTCTGGTACGGGAACCAACTGGCGAACTGAAACCGGAAACGGATCACCCGGTCAGGATCATGGAGACATTTGAACCTGTAAGTATATCTAATCCGGCCCAGGGTATTTATATATATGATTTCGGGCAGAATGCATCGGGAATTATCAGTTTGAAAACAAAAGGTGGTAAGGGGAAGGAGATAAGACTGCACCCGTCCGAACTGATTGGTCCGGATTCACTGGTTACCCAGAAGGCATCAGGATATCCGTATTATTTTTCCTATATTCCCGGAACTGAGGGAGAGGAGAGCTGGAAGCCACGATTTACTTATTATGGGTTCAGATATGTTCAGGTGGAAGGAGCAGTCCCTTCCGGAATTCCAAATCCGGATGGTCTTCCGGTAATTACAGGTTTGCAGATGCTCCATACGAGAAATTCCTCACCAGTTGCCGGGACTTTCAAATGTTCCAGTGAGCTTTTCAATTCAATTTATGATCTTATTGGCTGGGCGATAAGGAGCAATCTGGCAAGTGTGGCTACCGACTGTCCCCACCGCGAAAAACTTGGCTGGCTTGAGCAGACACATCTTATGGGCAATTCAATAAAATATGTCTATGACATCCACAATCTTTTTAATAAGATGATCGATGATATGATTGAAGCCCAGCTCGATAATGGTCTTGTGCCGGATATTGCACCCGAATATGTCGAATTTACAGGAGGGTTCCGGGATTCACCCGAATGGAGCAGCGCCTGTATCATTCTCCCCTGGGATCTGTATGAATGGTATGGCGATATTGAAGCTGTCAGAAAGGCTTATCCGATGATGAAAAAATACCTCGGTTATCTTGGGATGCTGTCACAGAATGGTATACTTGTTCATGGTCTGGGCGACTGGTACGATCTGGGACCCGCATTTCCGGGCGTGGCACAGCTCACCCCGAAAGCTGTGACAGCAACATCGATATATTATTATGATGCAAAATTACTTTCTGAGATGGCTTCACTTATCGGTGAAGAAAGTGATGCTGCTTATTACAGTGATCTGGCAGAACAAATAAGAATGGCATTCAATAAAGAATTCTTTGATCCTGAAACAAAAGTATATTCAACCGGCAGCCAGACAGCTTATTCAATGCCCCTGTTCTTCGGTATGGTTGATGACTCCGTTAAAAATGATGTTGTAAAAAACCTTGTAAACTCAATTAACGCAGGGAATAAAGCTCTTACGGCAGGCGATGTCGGCTACCGTTACCTTTTAAGAGTGCTTGAACAGGAGGGACATTCACAGCTGATTTATGAAATGAACTCAAAGACTGATGTACCGGGATATGGTTTTCAGATGTCGAAGGGAGCGACAGCCCTTACCGAATCATGGGCCGGCCTGGTTGAGGTATCCAATAACCATATGATGCTGGGACATCTTATGGAATGGCTTTTCAGCGGCCCGGGGGGGATAAGACAGGTTGAAACATCGAAAGCATATGAACATATTATTATTTCACCACAGATTGTCGGAGATATAACATGGACAGAAACCACATTTAAAACTGTTTATGGTGAAATCCTGAGTTCATGGAAGATCACAGGAAATGAACTGATCCTTAAAGTAAAGATCCCCGTCTCGTGTTCTGCAACGATCATACTTCCTTTGTCAGATGAAACCAGAATAAAAGAAGGGGGATTAGCTTTGAAAGAATCTGGGGATGTGATGAATATCAGGAATTTAAAAAATGAGACCTTATTTGATATTTCTTCCGGAGAATATGTTTTCAGATGTGACCTGGACAGGCAATGAGAATGTCGGTATTGGATAAATCCCACAAATATTCATAAACGACCCAATATAATATTCCAATAAAAACAATATAAATTATTACAAACCTGATTATTTTTACAGGATTTTTAAAAATGTACATAATAATAAATAAGGAGTGAGTATGAACACAATTGAAAAAGCATTGATGCACGGATTATTTGTCCATTTACATCATAATATTGATAAAGTGATTGATTTTAAAAGTTTTCAGGAATTGAACAGGCAGGTGGGTAAGATCTGGCCCGAAGCCCTGTTAATCGGTCCTGAGAAGAATGATGATGCCGCTGTATTTGAGATACCGGGGATGAAAGGTTATGTTGTTGCAAAGATGGAAAGTCATTGTTCTCCCTGTGTGCCAAGGCCTTATGATGCTGCAGCCACAGGCGCCGGAGGAGCTATGCGCGATGTAGTTGCAATGGGTGGCCGTCCGGTTTTTCTCCTTGACTTTATCGGGACCAGACCTCTCGACCAGGAAGTGCTGGTCGGGCCCTGTGGTTTCTCAGGAAAATGTACCTGCGGAAAGTGTATTGTCATGACAAGTCAGGAAAGGGTCAATCTTATGGTTAAGGGATTGAAGGACATGTGTGAAGCTATGGATGTATTTATTGTTGGAGGAGGATTTTCCACATCGTTTTCCGATATTGTACCCGCTGTAGTGGTATCAGTAATAGGCAAGCTCGTAACAGAAAAACCACTTACTAAACCGGCAAAGAATGCAGGGGATAAAATAATAATTATTGGTGTGACAGGAAATGATGGCAATGATACACTGTACAGAGCCGGAATTGTTAAAGATATGCGTCCTGCAATAGCATTGTTCAGGGAAGAGAGAATTGCTCTTGAAGCGGCTCTGGCGGCTTTTGGTACAGGGAAAATTAAAGCGTGTTCAGATCTTGGAGCTGCAGGAATAGGCGCTGCAATATGTGAATCAGCAAGATATGGGAAGCTTGGAGCCAGGATTGATCTTTCCGGAGTACCTGTATCAGTACCCGGGATAACACCACAGGAGACCCTGATCTGTGAAACCCAGGGCCGGTATGTCGTACAAACAGCTCCCGAGTCAGTCGATGAGGTCTTAAGAGCAGTCAGATCCCTTACAGATAATGTTGCTGTTATCGGAGAAATTACTTCTGATGATAAAGAAGTATTTGAATTTAACGGAGAGGTAATTGCTGTCATTCCGAATAACCCGTCGAAAGAAATGCTGGAAGCCCTGAAATCCTGAAACCTTATAGTGAATATTTAAAATATAATTTTGAAACTGATATTTAGTAACAGAATATTGATGAACAATTTTTATAACCAGGAAGTTAAAGATGTACTTGAAGGGCTTAAATCTTCAGATATAACAGGATTGATCTCTGAAGAAGTGCGACAAAGGCTTATAGAATATGGCCCCAACCAGCTGGTTTCAAAGAAAAGGGAAACATTTTTAAGAATGTTTCTTGAACAGTTTAAGAGCTTTATGATCATAGTCCTTCTGATTGCAGCCGTTATATCAGGGATTGTAGGCTTATATGAAGGGGAAGGATTGCTTGATACATTTGTCATTCTCGGTATTCTTATAGTAAATGCATTTATCGGAGCTTTTCAGGAAAGAAAAGCCGAGTCTTCCCTTGAAGCTCTTAAGAATATGGCTGCTCCGGTCACTAAAGTACTGCGTGGCGGAGAGATTTTTGAGATACACACCCGCGATCTTGTACCCGGGGATATCGTAATCCTGGAAACAGGCGCGATCATTCCTGCTGATCTTCGCCTTATCGAAGCTGTAAATCTGAAGATTCAGGAAGCGTCGCTTACCGGAGAATCTGTCCCCGTTGATAAGAAAACAGATTCGTTGAAAGGTGAAAATATAGCTCTCGGTGACCGTGTCAATATGGCATTTTCAACGGGGATGGTTACCTATGGCAGGGGCAGGGGTGTAGTCGTTAAAACCGGGATGCAGACTGAAGTGGGAAAGATAGCTGATATGCTTCAGCAGGCTGTTGAGACCGAAACTCCCATGAGCCGGCGTCTGAGCCAACTGGGTAAAGTACTGGGTATTGCGGCACTGGTTATCTGTACAGTGATCTTCCTTGTAGGAATACTGTATGGGAATTCGATCCTCGATATGTTCATGACAGCAGTGAGCCTTGCAGTGGCTGCTATACCTGAAGGTCTGCCGGCCGTTTCAACTATTGTCCTCGCTATCGGCGTCCAGAGGATGGTTAAAAGAAATGCCATAATCCGTACTCTTCCATCCGTTGAGACTCTGGGTAGTGCAACTGTTATCTGTTCCGATAAAACAGGGACGCTTACCCAGAACAAGATGACTGTTGTTGCCGCCTATGTGAACCATAAGAAAGACTTTATAAACAGGGCAGCTCCCGCTACAGTACTGAATGACGAAGAGAACAGATTACTCTCAATCTCGGTGCTTTGTGCAGATGCACAGCTCAGGAACAAAAGTGATGGTAAAATAGAATATACAGGTGATCCTACAGAAACAGCCCTTCTGGAGTTCGGGGTCCAGTATAATGTTTTCAAGGATAAACTTGAAAAGCAATATCCGCGTGTTGCGGAAATACCGTTTGATTCCGAGAGAAAGAGGATGACTACGGTAAATAAGATGGCCGAAACAACAACCAGGGTCAATGTCAAGGGAGGTCTTGATGAAGTTCTGAGTGTCTGTAACAGGATAATCATAGAAGGTGAAATAAGACCGATCACTGACCAGGATATTGTACTTATAAAGCAGAACAATGAAGAAATGGCCGATTCCGCATTACGTATTCTTGCGATGGCTTATAAAGATCTGCCGGAGGCGCCCCGGAATGTTGAAATTGGAGACCTGGAAAACGAACTGATATTTATAGGATTACTGGGAATGATCGATCCTGCCAGACCTGAGGTCGTTGAAGCGGTTAAAAAGTGCAATACAGCCGGGATCAGACCGGTCATGATCACCGGTGATCATAAAAATACCGCTCTTGCAATTGCCCGCGAAATAGGAATTTATAAGGAAGGTGATGTGGCTATTACCGGTGCAGAGCTTGAAAAGATCAGTGAAGAAGAATTTGTTGAAAATGTTGCAAAATATTCTGTTTACGCCAGGGTAGCTCCCGAGCATAAGGTAAGGATCGTAAAAGCATGGCAGGCACACAGGGAGGTTGTCGCGATGACAGGGGACGGGGTAAATGATGCACCTGCCCTTAAACAGGCTGATATCGGTGCCGCTATGGGTATTGTGGGAACAGATGTGGCAAAAGGAGCAGCAGACATGGTGCTCACAGATGATAATTTTGCCACTATCGTTTCGGCAGTTGAAGAAGGAAGGCGGATTTATGACAATATCCTTAAAGCCATTCAGTTCCTCATATCATGTAATATAGGGGAAATATTTCTTCTTCTTATCACTTCCATTTTCAATCTCGGTATACCTCTGTTGCCGATCCATATCCTCTGGGTAAACCTTGTTACTGACAGCCTGCCCGCACTGGCGCTCAGCGTCGATCCTGCCGAAGCTGATGTAATGAAAAGAAAACCCCGGAAAACAAAGAGAGGATTTATGACAAATGGAATGGTGTGGAGAATATTGTACCAGGGAATAATGATCGGCGCTATCCCGCTTGTTGCATTTATCATTGGTCTTCGTGAACATAACGTGGTACTTGGACAAACCATGGCATTTGCAACCCTTATGTTTGTACAACTTGTTCATGTACGTAATATACATTCGACAACAAAACTATCACTCAGAACAAATCCGATGAACAACAAACCTCTTATCGGTGCAATTCTGATATCCGCAGCAATGGCTGTTGTTGTTCTGCTAGTACCGCCCATACGGGATGCTTTCAGGCTTACATCAATGGATGGAAAACACTGGATCATTGTACTGGCTATGTCACTTATCCCGATATTTGTTGTTGACCTGTTCAAGTTATTCAGGATAAACACCACAAGGGAAGAGAAGAATGAATCCATGGGACTGGTATAAAAGAAAATGAAACAGGTACTGAAATATACCGGATATGTACTGGTTCTGCTGATAATCGGATACCTTATATACCGGTTTTATTACATAATCATCTGGGTACTTGTTGCAGCAATGCTTTCATTCATAGGGGCTCCACTGGTGCGTTTTTT
This sequence comes from Bacteroidota bacterium, assembly GCA_029564935.1. Lineage (GTDB taxonomy): Bacteria > Bacteroidota > Bacteroidia > Bacteroidales > VadinHA17 > LD21. The sequence continues at coordinate 13,368 of JAKQPD010000193.1, forward strand.
CGACAGGATACAAATAGGGAAGAAACTGAAAATGCCCCGGGCTCTGAGCGCTTTGATCACTTTGCTTGTGATAGTAATTATTGGTACCGGCTTTGTGGCTGTCTTTGTTCCCCTTATAGTCAAACAGGCTGAAGCAATATCGACAATTGATGTCAACCTCCTGAATCAAAGCCTTGAAAAACCACTTCAGTGGCTCGATGAGAAATTGAGGATTCTTGGCGCCATCCCTGACGGACAAACCCTTCAGGAATTTGTCGTAATGAAGGTTAAATCAGTTGTTAATATAGGCAGCGTAGGTGCAATTATCGGGAAATTTGTCAGTGCAGCAGGAAGTCTTTTCATAGGACTCTTTTCGATACTGTTTATTACATTCTTCTTCCTGAAAGATGAAAATCTGTTCCAGGACAGCCTCCTTCTGTTTGTTCCCGAAAAACATCATAAAACTACCCTGAGGGTGGTTGACGAATCAAAAACCCTGCTCATAAGGTATTATATCGGGGTATTGCTCGAGGTATTCGGAGTAATGACACTGATTACCTTATCACTTAAAATATTCGGTATTCAGAATGCCTTACTGATCGGATTTTTCGGTGGGATAATGAACATCATCCCTTATCTGGGACCCATAATCGGCGGATTGATCGGTATTACCCTCGGGGTTATATCAACTCTTTCGGGAGGTTCATTTAATGAAATTCTTCCCGTTATTTTAAAGTTGCTTGGCACTTTCGTTGTAGTCAATTTCATCGATAACAATATCCTTATCCCTGTCATTTATTCAAAAAGCGTCAAATCACATCCGCTGGAGATATTCCTTATTATTATTATAGGAGGCGGGATAGCAGGACTTGTCGGAATGTTATTCGCAGTCCCTGTTTATACTCTGCTGAGGGTTATTGCAAGAGGGTTCTTTCAGCAGTTCAGGGTAGTTCAGAAGATCACTGAGACAATGAATGAGATTGATGAGGAAGAAACATAAAAACCTGAAAATATGAAAGTAAAAGGAAATCCCCCCGCCTATCTGTTTTTGTATTTGGTGACAATAATGGTGATCATGATCTCATGCAGTAATGAGAAAGATAATACAAATGCCGGGAAGCTTGGTTTCCCGGCCGGTACTAAGGTACTGTTAATGCATTGCGATGATGCAGGTATGTGTGAAGAAGCCAATATTGCCGTTTCGAATTATTTCATTACAGGCGACATAAGATCTGCTGCAGTAATGATTCCCTGTCCGTATGCAGAAGCGATGGTTCAATGGGCTAAAACACAGGGATCACCAGACCTCGGGGTTCACCTGACTCTCACAAGCGAATGGAAGACATGGCGCTGGGGAACTGTTGCCGATTCAGTTAATGTCCCGGGGCTTATCGATCCTGAGGGGAAGATGTGGCACGATGTTCCGGATGTGCTGATGCATGCAACCGCAGAGGAGGTTGAAACAGAAGTAAGGGCCCAGATAAATAAAGTTCTCGGTATGGGATTCAGACCAACTCATATTGATACTCATATGGGGACACTTTATGGCTCGATCGACTACCTGAAAGTGTTTCTTAAAATCGCAAAAGAATATAACCTGCCGGCAAATGCAATTGACCTTTCAGATCCTGCAATTGCAGAAAACTTCAGAAAAGAAGGTTATCCCATCACAACCGAAGTCGTTGATCTTCTTAACGAATATCCTTTACCGAAGCTGGATAATTTCTCAAGCGTACCGAACGGGAAAAGCTATGAGGAAAAACGCGAAAATTTCTTTGCCCTGGTAAGCTCACTTAAACCCGGACTGACGGAGATCATTTTTCATCCTTCCGTTGAAACAGATAATCTTAAGACTATTACAAATTCATGGCAGCAGCGTGTCTGGGAAGCTGAATTATTCTCAGATCCTCTTGTTAAAAAATTCTTTGAGGATAACGGTATAGTTCTTATAACCTGGAAAGAGATAATGGAAAGGAAGGAAAATGCTGAAAAACAGAAAAGGCCTGTATAAAACAAGCCTTCTTCTTCTGAAATTATTTTTTAAAGAATTTTACCATCCGGGGTTCTGACCGAGAGTTGGATTTTTAACCAGATCATTGGCAGGCACAGGATAAAAGTAAAGCTTATCGTGCCAGGTCCTTATCTGATCTTTCATAAAGACAAGTGACTGTGTGGCATCATCCAGCTGAACATTGTTGGTAGCTCCGCTTGCCAGCTTTTCTCCGACATACAAATAGAAAACACCGGGTACTTTAACAGGGTTCAGATTTTTGGTAAAACAAACATCCAGTTTACCGTCGCTGTCCATGTCATAAGGCACATCAAGTTCAGGTATATATATACCATCCCATAATTCTGTAACCAGTTCACCCACTTTCCAGCGGCATATATCCGGCCATGAAAAACCTTCAAATGATAATTCAACAGCTCTTTCGCGTCTTATTTCCAGGATTTCCGGATTAGTGATTTCCGGGAAGAATCTTTCCTGCAAATACGGATCTGCAACAGTGGGTTTAGTATTCAATCCGCCGGTGATACCTGCTCTTGCTCTTAAAACTCCTATGGTTTTGCTCCAGTCGGCATCGGTAAGGGTACCCAGTTCAGCCTTTGCTTCGGCATAATTGAGTAAAACTTCAGCGTAACGGAACAAAATTGCATTGTTGTCACAAACATCTACGTTATCAAACTGAACATCGTCAAGTGTAAATTTGCTGATATGATAACCTGTAATTGCATAAGCATAGTTTGGTGCTGTTCTCACTTTCTGTCCTCCGCTGATACGGGTAAAACCGGGTGTGCGTACTGTCTGTGACAAACGATAATCCCTGTTCTGACATTCTTCTGTGAATGATTTGGTTTCATAACCGTCAATTTCTGTAAAAGGAGTACCGTCAAGGGTCAGATATGTATTTACAAAGGAACGTGTTGGAGCGGGACTGCTTCCGTATGTTACCGATGTATAACGCCGGTTACCTGAATGTACAATACCCTGTTCAGTACTAAAGGTAACGGCATAAAGTACTTCATTTGAAACAGGTTTACTGCTGATAAACAATTTACGATAGGAAAGTTCCGGGCCATCACCTGTGTAGATTGAATAGCCTGAATTCATTACATATTCAGCTGCAGTAACTGCTTCCTGAAGCCATTGACTGGCTGATGACTGAAGCCCGTAACTGGTCTGATATTTTCGGAAAGTACCCTCCCACAAACAAACTCTTGATTTAAAAGCCGCTGCAACAGAGGAAGTTATTGTTGAGCTTGTGTTGTCTTTCTTTTCCTTTATGTTCGCAATTGCAAAATCAAGGTCTTCCTTAATTTTTTCTGCAATCAGTGTACGTGAATCCCTGCCTGAATATAATAGTTCATCCTTTACATCAAGCGGATGATCTATCCATGGAAGATCACCGAACCTTTGCATCATGCCAAAATAGAAGTAGGCTCTGAAAAACCTTGCAATACCCTGGTAATTGTTTCGTACATCCAAAGGCACAGATTCATCATTATTATTAACAATAAAATAATTAATGTTACGAAGAGTTCCCCAGTTCCATCCGCTGCTCTCCTCCGCACTAAAACCATTTTCAGTAAAATATTTAATAACGCTGTTTACAGCTATATAATAGGAATTTGTATAAAGTGCCGGAGCATCAGGGAAAGTTTCATAAAATGAATTTGTATAAAGTTTCAAACCATTATCGGAATTGAAAATCGGTTCTCTGGACACTTTGGATTCCGGTAACTCTATCATTTCACAGGCAACAATTCCCGTAATAATAAATACTGCATATATTAATTTTTTCATCTTATTAAAATTTAAAATGTTACTGAAACTCCAAAACTAATACTCTTCATTATCGGATAATTATATACCTGGCTTCCGTTTGCAATTCCACTGCTGCTGACCGCATTAGCTTGCTCTATGTCAGTACCGTAAATACTTCCGAAGTCAAAGTTCTTCGTTATTTTATACAGTGGAGACCAGCCCCAGAGGTTTTCTGCAGACATATAAATTCTTGCATTCTGCATTCTTACAGAAGAAACAAGGTTCTTTGGCAAATTGTAGCCTACCTGAAGATTTTTTAATCGTATGTAAGCTACATTCTGCAGATAGCGGGTCTGGGTTACTGCCAGTTCCCTTGAGCTTTGAAGGGCAACATATCCTCTGTATCGCGGAAAGTATGCATCCGGGTTATCTTCTGACCAGATATTTCCAAGCATTGATTTGGGTATATTGTTGTAAGGCCTGTTATACTGGCCCCAGAACAAGGCATTGTCGGTTCCGGGCCACCAGTCCTGTTTGCCAACACCCTGGAGAAATGCAGAAATGAAAATATTGTTCCAGTTAGCACCCAGATTGAAACTGTATGTATAGCGCGGAGTTGTATTCCCGATAATTTTACGGTCCCCTGAGTCATTTACCTTATTGGTACCATAATCAATAACTTCGTCATTGTTCAAATCTTTGAATTTGATGTCGCCGGGTAACCATTTTCCTGAGTTGGAAGCATAATAAAGCTTCTGTGAAGCATGATTTGCTACATCTTCATCAGAAGTAAAGAATCCTTCAGTTTCATAACCCCAGATTTCACCAAGTGTCATGCCTTCATAATAATTTACCCTTGCATCCCAGTAACCACCCAACTCCATTTCAGGGTTGGTGTATTTGACAATTTTTGATGTATAATCAGCCAGGGTAACTCTGACATCATAACTAAAAGGTTTGTTGGCTAATTTATAATCATCCCGCCAGCTGAGGGTTATTTCCCATCCATTGGTTTTCATATCCGCATAGTTTCCTTTGGGTGGTGTTGCTCCAAAAGTAGCCGGAAGGTCAATTCCCACAGCAAACATATCATTGGTTTTACGGGTATAAATATCACCGGTAAACCTCAATCTGCCGTCCAGTACTCCAAAATCAAGTCCAAGGTTTGCAGTTGTTGACGTTTCCCATGTAAGTCCGTCCGGCAGTACCGGAGGCACCGAAGTTTTCTGATTTCGTGTTTCCTGAATCAATCTGTTCATTGTGCTGATTGTAAAAAGTTCCTGGAATGTATAGGAAGCAATATTCCCGACGCCCAATGAACCGTATGATGCTCTTAGCTTTACATCGGAGAATATATTATCCAGGTTCCAGAACGGTTCTTCTGAAAGGCGCCATCCGGCAGAAATTGAGGGGAAGAAGCCCCACTGCTGATCTACCGGAAATTTTGTTGAACCATCCAGACGGCCATTTACCTCAAGCAGGTATCTGTCCTTAAATCCATAGTTGAAACGGAAAAATCCGCCGGCAATACGCCATTTTTCATGACTGGCGTTTATAGTTATCCCACTGCCGTTGGTAAGGTTAATATTATTTACATCTACAAAAATTAATCCGTTACGGCGTGTAAAAATGCTGTTAATAATTGACTGTTCATAGTTAAATCCCAACATACCCTTGAAATAGTGGGCACCGGCAAAAGTATTTTCGTATTCACCATAAATGTTGGTAGCCATATAGTTTGTAGAAGTATTCGCCTCACCAAAATCATTAGTACTCGAACCAAGGTAAGCAGTCACACCCGGTGCAGGGCTGTATGGCACGGGAACACGTTTGGTGGTTTCCCTGTTATATGGATTGCGGAAAGAAATATCACCTCTCAGTCTGAAAGCATCATCCCAGAACGAAGCTGTAAAAGATGTTGTATTATGGACCAGCATCTTTTTTGAGTTAATTCCGCTTTTCCCATACCACATATCTCCTACACTGTATGCAGCAGCCATTGTAAGTGTACCGTCAGGATTGAACATTGGGCTCATGGGTTCTGCCTCACTTTCAAGTCCGTACCATACATTTCCATCGGCTACAGTAAGCGGATTAAAATAGTTTGACTGGGTAATTGCCACATTGTTTTCCACCTTCAGCCAGTCAAAAATCTGAGCAGATCCTTTTGCCCGAAGATTCATCATTGAATAGTCATCGCTGTTATACCGGAACACTCCGTCCTGAGTATAATACCTTGCCGAAAGAATAAAGTCAGCCCTGTCTGTTCCTCCCTGAATTGCAATATTGTGCTCATTGCCGAAAGAACGGTCTTTATACAACATATCGTACCAGTTATTATTGGCAAAATACTGGTAATTCCCGTTCGGACCAATCTCCACTTCAGGTTTTCCTGAGCCGGGAGGCCTGTTTGCCATTTCTTTATGCCAGTCAGCATTGTAAGGAACAGCTTTATGAAATGTTGAAGGAGTTCTTGCATAATCATAATAAGATGAATATGCTTCCACAAACATTGTGGCATAAAGATTTGCATCAGTAACCATATCGGGTACCTGAGTTGGTGATTTCATTACAACAGAACCACTATAAGTAACAGATGTGTGGCCTTTTTCAGGATTTTTAGTTGTGATAAGCACAACGCCAAAAGCACCTCTGGCTCCGTAAATAGCAGCAGAAGAGGCATCTTTTAAGATAGAAATACTTGCAATGTCATTGGGATTAAGCATGGCAGGATCACCTTCCACGCCATCAATCATAACCAGTGCGCTTCCTCCCTGTCCGATAGAAGTTGTTCCCCTGATCTGGTAGCTTGCGCTCCTGCTTGGCTTACCGTCAGCCAATGAAATAGCAAGGTTTGGAATAACTCCCTGAAGGCCCTGAGTCACATTGGGCATCGGCCGGCCGTTAAATACATCATCACCAACCTGATCAACCGCACCGGTAAGGTTAGCTTTTTTCTGGGTTCCATAACCTACAACAACCACTTCTTCAAGTGAGCGGGTGTCCTCCTGCAGGGTTATGTTTACCGAGGTTCTTCCGGCGGTATTTATCTCCTGGGCTAAATAGCCGATATAAGAAACCTGAATAACTGCATTTTCTTCCACCTGAAGAGAAAACATTCCATTCAGGTTGGTCAGGGTACCGTTCGTTGTGCCTTTTTCAACGATGCTTGCACCAACAAGCGGTTCGCCGGACGAATCGGCTATGGTGCCGGAAAGCGTCTTTTTCTGCTGTGCAGCATGTGCCACAGAAAATAATGTTGTGGTGATCAATAAGAAAAATAACATTTTCATCATTAACAGAAAATGTTTTGCTGGTACTTTTTCTATTTCCGTACCATTTAAATCGGTTTTCTTCATACTTTTTATATAGAGTTAGTTAAAAATAGCCGGGTAAATCATAATATAATCAACTGAATATAATTAATATTTTTAATAAAAAATGAAAAGAAATCTCTTTCGGAGATTCGCATTCTGTCTTTATTTGCATATAGGCAAAGTAATTTTTTTCAGCCGGAAAGATATTTAAAATACGTTGAAAAAGGAAAAGATACGTTTCAAATATTTATCATCGAATCCGTTGAAGGATTGAAGCTCATATCTGCATTTCGTTGACAATCTGTACAATTTATTAAGAGATTGAAAGGCACCGGGGGAAAAGCTGACAATTATTTTGAATATTAATCTGCAGGCTTACTGATTACTTCCAGATATCTTCCCATCCAGTATGGTAAAAGCCATATATCACCTGAGCTGTATTCAGATCTTCCTTCACCTTTGCCGTCCAGATCAAAGCGATTAGCGTTGTGCCTTGAGACAGGGAGCTCATCGGGAGGAAGAACTTCCTTTGTCGTTTGCCCCCTGAAATCCGGTTCAATAAATTCAATGTCCTTCCTTTGGCTGTTGGTGACAGACCAGTTTATAAGATCAAGCGGATATTCCTGCAGATACCAGACAGCTTCCTTCAGATCAAACTCTTCGGCTCCTGTGAGGGCAGTCATTATATTCCATAATCCTTCCTTTTCAGGTTTTTCGATTTCCCGGTGATCGAGAATTGCTTTTTTATACATTGCTTTCAGAGTATCATTGAAGGCATACCGGTACAAACCCCAGTAACCGCAGTAATACATTTCATCATCCGAGTGATTCCACTCTTCAGATAACATCCGGCTCAGAGGGTCTGCATTCTCCGGAGCAGGACCAATCTCACTGAACGGCCGCATAAGATTTTCAAGATAACCATGTTCTTTCATCAGGTAAAAAGCAGTATTCCTGTATTTCTCTTTTCCGGTGAAATGATATGCTGTCTGGAGCATTGCTATAATGTTTGATGAATTCAACTTACGGTCACCAACCATTTCAGGACGTGCATTTACATATTCCGGATTCCATTTTCCCCACAAAGTAGGTTCTCCGTTCCAGTCGATGAGGTAGAAATTATTCTTAACCAAATGCGACATAAGAGTATCGATAAGCATTATAGCTTTCTCTTTTAAATCACGATCGTTCACAAGTTCTGCAATTACTCCGAAAGCAAAAATGTGCCCTATCGCTTCATCACTGCTTGTAGTTGATTTCCAGTCCCATTCCGGATCTTCTGCCCTTCTCCATGGTTTTTCGCCATATTTATATCCGCGCCTTTCAAATGAGCGTGAAGGAAAGCCGGGGACCGGATTGATCGTGTAAAGTCTTTCCATTGCATCAAGAGATTCCCTGATGTTACTCAGGGCATCATCTTCTCCGGTTACCGAATACCTGAATGCCTGGCCGGCCAGATACATTGAAGTCCACAGGCCGTCATTATCCGAATCTTCCAGGCTTCCGGTTGAAATATCCCCATTTTCAATCCCTGAGACGGTTGCATTAAATCCATGCCTGATATGACGTTCACGCACCTGCTTCTCAAATAACATTGCCTTTTCGAACAGGGTCATTTCCTGAAAACATATCCGTGACAATCCTTTTTCAGTAAGAATGAGAACAGAATTTTCCGGACCCTCAGCAATATCAATTACTTTATCCGAAGGAAGCCAGCGCAGGGAAGCATAATAATCGAATCTGCCGTCATCTCTTAGCCTGAAAGCACCACTGGTGGTTCCCATCCACATATTTTTATAAATGTACCTTATTACAGTTATTTCCGGGCAGGGGAGTTTATCCGTCTTTTCTCCGGAGATTTGTTTTGTTTTTCCATCAATTACAAAAAATCCATTACTGGTACCTGCATAGATCTTTCCGGATAAAATTTCAAAACAGGTAAGGTCATTGGCTGATAATACCTTCTCTAACTCAAACCTGTCAGGATACAAAACACTTATCTCATTCTTTCCGAGTATCCAGAATGTGTCATTCAGTTCTTCATATTTAATATCCCTGATCTCTCCCGGATAATCGATCTTCCCTGAAATAACGGAATCCTTTATGAGGTGAAGTTTTATGCCATTTGAAACAAGGAACCTGAAATCCTTTCCACCTGAAAATATATCAGCATCTTCCATCCCGTGACGGGCATAAAGTTTGCCTGCCCAGGCGTTGCTGAGTATTGCAGTATCATCGATATAAACGAGCTGATCGATGTATGTTCCTAAACATTTTATATTCTTATCTGAGAGAGGTTTATAATGGATGTCTTTAACGAGTTTCCCCGGGAAAAGGAATTGTCCTCCGGAAGGTCTGAGTAATCCTTCCGATGAAAATACCTGTATATATCCGTTGCGGTCACATGCTACACTCAATAATTTGATGTTATCATCCGTAACGGCATATTTTATGCTGAAATCCTGAATAAAAGTCCTGTCCTGATAATTCCTGGTCGTTTTCTGATCATTATTATGTGAACAGCTGATTATCACCAAAGCAATATTGATACAGACGATTGTGAAGATTTTTCCTTTCATGTTTTTAAGTTCTGGTTATACCTGAAAACGGTTATGTGTTCCGGGAATCTCTCCATGTATATTGATCAGGATAAGGGCAAGAAGAATAATGAAGATAAGCAGTCCTGAAAACCATATCAGCCAGGATTTACAATCCGGTTCGGATGACAGATTTTCAAAGAAAGCCGGATATTTTCTGGTGAGCAAAAACAAAATTATGAAGTAATTTACCCAGTAAAGGTGATGGTTAAGTAGGAATGTACCGGTAAGTGCGCCTGTAACAATGTAGCTCACTGTTATATAAGCAGCAAAGAAAGTCAGCAGGATCATCAGTACATCTTTTCTCCTGAATCCTGCTCTTGAATTATTTACCCTGTGACAGGTCAATATTGCTGTGGTTATTAAGACTGCTCCTGTTGAAAGGGAACTCAGAAGGGCAAAAAGTTCAGGATTTGAAAGGTCTTTGAATTTACCGAGGAATCTGTTATAACCGAGAGACTGTGAAAAGACGATAAATGGTATAAGGACAAAGACTATCAGAAATGCGGTTTTGTTTTCCCACTTTTCAGGTTCAAAGGATTTTTCGGGCCAGGATGAGCTGAAGACTCCGTAAGCAAGGGATATTCCCCCGAAAAATCCGATACTGTATTCCATGACGTTCCACATGTTAAAATTTATCTCCAGGATATTTCCAATTATCTGGAGAAAATTCCCGAATGCAAATCCGAATCCTCCGCCCAGGGCTGTTATAAGTGCAACACGCAGGGCTGATCTGAATTTATTTCTTGTCATATACCACAGCATGGCTGTTCCTGCACCAAGGCATATTGCCCATGCTTCTGACCGTGGAGGGGTCATAAGGAATTCAAGCTGTCCTACAAGAAAATAATAGAAGATCAATCCCCCGGCTGTCATTTCCGCGATGAGATTACCCCATCTGACCTTTTTGGTTTCTGATGATTCCAGAGTAAGTCCGGTAAGGCCTCCCCCGAGCAGACCGAATAATCCTCCGATAAGGAACAGCATTGTGAGCCCGAAAAGTGCATTCGGGAAACTGGTGCTTCTGCCAAAACCGACGACAATACCGTAGCTGATCATCCCGCCTGCACCCCAGCCCGTGGCAGAACTGAGCGCAATAGTAAGAATTTTTGAGTACCAGTCCTGCCGGTTTGACACAGCTACCAGGGAGAGTGCACCTATTGCTCCGGCCCATGCAGCACCCTGCTCATGTCCGAACTGTCCCCTCACTGCCCACGATGTGCCAAGGGTCATCCCCACTATAAGTATTCCAATCCACTGTTTTTTCATTTTCTGTTTTTCCCGCCCGGGGGGTGATGAAGGTTTCACAAATAATCCGGCAAAATAACGACCGGTGTCATAAATTCCCGGCCTGCTGCCAGACCTTACTAATTGCTTCAGCTATCATATCAATATCAGATAGCGGTCCCATCAATACCTTATGATGAATACAGGCAGATTCTTCATAATGGATCCTGTCACAGACAGGCAGGGAGAACCTTGACGGATCGATGTTCTCCCAGAATTTGTCGTTCAGTTTGTGCCTCGCAGGTTTGGTATGCGGTACATAAAGTGAACATTTGTTAAGAGGGGTATAACTGGCAGCCACCTCGATCCCCAGTTCTTCACTGAGAGCGGCTCTGAACTTTTTCACCGGCAGGTCCCTGAATTCCTTTGAGTCATATCTGAATGAGTAATTATAATATGCTTCATGAGTTTCACGATTGTCCCTTCTCATTGGTTTTATACCCGGAATATCTTTGAGCAATGAGTTCAGATATAGCGCGTTCTGTTCTCTCAACCTGTTTTGCTCGGGCAGTCTTTTAAGTCCTTCAATAAGAATAGCAGCCTGGAATTCTGTTATCCTGTAATTTCCCGATTGCAGGAAATTACCCTCATCAAAATATAGTCCTTCACCTTTGTCGGTTTCAGATGAACCTTGAGGCTCAGGTCTTCTGCCACAATTCCTGAGGGCATCAAGTCTTTCAAAAAGACTGAAGCTGTTGGTTGTAAGAGCACCACCTTCACCGGCAGTGAGGATCTTTGAGAGCTGGAAGCTGAAACTGCCGATATCGCCGATACTGCCGGCTTTTTTACCTTTCCATTCACCACCATGTTTATGTGCACAATCTTCAATAACATAGAGATCATGTTCCTTTGCGATCTTCATTATTTCATCCATGTCGGCAAATGAGCCGTAAAGATGAACCGGTATTATGGCTTTTGTCCGCGGGGTAATTGCTTCACGGACCTTTTCAGGATCGATGCACCAGGTGTCTTCGCAAACGTCAACCAGTACAGGTGTGGCGTTTACATCAAGTATAGTAGCTGCCGTTGCCTGCCAGGTGAGACCCGGCAGTATTACTTCATCACCCAGTCCGATACAGCACGCCTCCAGCGCCATTTGCAGGGTAACAGTGCCATTTGCAGCCGACAGGGCATGCTTCACACCATTAAATTCAGCATACATCCTGTTGAATTCTTTTTCCATCGGCCCGTTGTATGACCAGATCCCGCTTTTCAAAGTTTCAATAAGGGCTTTTTCTTCTTTATTATCCCAGAAAGGCCATTTGGGCCAGGGATTAGTTTTTGTATTGCGGACAGGATCACCGCCCAGAATAGCAAGTTTGCTCATCATTATTTAATTTAAAGATTTATTTCAGGATTATTGTTTTGACATTCCATCCTTTGACTGCAACTGCCGGCCTTTTCCCGTCTGAGTCGCGTAAGAAATATTTTGCTGTATATGATCTTTCTTCACCGGGAAGGAGAGTTACATAGTTATCATCAAAATATACAGGGAGGACCGGCTTTTCTGAAGCTGAATCTGTCACATCGAAGAAAATGAAAAATGCAATTGCGTCTGGCGGATTCTTAACTTTCAGATCAACATATCCATATACATCATCTTTCCGGAACTGATAATCATAATTCAATTCAACATCAGGAAGTTTGTTCAGTGCCGTATAATCGGCATATTGTTTAGTGGGGGTATAGTATGGCCATGGGAGTTTCGCGGAAGCGGGGTAATCGAGAATATCCTTTTTCTGTGAAAGCCAGTAAATATTGTAATCAACCTCTCTTCCTTCCTGGTTATATATACGGAGATCGAGGAAATAAACCGGAGTAAGGCCTTTTATTTCCGGGAGTTTATAGATGAATTTTGAGGTATTTGTAGTTATATCACCCTTCCATTCATCAGCAAATATCTCACGGGAGTTAATATCAAAAATCCTGATCTTAACAGACAGATTTCGGGCATCCGACAGATCCTCATTGGCCAGGTAAATATCATTAAAGCCGTACCTGTATATTGCGTGAAGTGGTGTACATGCTTTTCTTACGGCATAGAAAGCGCCATTTGGCTGGAGGTAAGTATCATAAAGCTGCCATATCAGTTCGGGCCAGGCTGAATTGAGTTTCCACTGTATTAATCCCGTGCTGACAGGTTTATGTGCAATGAATGCTTCGAACATAGGTCTCATCAGTTCATAATTGCTTACCTGTGATTTATATGCGAATTCTTCAATGTTTGACGATTCGCCATACCTTGCATTTAATGCTCTCAGGAACCTGTCAAGAGTGGTGAATTCATTCCTTCCGGTATGGTATTCCCAGTATTTTTTGTCGATAGGCCAGAGGCTCTCTTCAGGAAGCATTTTTCTGAGTGATGCAAGTGGTGGAATTTCTTCCCCGGGGCAGGTCTCGGTGTTAAATCCCCATGCTCCGCCCAGAGTTGTATCTGTGAACCAGTAATGTGGAGGAGTAATTGCATAAGGACCAAGCATTTTCATTCCCGTTGGTCCGCTTATTTCACTGTAAAGAGGTGTTTCTGCAACTACATTTGTTTTTTCTGTTCCCGCACCTCCTGCTGATGTAACGTATGGCCTGGAAGGATCATATTCATTGAACATTTTAATGTATCTGCGTTCAAGATCAGGATGAGGAAGTTTATCACTACCAAGCATCCAGACAAATATTGAAGGATGATTGCGGAGCCACATCATCTGATCGAACCACGATGCTGCTATAAGGTTAATATCTTCTTCGCTGACCGGACCACCATATTTTTCATGGGTTGGCTTGAGAAGATACTCTTCCCATTCCCAGTGACAGTTCCATCCGATCATTACCATAATGCCATATTCATCGCACAGATCATAAAGTGATTCATCTTTCCCCCAGAAGCCCTCCAGCCGTATACTGTTAAGATTCATATGCTGAACATATTTCAGTTGTGCTTCCACAGAAGGTTTGGTATCCTGAAGCAAGACATCATCCGTCCAGCCTCCTCCTTTTATGAGAACAAATTTGCCATTGACCTCAAAAACCCGGTTCTGTCTTTTATCAAGGTAGCTGGATATTTCTCTTATACCAAAGCGCTTTTCAACCCTGTCAAGGATTTTATTCCCCGATATAAATTCGGTTTTCAGATTATAAAGATTTGCTTCTCCCATTCCGTTTGGCCACCATAACAGGACATCCTTTACTGATAATCCGTTAAATTCTTCCGGGGTGAAACTGCACGACAATGTTTCGCCGGCTTTCACTTCAACTTTCTTCTCCAAAACTCCAAGCTCATAATCAACTCTGAGAGTACCTGTTATGTTTTTGCCGGTACTGTTTACCAGGTCAGTCTGAAAGAAAAGATCAACATCTCTGAGTGTTCCCTTATCGACTTTTGAATAAATGAAAGGGCTCCTGATCTTAACACCTTCATTTATCTCAAGAAAAACCTCCCTGAAAATACCCAGGTTACGGTCACGGGGAAGTGGATTCCAGTCAACAAATCCGATAGAATATTCTCCGTCGGCATGTTGTATCATTTTCAGTGCAACCGTATTTTCCCCTTCCTTTACAAAATCACTTATGTTGAAGGCGAACATACGGTATGTGCCGGCGAACTCATTTTTGTCGGCCACCAGTTTCCCGTTAACCCACAGATCGGCCCGGTAGTTTATACCGTTAAAACGAAGTGAAACAATTTTATCCAGGTCTTCTTTTGTAAGGCTGAAAGTTGTCCTGAACCACCATGGTTGTTTAAATTGTTCCGGATCGACACTCTGCATATTGATGCCGAAATACGGATCCTCAATTATCTTATAGGTTGCCATGCTTCCCAGGACGGTTCCGGGGACAACGGCATTATACCAGGTATCTGTGCTGAAATCATTGAGGGAGATTTTTTCTTCCTCAGTAATATCCAGCTTATCCTGAGCCTGCATTTTCCATCCGGAAGAAAGAGTTTCGACTCTGGAAGCTAAACGTTCAGAGCAGGCTGAGAGGAAAAGTATTGAAATTATAAGAACAAATGTGGTTGCTTTTTTCATTTTCGTCAGGTTGGTTTATCGTCCGGAAATTAATAAAATTTTAACTTAAATGTAGTAGGGTATTACTATGTTAATATGTTGACTTTGTGAACCTTCGCGCCTTCGTATCTACGATATAACTCACCCCTAAATCCCCCTAGGGGGACTTTTGAGTCTGAGCGCCCCCTGGGGGCAAGGGGTGGCAGGAAGGGCAGGGGTTATTATAGTTGATGTTCCTGAGTTCTCTAAGGTGATACACTTTTTGGCAGGTAAAAAATAAAACTAATCACTAAATTAATAATAGCAGTGACCCAAGTTAAGATAAAATTAAAACAAAGTAAAGTGTAATTTTATCTTTTAATTGATCATTTACAGATAATGAAACGATTCTGGAAAATCACAGGTCTGGTAGTATTTATTTTATTACTGATAATTGTATTAAGCACTTCACTGGTCAGGAGGAGTTCATATTTTAATGAGAACTATTATAAAATTACGAAGGACAGGATTGACAGTATCCGGACAGTTATGAATGAGGTCAAAGGGCCCGTTGAAGCAGGATTTGCAAAAGTCAATCTGACTCCGGTAATTAATGATTCCGTTAATTATTATGAAGGGCAATTCAGAAGATTCCCTCTTGCCGGGTATGGAGACAGGAAGGGGAATCCGGCCACGGGAGTTCACGACAGTATATTTGTAAAAGCTGTTGCA
>JAKQPD010000268.1 GCA_029564935.1 Bacteroidota bacterium
ACAATTTCGGTTATGCCGTTTGTTTCTGCCTTACCTGACACAATAAGCCGGACACCTGCTTCAGGATACAGCCACCGGAATGAGAGATCATCTCCCTATTATTACAGTGTCCTTCTGAATGACCCGGGTATACTTGCTGAAATCACAGCTACAAGACGTTCAGGGTTTTTACGTTTTACCTATCCCGGCAATAACGGGAACTGCATCTTCATAAGAGTAAACAGTGATGAAAAACAGGGAAAGGTTTGGTATGACAGCGAAAGGAACGAGATAGCAGGATTTAATCCTGTCCACAGGATCTATCAGGGGTGGGGACAACCGGCAGGATTCAGCGGATATTTTGTATTCAGGTTCAGCCGGCAGTTTGAGATCATTCCGGGCGATGGTGGCAGACAATTTATAATCCTGCGCTTTAAAGACGGTAATGATGTTATGGTAAGGGCAGGTTCCTCATTCACAAGCATAGATGCAGCACGGCGTAATCTGGAAAAAGAGATCCCCGGCTGGGATTTCGAATTTATAATGAATGAAACAGAAGCGGAATGGAATAAAACACTTGGCAAAATTGATGTAAAGAGCGGATCCGATGAGGACAAGATCAAATTCTATACAGCGCTTTACCATTGTTATTTGCTTCCCAGGATTGCCAGCGACTGCGACGGAAGTTACCAGGGCTTTGCGGAAGACACTCTGATCCATAAAGCTGAAGGATTTGATTATTACGACGATTTCTCAATGTGGGATACATACAGGGCATTACATCCCCTGCTTACAATCCTCGAACCTGAGAAAACACTTCATATGGTGAAGTCACTGGTCCTTAAGGCGAAACAGGGAGGATGGATGCCGATATTTCCGATGTGGGCAAATTATAGTGCAGCTATGATCGGCGATCATGTCAATACCATGATCTCAGATGCATATATAAAAGGTATCGACGATTTCGATACAGAAACAGCATACAGATATATGCGTCAGAATGCTTTCGAAACTCCCGACCGTAAACAATATGCAGACGGTAAAGGAAGAAGAGCGTTACCCGGTTATCTTAAATATGGTTATATTCCCCTTGAAGACAGTGTATGGGATGCATTCCATAAAAGGGAACAGGTATCTCGAACCCTGGAGTATGCATTTGATGATTATGCACTTGCACAGACTGCAAAGAAGCTGGGTAAGACTGAGGACTATGAATTACTTATGAAAAGATCAAAAAATTATATAAATGTATTTGACAAAACAACGGGCTATGTAAGGGGCAGATATGCTGACGGATCATGGATTGAGCCTTTCGATCCGAATATCAAATCAAGCTTCATTTGTGAAGGTACTGCATTTCAATATACATGGTATGTGCCGCACGATGTGCCAGGTCTGATAAAACTGATGGGAGGCAGAAAGGCTTTTCTGAATAAGCTGAACGAATTTTTTGACGAAGGATATTACTGGCACGGCAATGAAACAGACCAGCAGGCTCCTTTCATGTTTGCTATGGCTGGTAATCCTGAAAAGACACAATACTGGACAAAGAAAATAAATTCGGAGGAATACGGTACCGGTCCCGGCGGACTGACCGGGAACGAGGATGCCGGACAAATGTCTGCCTGGTATGTTTGCTCGATGATGGGATTTTATCCTGTTTGTCCGGCCTCGGGCCAATATGTAATCACTTCACCGGGATTCGACGAAATAAAAATTCAGCTGCCTGACAATAAATATTTTACTATTAAAACTCTTAACCGGAGCGATAGCAATATTTACATTAAATCAGCCACAATAAACGGAAAGAAGCTTAAAAATAACTTCATTACCCACAGGGA
>JAKQPD010000209.1 GCA_029564935.1 Bacteroidota bacterium
AACAGAGCCTGTTTTACAAAATGTTATGATGATTTTTTCACGTTTTAGGCTTAAAATTGAAATTTTCATGGATGATTTTTGTTCTCGCTGTATTTTTGGTAAATATTTATCCCCGGGAGATATCTTACTGGTAAATATCTCGGCGATGCAAACTTTTAAATAATTGTGTTTTTAAACTTGACTCATTAATTATAAAAAATTACTTAAAAACAGTGAATGCTATACGTCAGCATGTAACTCGCAAACAAAATTCTTCAACTGCTGTCATAATTCTTCTACACAATCGACAAATTCATTCCGAGCTTTCTCAGACATTGAAACAATATCCTCAGTCCGGACATAGACTATAAACAGTTCGTTAATTACCTCACTTAAAGTTAAATATCCAATTACAGTAAATTGTAAGTTAATTATCAGGTCAAAATTAAGCCTTATAATTGGATGTAACAGATTGTCTATTATTTATATATAGTGCTGGAAACAGTAAAAACGCTGTTATTTGACAGTAAATTCAGACAAACTTGTCTTTTATTGCGCTTATGGTCATGCTGTTTTCTGGTAGTATGGCAGCAAAATATTTTTATATTTGAAATTACCTTCTTAAATTTGATTTGCAACAGGGTTGTATGGCACAATTTTCCAGTGCAGCGAGAAGTAAGTCCTCGGAAGCACCCCGGGGCTTACTGTTTTAATCCTATTCCTGGGGATTTCGTAACTTTGATTAAACCGCAACTTTTGTGGCATAAATAAGTTTAAAATATAATGAGTAAAATCAATTTCTATATATCAGCTTCAGAATTATAGGGAATACCTGAAAATAAAGTCACACTATGGAATTTAAAGGATTAAATTTATAATGGCGATTAAATGAATTTTCAATGGAGCTATTAGTTGTATTTGCGATCTTAATAATTCTTGCTGTTATTTTAATTATTATAAAAGAGAAAAATTCAAGTCCAACAGATTCGATTAGCCCTATTGAACAATATAATCCCACGGGTTATGAGGATTCGAATAATGTACAGATCATAAAAAGAAATATTGAATTTATGAAGCAGGGCGATGATATTAATGTGCTTCTTTTTAGAAGGGATATTATTGAAAAGCATGTTAAAAATATAGAGTTATATGAAAGAGATAGGGATTCATATAAATGGCTTGAAACAAACAGGAAAGAGATCAATTTATTTTGCAATGAAATGATTGCCGAAATGAAAGACAAAGAAGAGAGAGAATATATATTGAACAATACGGCTGATATTAATACTAAGATCCGATCAGCCAAAAGGATATCTCACTTTAATGCAATAATAATTGAAGGTAATCGAAGATTACAAATAATGAGGGAAAGTACTGACCTAATTGAGGGAACGGATAATATACAAACTCTTATTAGTAGAAAAAAAGTACTTGATGAGGAATTAGATTGGTTCGGAGGGTTAGAAAAGGAGGACTGTCCTTATCATCTCACAGGAGGTGTTGTTAATAAAAGAAATGAAGCTGATATATTGTTTAATAAAATGCTTTATAGGATTGTGAAAAATACTGTCGATGATTACCTGCTAAACATTGATGGACATAAAACTGAAATCTCTAAGAAAAATTACACAATTAAAACTTATGAAATTATAGAACTTGCAAAAATCTCATTGATTAAATCTGCGAGTAATTACTTAGAAAACGAGACTAAGATTAGTAAGCAATTCTTTATCGTTGAAGATAAATTTTCAATGACATGAAAAGTGGAAACACGGAAACATGGAAACAATTGAAGTTACTAAGTCCCAAATGCAGTGATAACCCTGGAAGTAAAAAAGTGGGGGTTTCTAATTTATCAACATTACTGATTCAGAGTATTATATAGATTAGATATGTATGCAAATAATATGCAAAAAGGCAAATAAAAAAGGAGTTACATTTTTGTAACTCCTTGATTACCATTGTGGGCGATGAGGGAGTCGAACCCCCGACCCTATGCTTGTAAGGCATATGCTCTGAACCAACTGAGCTAATCGCCCGAAATATTTTTAAAGAACCCCCGACCCTCCCGACTGGTAAGTCGGGATGCTCTGAACCTCCCGATAGCTCCCGATAGCTATCGGGACGGGATGAGCTAATCGCCCGAAATATTATTAAAGAACCCCGACCCTCCCGACTTTTCAGTCGGGATGCTCTGAACCTCCCGATAGCTCCCGATAGCTATCGGGACGGGATGAGCTAATCGCCCGAAAAAGTGACTGCAAATATATCATATTTTTCTTTCTCCCAAAAATTATTTTAAACAACACACACGGATAATACTTTTCTAAAAAAATCTGCATATACCGGCTACATATTAACAAATCATTTCAATTTGTTGAAAACAGTCTGAGAATCTGATGTAATAAGTGAATAAAAAATTCTTACATTCGCTTTGATTAATGAGAAGTCAGTCCTGTAATTCTGCCGCTTATCCAATGAGATTGCCTGCAGTATATTTTTATTTATTTGATATATTGGGTGTTACATCCGATAAAAATGAACCTGATCAACATGAGACGTATAACTGTTATTTCGTTTCTTAAAACAATTTTTAGTTACCTGGCCGATATTTTTTCACACCGGACCATATCAGTAAGTGAAGCAATAATACTTCGGCTGACGAAGAAACCATACCTGATGTTCAGATATCTGACTGTGATTATTGTTTTTTTGCTGCCCGGACTTTCAGGTATGGAAAATACTGTTTACGGACAGGGATGTAACCCTGCTCTTACCGGGTGTCCCGGGGACATTGTGGTAAACGTTCAGCCAAATACCTGTGGTAATAATGTAACATGGCTGCCTCCATCAATGATCACTCCCTGTCCCGGCAATACGGTGACCAGTAATTTTGCTCCGGGAGATTTTTTTAATGCGGGAACTACTCAGGTTATATACTATTCATGGTCAGGAACAGAAAAGAAAGATTCCTGCAAATTCAATGTGATTGTTGTCGATAACCAGAAGCCTGTAGTTGTAACAAAAAATGCCAACCTGTATATAAGCCAGTCAGGAACTGCAATACTTAATTCATCAGATATAAATAACGGTTCATCTGATAACTGTTCTCTTACACTTATTCCCGGAAGAACGATCTTTACATGTTCTGATGTAGGCCTTACGATACCCGTAGCGCTGACAGGGACGGATCCTTCCGGCAATTCTTCAACTTCAACTGCTCAGGTGACGGTTCATGATACTACCCGACCCGTAATAAATACAAGAGAATTCTCACTTTTACTGGACAACAATGGAACAGGGTCTCTCAGCGCTTCGGATATTGACAACGGAACATATGATAACTGCGGTCCGGTAACTTTATCTGTTACACCCACAAGCTTTTCATGCCCGGATCAGGGGAGTAAAAAGGTAACATTCACAGCAGCGGATTCTCACGGGAATATTGCTGTGAAGGATGTATGGATAACCGTCAATTCATCTCTGAAAATAAACAGCGTTTCGCTAAGCAACTGTGATGCCGCAGGAACATATGCCCTCTTCAATTCAAATGTTTCAGGAGGAAGCGGAAGTTATTTCTATTTCTGGGATTGTCTTGATGATGCAGTAAATCCTTTTGTACAGGAAATAGCCGTTTACCCTTATGTCACATTCGTCAATACCAGCACCAAGATCACACCTTTCTTCAATAATAATATTCCTGACGGAAATTATACTATAAGGCTCGTTATAACAGACGGTAACGGCTGCAGTGATACTGCGGAGATGATCATTGTAAAGACAGGACCTGTTTACAGTAATATTACAAGAAGAAGTTCAACAGCCTGTGAAGGTTCCACAGTCACATATACGGTGAATCCCGATCCTGTTGCAACGTTTGACTGGCAGGTGACAAATGGCACTATTCTGTCGTCTCCTCCTTATACAAATTCGGTAAATGTCCAGTGGAACATGGGAGTCACCTTCGGAGTGGTGACTGCGACTCTCAGCAAAACGAATCTGATGGGACAGCCATGCTCTTCCACTGTAACTGATTCAGTATCCATTGATCTCCTGCCACCACCGGTGTTCAGCAATCCTGTTCTGAATGCCTGTCTGGGATCCGAAGAAACATATACTGTTACTGTACCCTATCAGGCATATGAATGGATAGTTACAGGAGGTCTTGTAACCGGAGGAGGTTCGGGAAATAATTTTGTAAAAGTAAGATGGAGCCCTGTACCTGCGGGAAAAGTAACTGTGATAGTAAGCACGGTTACAGGGTGTTCAGCTTCAGCTTATGTTGATGTTAACATAAATAATCTTGCCGGAAGTATTTTATCAGTTACAGATATTACATGCAACGGTGCAGCGAACGGAATGGTTTCTGCCGCTGCTGCAACCGGAACTGGTGTTGCTCCCTATGAATATTCTCTTGACGGAGGAGCATACCAGGTGTCAGGAAATTTTGTAAATATAGCTCCGGGGCCTCATTTTGTAAGGATAAGAGATGCTGTTTTATGTACACTTGATTTAGGTTTCAATATCACTCAGCCTCTGGTACTTGTGGCGTCGGTCAACAAGGTTGATGTAACCTGTTTCGGGGGATTTACCGGTGTGATCACCGCAGCCGGATCAGGAGGTACTTCTCCTTATGAATACAGCCTTAACAGTAGTGCTTTTCAGCCTTCGGGTGCTTTTCCCGGTCTCCCTGCCGGCCTTCATACTCTCAATGTGAGGGATGCAAACAACTGCCCTTTTACTCAGAAGATCATCATCCTGCAACCTGATGCTGTTTCCGGATCAGCATTGGTTACAACACCTGTAAAATGTTTCGGAGGAACCGCCACAGTGACAATAACAGGATCGGGAGGCACAGCGCCGCTGTCATATACATTCAACGGGGTAACGAATTCAACGGGAGTCTTTCCTGGCATCCCGGCCGGATCATCCTATTCCTGGAGCATAACAGATGCTAACAGTTGCGGACCGTTTACCGGGACACTGGGAGTTACGCAGCCGGCAGCACTGACAGGTTCGGCATCGGTTACCACCGCGATCTTATGTAACGGAGGCACAGGTACAGTTACTCTGACAGGAAGCGGAGGAACAGCACCCCTGTCATATACCTTCAACGGAGTTACAAATACGACCGGTATATTCAACGGAATTGCGGCAGGAGCGGGGTATCCATGGAGCATAACAGATGCGAACGGATGCGGACCTGTGACAGGTACACTTCCTGTTACAGAACCGGCAATAATAACAGGATCAGC
>JAKQPD010000224.1 GCA_029564935.1 Bacteroidota bacterium
ATACAAAAATTCTTAAAAATATTGCTAAGTATCTCATCTGTAGTGATTTGCCCTGTGATCTCTCCCAG
Organism: Bacteroidota bacterium; assembly: GCA_029564935.1. GTDB lineage: Bacteria > Bacteroidota > Bacteroidia > Bacteroidales > VadinHA17 > LD21. Next base: position 69 of record JAKQPD010000224.1, read on the forward strand.
GTAATGGATCGCGTGACGGATATCAATCGCTATAAGATCTTCCGGAAGAGAAGCGTCAAGTCCCGACCTGACTCTCCGAAGGCTTTCCGATACTTTAAGTAATGCATCGTAATGCCTTATATTTGTTATGATTACATTTTCGGAATTCAGTCTGTCACTTTCAACAATCCTGCTAAGGACACTCTTCAGTTCATTAATACCTTCACCGGTTTTTGCCGAAATGAAAAGTAGTATTTCCGAAGCCTGCTTTAAAAGAATCTTAAAGATGAATTTCCTGTTTCCATTCTCAACGGTATCTATCTTATTTACAACTACAACAATTTTCTTATCCTCAACCGGAAATTGTTTTCTGATTTTTTTGAGAACATCATCTAATGATACTATTCCTTCATTGATATCAGCTACAAGAAGGATGATCGAAGAGCTTTCTATCTTTTCATGTGTCTTCCTGATCCCCAGGTTTTCAATAATATCCGTGGTTTCTCTTAAACCGGCCGTATCGGTAAAACGAAACCTGATCCCGTCAATAACAACAGTATCTTCTATGGCATCTCTTGTTGTTCCGGGGATTTCGGAGACTATTGCCTTTTCTTCTTTCAGCAAAAGGTTCAGCAATGTGGACTTTCCTGTATTCGGATTTCCTGCAATAACAACCGGAACTCCTTCTTTCACAGCATTCCCAAGACTAAAAGATGATGCAAGCTTCTCCGAAATGTTAAGCACTTTATCAACTATTTCAACAAGCTTGCTTCTGTCGGCGAATTCGACATCCTCTTCCCCGAAGTCGAGTTCCAGTTCAATTAATGATGCAAAATGCAACAAATCAGCCCTCAGCATGCTTATTTCATCGGAAAATGAACCGCGTAGCTGATTTATTGCTATCCTGTGAGCCATCCGGGAATCTGAAGCCACAAGGTCTGCAACAGCTTCAGCCTGTGACAAATCCATCTTGCCATTAAAAAAAGCTCTTTGTGTAAATTCACCCGGTTTAGCCGCCCTTGCTCCACCTCTGATCAGTAACTCAATTATTCTTTGCTGAATATACGGTGAAGCGTGACATGATATCTCAACCGAATCCTCACCGGTGTAGGAGTGAGGTGCCCTGAAGACACTTATCAGAACCTCATCAATTATTTCTTCATCCGAGCGGATCTCACCAAACACAATTGTATATCCTTTTTGTTCACTGAACCTTATCTTACGGTCTGACGGAAAAAATATCCTGTCACAGACCGGAATGCTATCCGGACCGCTTATCCTTATAACCGCTATTGCCCCTCCGCCTGAAGTTGCCGGCGCGCATATTGTTTCCTCATTCCTGATCATCTGAACATACCTTTTAGTGGCAAATTTAGGAAACATTATCGCCTGTCAGATAAATTTTTGTATTAACTTTATTACGTTTTCATTTAAACCATTCCTATGGCAAATTATACCAGGCGGGATTTTCTCAGAACTTCACTTATCGGCGGAGCAGCTCTGACATATTTCAATCCGCTGAAAGCTTTTAATTCATTTAATAATTCCGGCGATCCGGCTGCGTCCGTATCGCTTACAACTGGTAATGATCGTGCAGACATGGTTTTCAGGGCTCTCAGGCCTTTTTCCGATGAGATCCGCCGGGCAATAGGTAAGCGCAGGGTTGTTCTTAAACCTAATAATGTCCTTATTTATGTTCCACTTGCCTGTACTCATGTGGAAACGCTTGAAGGTATTCTTGAGTTCCTGAAATCTATCAGGAAGCTAGATAATGTCATAATAGCCGAATCATCAGCCAGTTGTCCGACACTGGAAGGATTTGACAACTATGGATATTTCAGACTTTTATCAAAATACCCCGTAAAGCTGGTTGATCTCGATGATGAACCATTTGAATTATTGTATGTAGTAAACGAGAAGGATTTCAGGCCACAACCAATAAGGGTTTCAAAAATAATCCTTGATCCTGATTCATATATAGTTTCGGTTGCAAGGATGAAAACACATAATACAGTAGGGGCAACCCTGTCCCTGAAGAATATTGTCCTAGGTTCGCCAATAAAAGACAAAGGCTTTACACTGTATAATGAAGATCTGAGTTTTGCTCCGGAAAAAGCAAAAGAATCAAGACAGGGTAGCGTAAGCCATAAGAGAGCGATACACGGCAATGGCTTTCATGCAGTAAATTTTAACATGGCTAACCTCGCTCAGAGCCTGCACCCTGATCTGGCTGTAATTGACGGTTATGAAGGGATGGAAGGTAACGGACCAACGCTTGGCACACCGATTGATCACAGAGTCTGTATTGCAAGCCGTGACTGGCTTGCTGCCGACAGGGTGGGGATTGAACTGATGGGAATAGACTTTGCAAGGATCGGATATCTGAATCATTGTGCCGCAATGAACATGGGGGTCAGCGACCTAAGCAGAATTGAAATAAAAGGGGAGAATCTGAAAGACCATATAAAGAAATACAGGCTTCCTGATAATTTTGAAAGACAGGGTGCCTGGATGAATCCAAAAACTTAAACAACCTGAATATGAAGAAGACTGAAAATCAGAAAGAACTAAGCCGCCGTGATGCAATGAAACTTATGACGGCAGGCTCGGCAGCCGGTCTGCTGGGATTATTTGGCACAAAAGAATCGAGGGCAGCGGAACATATAACTCCCCAGTATGCCAAAGGTTTGCCCCCGGTAAAGATCAAAAGCGTAAAATCCATTGCCACTGCACCGGAGGGATCAAATCTTATTGTTGTCAAAGTAGACACGACTGAACCGGGACTTTACGGTCTGGGATGTGCCACCTTCACCCAGCGGGCCGTAGCGGTGCTTCCGGCAATCGACAGCTATCTGAACGACTTCTGTGTCGGAAAGGATGTCGATAATATTGAAGACATGTGGCAGGCTGCGTATGTGAGTTCATACTGGCGTAACGGTCCGGTTCTGAATAATGCCCTCAGCGGACTTGATGAAGCTTTGTGGGATATAAAAGGCAAGAGAGCAAACATGCCTGTATATCAGCTTCTGGGAGGAAAATGCAGAATTGCCGTAGACTGTTATGCTCATGCCAGCGGACCTACATTCGAAGCCCTTGCTGAAAGGGTCCAGCAGTTCATGGACCAGGGATTCAGACACGTCAGGATCCAGCAGGGAGGCTACGGCGGTGTAGGAACTATGCCGAAAGAACCCGATTTCAAACAGGCAGGATTCGGCAGATCAGAAGATATGTATATGGACCAGCAGACATACCTGAAAAGAGTCCCTGAAATGTTCGAATATATCAGGAAAAAATGTGGTGAGGATGTTGAACTTTTACACGATATCCATGAACGGGTAGAACCGGTAGATGCCATCAATATGATCAAGCGGCTTGAACCTTACAGACCTTATTTCATTGAAGATCCTTTTTCACCCGAAAATATGGGATGGTTCAGGCACCTCAGAAACCAGACCACCGTGCCGATAGCCATGGGCGAACTCTTCAATAATATCAACGAGTTCAGGGACTATATGGTTGATCAGTTATTCGATTTTATTAGAGTCCATCTATCACAGATCGGAGGAATAACTCCTGCCATGAAAATTGCAAGGCTCGGTGAATGGTTCAATGTACGGACAGCATGGCACGGTCCGGGAGATGTATCACCTGTCGGACATGCTGCAAATGCACATATAGATCTCGCAGTATGGAACTTCGGTATCCAGGAATCACATTTCTGGAACGAGAGGGCCCAGGCAGTATTTCCGGGCTGCCAGACATATAAGAACGGCTATATGTACATAAATGAAGCGCCCGGACTCGGCGTCGATATCAACGAGAAGGAAGCTGCCAAATATCCTATCGGAACAAAATCGAACTGGACACTCAGAAAAGGGGATGGGACGATTATAAGGCCATAAAGAAAGACGGAAGTCGGAAGACAGAAGTCGGAAGAAAGAAAACTTTGATCTTCGTTCTTCGGCCTTCTGACTTCGGCCTTCTGACTTCGGTCTTCTGACTTCGGTCTTCTGACTATCTTTCCAGATTCTGCAGACTGAAAAACGAATCCTCCACCTTCACTTTTTTGTTGATAGTGGTAAAATTGATCTCGGATTTTCTCTCAGTGATTACATTACTGGCTATCATATTCCTGATCATATATTTACCGTCCGGGAAAGGATAGACACTTTTAATTTCAATTGTCTTAAAAAGTTCATTATCAAAATTATAGAATTCCATCTTCCGTACCTGGTTGCTTTCCTTATCAAGCCAGGTCACCTTTCGCGAATACCCATACTGATCGGCTATATCCTCGTCCTTCGGAATACTTTCAATGATCCAGAGATTGTCTGATCCTGAATTCGCAAGATGCCTGTTACTAAAATCGGAAAGGGGAGGAGAGCTCATGTCGGCATTTGTAAATTCAGAGCTCATAAAGCTCTTCCCTTTTTCAGATGATACTATCCGGCGTGTTTTTTTCAGAGCCGGAAGGTATATCCACATTTCATCAGCCTGATCTTTATTATCTACCACCAGCATTGATGTACCTCTTACTTCAGCCGGTTCGATAATCCTGATAAATCTCTTTTCAAGCCCGTCAGAAAAACTTTTCGACGTCATTGTGATTGTCCGGTTACGAATGGAACCGTTTTTTTCTGTTATTGTCAGATTAATTGTGGCACTCATGGATGGTATAAGGCTTAGGTCACGGCTTTTCGCCATGATCTGACCGGCATCCGGCTGTTGGGACTTCAGCTGCAAAAACGGTAGCAGCAGGAATGTCAACGGTACTACTATGTTTCTCATTTTTATTGTTTTTTGGTTTACTCATATTATTTACAGCGAAGGCCGGCCTGTACTTCATTATTATTGTCGGGATCAATATTACAGCGCCAAGAAGGCAGGAGCTGATTGAAATAAGGACCAGGTATCCAAAGTATCTGAGAGATGTGAAACCTGAGAACATCAGCACTGAAAAGCCTGCCATAACGCTGAAAGCATTGATTATGATACTCCGGCCCATTGTTCTCAAAGCCGCTTTTGTGGAATCCTCATAAGACAATCCCATACGTGCCTGAATATTAAAGCACCATATATATTGTATTGTAAAATCGACTCCAACGCCTATCATTACTGATGACAGCAAAGCGGTAGCGCTGTCAATCGCGATACCGGTAATACCCATGAACCCGAAAACTATAATTATCGAAGCTGCCAGTGGAATTGTACCGGTCAGTCCGCCCCGGAATGATCTGAATATAACAGCAAGCAGAAGGAAGACTGTCACCAGGGCAAAAAGAAGCGAATAGATCTGTCCTTTAATTATTGATAAAGCAAAGTCAGCCATTATCAATGCATAACCACCGATAGTTGTCTTCGCAGGGATCTGTGCAGAAAAAGCCCTGAGCTTTGAATTTACATCTTTTATCACACTGTTCTCAGGATTTGAAAGCCGTATGAGAATATGGGCCTTTGTGTTTTCAAGATTCATCAGCTGACTGAAATCGTCGGGGCTTCCGCTCATATTATAAAGTTCAAACATCTGAGCTATACCATCCCTTGTCTCAGGGATCTCATCATAAAACTGCTCATCAGGACTATAAATAGCCTTGCTCATTTCCCTCACTGCCTGTGATATTGAGAAGACACCACCCACACCTTCCGTTTTTTCCAGTCCTGAAGTCATCCTGTCAATTCTCTTCATGACCGCAGGATCCTTAATATCCCCCTCAATCATTACAGACATTGTCTGTGACCCTCCGAATTCCCTGTTAATGACCGCAGAAGCCTGCCTTATCGGATGTTTTTTAGGAAAGTATTTCTCCTGGTTGGTTTCAATTTTCAATAAAAGCATTCCCAATCCCGACAGGATGGTGATAATGACAGCTCCCGCAATTATCTTCCCCGGATATCTGATAACTTTATTTGCAAGCCATGAGATTAACCTGTCGAACAAGGGATATCCTGCCTGTTCAGGGACTGAGTTTTTCCTGATTTTATTTCCCTGGAAATAAATGAGTGCAGGGATAAGCAACAGGCTCATGACAAGAGCTGCAGTGACCCCGGTAGCTGCAATAGCTCCGACATACCTTGCCGGAATAATTGAATGAGCCATCAATCCGAGTATCCCTGCGATCGTTGTAAGACCGCTGAATATTATTGGTTTGTTCAGTGAACCGGTAAGTTCCCGGATAATACTTTTTATGGAATCATGCCTTCCCGAACGTCGGATTTCCTGAAACCTGGCAACAAGATAAATACCATAATTATTTGCAACAGAGATCAGTATTACCGGAGCCAGCAGTATAATTATTGACATCTTCCATCCTATCAGAGGCACCATACCCATACAGATTGCTGTTGACAGAAGAACAACCGTGAAAGGCATAAGAACTGACCGCCATTCCCGAAGGTTAAATTTCAGCACAAGAAGCATAAACAGCAAGGCAAGCGGTAAAATCAGCATAGCTTCACGGTTGATATCCTTCAGGATATGCTGCCGGATATAAGGCAGTCCACCGGTAAGAACCCTGGCCTTCCCGGGATGCACAGCAAGGACGGAGTCGATTCGCTGCAGTGTTATCTTTTCCTTTTCTGCTTTATTTATAGTTACAGTAACAGATGCCGATGTCATATCAGAAGAAATGACAATATCCCGTGCGAACCGGTTATTAAGAATGTCATTTTTCAGCTTCCGGAATCCGGCTGAATCAGCAGGAATCCTTCTGATAAGGGGGTCAGCTGTCATCATCCCTTCTGAACTCGTTATTGTCCGGACAGTGAAAGGAGATATCCGGCTGGAAACACCTGTAAGTTTTGAAATATCCCGGTCGATATCTTTGATTCGCTGGAGGTTTTGTGTTGTAAGGACGGATGTATCGGTAAACAGCAGCATGACAATATCCTGAATACCGAATTCATTTTCAATGAGGTCTGTGTTGATCCTTGAGTCCAGTGATGCAGGGACATAATTCCGCATTTCAGGGTCAGTTTCCGAAAACGGGATTAGTGAACCGAATGCTATTCCCAGGAGAAAGCATATAATAATAATTGCACGTCGATATTTAATAATAAAATCGGTCATAATCTCAGAAATCAACTCTTAGTGAAATCCTTATGCAATTCATGAATTCGTTTATGAGGTCATAAATGGAACCCTTCCTGCCGGAGTAAAAATCGCCCCCGGCGACTATTGTCAGGCCGTCAGTGGGTTTATATTTCAGTTCCGGCATCAGTAAAAAATCATGGGAAGTGAAATTATACTGAGTGAAAACAGAGGGGGTAAGCCTGCCATACAAAAGGTCCGTTTCAATCCTTAGCCCGGCTGAATGATATGATCGTTCCAGCTGATAATTATACAACCTGTTGAAAGAGCTTATCTGCTGGCGGACATATTCATTAA
>JAKQPD010000271.1 GCA_029564935.1 Bacteroidota bacterium
AAATATTGATGATCCGTTGCTTGCAGGTTATCTTGCAATGATTGAAGACCTTGATATCGTGAATTATCAGGCGCCAATAATGACATCCTACCGCTCTGATAACCGCCAGATGTATCCCAACTGCAGGGTCAGGGATATTACTTCACTTTCTTCTGGAGCAACCCGGATCACCGATAAGATAACACTGTCACACGTTGAGTTCATGGGCTATCATGAAAACAAGATTGGTGATTCATATCTTGCCGGTTATGATAATATCTTTAACCAGTTCCCCTCTGTTGCTTCAGCGTACGGCCCCGATGGTACTTCATTCTTTAGCTACTTCTCATGCATATTCTTCAACCAGGCGAAGCTGCCTGAAGAGACAGCAACGGCCGTACAGGCAATAAAAGATGGGTTAAAGGCCTTTAACCTCATCAGGGAAACAACATCAACGGAGCCCTCCCGTCTGGCCGTTTACATACCTTATGCAGACTGGTGCATTGAGAGGTGGCAGAATTGCATCACTCCTGCACTTGACGCTTTCAGACAGCTGGGTGTCAGCTATGATATAATACCCTTTGTCCCGAAAAAGGGAGAAGAGATACTTCCCTTCTACCCTTTTAATAAAAACCCTGTACAGGCTGACTTCCTGTTAAATAACAGATATGTTGTAATCCTTCCTGACATTTCCGGCATGCAGGAAACTGACAGTGAGATGATTGAAGGTTTTGTCAGCAGGGGAGGGGTGGTTATTGCATTTGGTCCGCGGATACCCTATGGCGACCGGTTTGACCGCGAAAAACTATGGGGTGCCAGGGAGAGCGTACCTGTTCAGTCATCACGGTATTACAATAAGATAACTGTCTTAAAACCAGGTACCAGGACATATAAAGGCCAGTCATGGTCATTTGGCCCCATTGTGTCAACTGCATGGATTCCTGAAAAAGAAAACATGATAGCCGGTTTTCCTGATGGAACTGCATCTGTATTCACCAATAAATATGGTGAAGGAAAGACATACGTTGTGACAATGAGCGCCCGGAATGCAGTGAGTATCTGTCCTGACCTGATCAGGGATATACTTGATGAAGCCCTTGCCTGCCGTGATGTTTACAGACCCTTTGATGTTTACGGAGCCGTAGGAAACATGGATATTTCAATGAATGGCGGGCAATCATCGTTTACCATTTCAGCAGCCAACTATAACTCCAGGCCGGTTGACCTGGTTATTAAACCCCTGCTTCTGGAGCCCGGCATAAAGTATAAGCTCATTGATCTGAAGTCAGGTGAAGTGCTTTCAGAAAAAACCGGATCAGAATACCGGTCAATCCCTGTCAGGGTTGAGGGTAATGATTTCAGTGCCTTTGGCATTGAACCAGAGAGTTGACAGTATTAAACAGTCTGAGAAGTATTTGAAATGAAAACAGGCAGATATGACAGTGGTAGAATAACAGAATCAGGAAGGGGGGTAATTCTTTTCTCTCTTTTATCTGTCTTCCTCTTCTGCAACACCTGTTTCAGTCAGTCGAAGCCATTACCTGACATGCGCTATGCAATTGTGATTAAGCGGGGCACCTGGAATATAACCAGGTGGAAGCAGGTTTGTGATACTCTTTCATCATCTTATAAAGGGCGCCTCTTCACCTGGGAATCCTCTTTATCTGAAGTGAAGGGTGCGATCATTTCCTATCGCCCTACTCATATCTGCTTCGTCTGTGACATGAGCACGGCATTGCCTTCATTTATATCAGGTACGCTTCATCCCTTTACCCGGTCACTCGATGATGATCCATATACCGATGTTATCTGGAGCGTTCTTACGGGATATCCGGAAGATGCCTACAGGATTGCTGCAGACACGGTCACGCATTTTACCAGAACACTCCTCAGCGGGACTGTCAGCAGTGACCTTGAGTACTACACCCAGGGGCTGAGTACCCATGAGGCAACCTCAGGGCTTTTTTATGTCAAACACCCTGATTCAATCCTTGTAAGGTCATATACTTCCGCGCCAACTGACCGTACATCATGGCTCGTTTCAATGATTAATTCCGGGATTGACTCTCTTGACAATGCTCCTGTTGATATATTTATAACCAGCGGGCACGGTAACTATAACCTGTGGCAACTTCATTATCCCACCAAAAGCCCGGAAGGTTTGTTCAGGTCCGGGAGCCATCTCCTGACAGGTGCGTCAGCGGCCGGCACCTATCACCCGATCAGTTCTGCCAATCCCAAAATATACTTTGGCCTTGGCAACTGTAACATCGGTCAGATACTGAATGATGGCTGCATGGCGCCTTCCTGGATGAATAAAGGCGGCGCGTTTGCCTATACCGGATACGTGATTGATGAGACAGCCAATTCATATCAGCATGGCGGTACCAGAGCTTACTACTACAGAATGTCAAGGGAAAACACCTGGTCTGAATCATGGTTTCTCTCAAATATTGCCCTTCAGTTTGATCTCCTCAACAACACTCCGGGAGTTTCACCTATTGATCTGAACGGATCTGCTTTCTATGGTGACCCGGGGAAGATCTTTAAAATGAGCCATGAAGGTCAATACCGGCAGCCGCTTGTCACAAATGAACTGATCATCACTCACGGTCCTTTGAAGGATACTGTAAAATACCGTGTGACCATGAACGATGACGGCGAACCGGGAACCAATGGAAAATGGGGCAACAGGCATCCCGCGATGATCCTCCCCTTCACTGCAACCGGCATAGACATACTGTCAACCGATGCCATTACTGCGGTCGTAGAAGAAAACTTCGTTCTGCTGTATATCTGGCATAAAGGGCTTGATCCATTGAAAAAAGGTGACACCCGCGAAGTGGTGTTTACCTGTAACAAGCTGACTACGGGAACAGGTAAACCGGTTGCCGGAAATGAAAAGACCGGTATTATTGACAAGATTTACCCAAACCCGGCTTCATCAAAAATCACCATCAACTACAAGATTACAGGAAACACGAATGTTATTATACGACTGTTTGACAATTACGGCGCCCTGATTGACAGGATCAATTATCCCTATCAGCCACCGGGCTCCTATTCTGAAGATTTTGACGTTACCGGCCTTGCTGACGGAGTTTATCACTTTCTGATTGAAACCTCTGAAAGTCATGAATCACGAAAATTTGTATTGGCAAAGAATTAACCTCTCCGGGGTGGCATTAAACAAGGCATAAACAATGAAAAGAGAATGAGACTTACATGATTGGCAATTTACAAAAAGAGTTGACTTTATAAATTACAGACCGACAATGAAGTATATATAAATAAACAAATGGAATTCACATGATTGATCCTGAACAGGGAAAATTATGAACCCAATTCACGTTCAATCATGTACGGTTCCATACAACCCTATAAAAATTATATCAGGGATGAAACGAAGAGGTTTTATTGGTACATCGGGAGCGCTTGCTTTTTCTGCCATACTACCTGGTTGTTCCGCCGGCGGCACTCCGGAAAGAGTATCTGACAGGAAAGAAAAACAAAA
>JAKQPD010000252.1 GCA_029564935.1 Bacteroidota bacterium
TTCCCAGACTTCGTACGAACCGATAACCATTCCGATTCTTTCATCAGAATTGAAGACAGCTACAATTTTCTCAATCGCATCTGATTTTAAACGATCATCAGAATCAAGCTGGACGTAGTAGCGACCGCGGGCAATTTTTACACCAAGATTCAACGATAGTCCAATATTGTTAATATCCGCTACGATCAGTCTAACCGGCGGTTGCTGAGTATCATAGCGGTCTCCACCCGCCATATAGCGCCGGACTTCAGTAACCGTCGGATCAAGAATGCCTCCATTTACAACGACGATAATTTCAAGGTCTTTGATGCTCTGGCTGAAGACCGAATTCAGCGCATTACCGATAAATTCCGGCCGATGATAAACCGGAATTATTACCGAAGCGATGTAGTCGTATTTTTCGTTTAGATCCGGCCGCAGGCAATAATCTTGATCAGGTGCGAGATAAGCTCCGATTCTCTTCAAATGATTAGTTAAAACTACTTCGGCTTCCAGCTGGGCTTCTTTGCTCACCAACAAATAATCAAAAACATTATGTTTAACTCCGCCGGAAACCACTCGATAAAGCGAGCCGTCTATTTTATTGGCAATGTGAACCAATTTATATTTTTCCGATAACTTTAGACGAATGTCATATAAGGCGTTGTATTTCAATGACTGATCAAAACCGCCAACTGCTTCCAAAGCCCCTTTAGTGAACAGGAACACCTTGCCATAATCCTGATTATCACGTAAACGACCGGGATGATGTTTCAGAAGTCGGATTTCCTGAATTACCTCATTATTAACTAAATCGTAGTCACTATATAACATCCCCAAATCAGGATATTTTTCAGCTATTAGGGAGGCAACATCAAGGAACGAATGTTTCAGTATGACTTCGGCAACCGAATTATCAATTGATAAAATATATTTACCCTTTGCTGATTGCACCGCTCTATTCAACGTTCGGCTGAAATTACCTGCCTCCGGAATTATCTCCAGTGGAAGAGAGCAACAATCAAATTCAGGAACTGGCTGATCCGCCTGACATAAAACAAGAACTTCAAGCGGTAAACAGGATTGATTAAAAACCGAAGTCAAAGTTCGA
>JAKQPD010000272.1 GCA_029564935.1 Bacteroidota bacterium
ACTACCCTGCCGTTCCTTGTAACTCTTCCCATACTGTAAACAGTCCCGTCTTTACCGATCGCAATTGAATTCACATAAAGCGGTCTTTCTCCGTCGGGATAGAAAACAGCGCCATGGTCAAGGTACTGTCTGGTTTTCAGATCATAGGTAATAAGATGCAGATCTTCCAGACCCTTTGCTTCGCCCTTGGCAGTTGTTGCCGCTCCTTTCACCCGTTTGCCATCAATATATATAGGTGCACCTGTCAGATAATATATTGTATGTCCGTCCGGGCCCAGTTTAAAGCCCAGGTAGCCATAGCTGAACTGATCTCCCATTCCTGTAAGCTTAGAGGGAATGGAGGTCAGCCTTTCGAGAACTTCAAGCCTTGGTACCGACGGATCGAAACTGAAAAGATAGCCTGAATTTCCATGAACTCCATAGACTTTCTTTTCGGGAGTATACCAGAAAACCTGGCGCCAGTTATATGCCATACTTCCGGATGTAAAGATATCATAGGTGCCGAAGTAATCTTTCCTCATATCTTCACCCTCAATCGTTTCGACCTGCTTCTGACCAAGCCTTAATTGCTTAATATCTCCTTCCGCATTTGTAAGATATATCGTTCCGTCTTCCTGGTTTACAGCTATTGAACGGCAGATAACACGAAAATCCTTTCCTTTCCCGTTCTCACCTTTGCCTGTGAAGGGGCCAAGATCTTCCATTTTTCCTGTCCCGACACTGAACCTGAAAAGATTGCCTGCCGGCCATGTCAATCCATAGATCAGACCTCTGACAGTATCCATGTTCATTGTTAGTATCCCTCCCTTGTCGGGTGGAATTCCAAGATCTTCAGTCTTACGTGTTTTCATATCGAAGGCAAGCAGATGTCCTCCGCGGTAAGGGCCATACCCGTCTTTCGGCAATCCCGGCTTTTCCATCCCGTCAATGATGCTGTAATAGCCAAGATGTGTCGAAAAATATAACTTACCTTTCATTTCACAGAAATTAACATGGCTTTTACCCTGTGCTACCACCTTCTTATCCTTTTCACCACATAATTCCGTCAGATCCCCGAGATGCTCTATTTTCCCCGTAACAGGATCATAACAATAAAACTGACCCGCAACATCCATTCTTTCCGAACAGAGAACATAGTAAATTTTCCCGTCACTTGCTGAAGATAATCCGTTATAAGTATCATGCGAATATTCAAATCCAGAGTCATAAATTGTCGCTGTGATCTTTGCATCGGGTGTGGATACCGGAGTCGATTCTGCTACCTTTTGTACCTGTGTCTGCCGGCAGCCTGCCATGATGGTCATAGAAATAAGTGCAATCAGAATAGTTCTTATCATTATGGTAAATAATTAAAGGTATGTCTATATGTTCAGCAGTTTGTCAGCATTTCTGGAGATCCTTTCGATGGCTGTTGCAATATCATTCATATCTTCTTTTTCCCCAATAAGAATGTTATGGAACAGCCAAACGGTTTCCTCACAGACCTGATCGTTCACCGGACACTGGTTTCTTTCCATATACTTATTATAATCAAGCATTTCCGGAGGATACATCAGTTTAAAATTCTTGGTTTCCATTACATTTTTCAGGTATGGCATCTTGTTAAGCGGAGTATAACCACTCATTGAAGGGATTCCTTCAGCATCAAGAGCTTTCATGAACTGAGCCCGGGTAAGCCCGCTGAATTTTTCTTTTTTATAGCGGAAGGGGAAGAGGTGGAAAGCTGCTCTTGTCACTTTCGGGACAAAATCATAAGGGAGTATACCAGGAATTTTTTTCAGTTGCGATCTGAGGTAAGCTGCATTAACGTTCCTTTTTTCTGTTTGCTCTTCGAGACGTTTTAATTGTGCAAGTCCGATAGCTGCCTGATATTCTGTAATTCTCAGTTTTGTACCTGCCATTATCGTACCGGAGCTTACAGTGCCGACCATTGAGCCATACGGATTCCCGTAATTGTGATATGAATAGCATCTGTCCATATATTCATCATCATCGCTTACAATAGCACCGGCTTCACCTATCGGAATGTTCTTCGAGTTCTGGAAGCTGAAGCAGCCGGCCTTTCCGAAAGTACCCACTTTTTTATTGTCGATCTCGGCAAGCCAGGCCTGACAGGCATCTTCAATAACAACAAGGTTATGTTTTTCGGCTATTGCCATTATCTTTATCATATCTGCAGGTAATCCCAGGATATGTACCGGCAGAATTGCTTTTGTCCTCGGGGTAATTTTAGCTTCAATCTTAGCCGGATCGATCTGGAAAGTTGATGGATCAGTATCAACGAATACGGGCATCGCTCCTGTCTGCAGAACTGCTATTGCTGTAGCTATGAATGTATAAGGAGGAATAATCACCTCATCTCCTCCTCCTATACCGGCCTGGACGAGAGCAGTGATCAGGGCATTTGTACCATTTACAACTGCCAGGCAGCGTTTTGAACCTATTGTCTCAGCCCATTTCTTTTCAAATTCGGTAACAAGTCCGGCGCGTGACCAGACACCACTTCTGAGTACCTTTATTACCTGTTCTTCATCAGATGCAGGGTCCCATAACGGCCAGAGAGGCCACTCTTTAGTTCTTATTTTTGTACCACCGAGTATTGCCGGAGTTCCGGTATCAGTGGAACAATTTGCAAGCATGGTTGGAGCCACACTCATTGCCACAGCAGCTCCGACGCCGGCAATGGCATTCTGTTTTACAAATTGGCGACGGGAAAAGTTGGTTTTGTTATTCATGACAGATTGTTAATTGATAAGTTTCAGGGTTTCAGGGTTTCAGGGTTTCAGGGTTTCAGGGTTTCAGGGTTCATTTTCACCTTTTACATAACCGAAGTTGGCAAGTATCCCGCCATCGACATAAAGAATATGTCCGTTAACGAAATCACTTGCCTTTGAGGCCAGGAAAAGTGCAGCATTGGCCACATCTTCCGGCTGACCCCATCTTCCTGCAGGAGTTCTAGTCATAACCAGATCATTAAAGGGATGTCCGTTCTCACGGATAGGTCCCGTCTGAGCCGTTACGATATATCCCGGACCGATGCCGTTAATCTGAATATTATATTTTGCCCATTCACATGTCATGTTTTGTGTCAGCAGCTTTAATCCACCCTTTGCCGAGGCATAGGCAGAGACGGTATTACGTCCGTAAACACTCATCATGGAACACATGTTGATTATTTTCCCGGCTCTCTTTTCTATCATTTTGGGGACAACCCGTTTTGATACAATGAAAGGTGCCACAAGATCAACATCAATTACCTGCTTGTAATCAGCTATGGCCATGTTCAGGATGGGGATACGTTTTATTATTCCCGCATTATTCACAAGGATATCGACGGATCCCACGTTTTTTTCAATGTCTGATATACCCCTGTCGACATCGGCTTCATCAGTAACATTGAATTTAAGGGTGTAAACATTAAGTCCCTCTTTCCTGAATGCTTCCTTACAGGCCGCAAGCTTTTCGTCCTGAATGTCATTTACACAGATCTTTGCTCCGGCCTTCCCGAGAAGCAGGCCGATAGCAAGACCAATCCCATGTGTTCCGCCCGTTACAAGGGCTACCTTACCGGTCAGATCAAAAAGTTCCTTCATCATTGTTAAGTAATTATTTATAATAATGTTTCTGGTTGCCGGTACTGGTTGCGGATAGTCCTTGCTCCCCGCACCCCGCACCCTGCTCTGCTATTTCAATGTATCCGGATAACGTTCGTCCTTATCGCCGTAATCGAGGTTTTCACCTGCCATTCCCCATATAAATGTATAACCTGATGTACCGGCGGCACTGTGAATGCTCCATGAGGGCGACAACACTGCCTGGTCATTTACCATCCAGATATGTCTTGTTTCATCAGGATCACCCATAAAATGGCATATTGCCTGTTTCTCAGGAACCTCAAAATAAAAATAGGCTTCCATTCTTCTGTTATGAGTATGGACAGGCATTGTATTCCAGACACTTCCCGGAGCAAACTCTGTCATACCCATCTGAAGCTGGCATGTAGGTAATACACTATTAACAAGCAGCTTGATTATTGACCTGTGATTTGATTCCGCTGCACTTCCTGTAACAACGATCTCGGCATCTTTCTTTGTTACTTTCTTTGATGGATATGCATGATGCGCGGGTGCTGAATTAATATATAATTTAGCCGGATTCTTCGGATCCTTCGACTTGAATACCACGTCTCTGGTCTCTTTCCCAAGATATAGCGCCTCCTTATAATCCAGCTCAAAGTTCCCGCTGGCTGTTTCAATAATCGCCGGTCCGCCAACATTTATTATTCCCATCTCCCTCCTGTCAAGGAAATTCGGAGCTTTAAGATCATCAATAGTTTCGAGTTTCAGGGCTAAGGTTGCCGGCATTGCACCACCGACTATATACCTGTCATACATTGAATAAACAAGAGTGATCTCATCAGGAATGAAGATCTTTTCAATAAGGAATTCTTTTCTCAACCTTGTTGTGTCATAGTTTTTGACATCCGCCGGATGTCCTGCATATCGGATTTCTGTCTTCATGATATAATAATTAGATATTTAAATGTGATTGAAATATTAAAATAATTATGAATAAAACATCTGAAAATCATACAAAACAAAAATACAATCTTTGTCCGAGAATAAAATTAAAATCCTGTTCATTTAATCAGGAGAATCCCGGAAAAAGATTATTACTTCAATAGTGGTTTGCAACCTGCAACATGCAACATGCAACGTGAAAACCTGTTACCAGCCTGAATTAATATTTAACATCTCTTATGAATTGTTTTTTGGAAGATTGAATTGTTATTCCTATTTTTCGACGTCTTATCAGACTACGTATTTTTTAGCCGTCTTTCAGGCAAATTTTAATTTAAAGATATTTCCAGATGAAGAGATTTATTCATGATGATTTTCTGCTGACAAATAAAACTGCTTCAAGATTATATCATCAATATTCAGCCGCTCAGCCGATAATTGATTTTCACTGTCATTTATCACCGGCAATGATTGCTGATGACAGGCAGTTTGACAACCTCACACAGGCGTGGCTCGAGGGTGACCACTATAAATGGCGCGCCATGAGGACCAATGGTATTGATGAAAAATACTGCACGGGGAAGGTATCCGATCCTGAGAAATTCAGGAAATGGGCCGAGACAGTACCGGCAACTGCTGGTAATCCATTGTACCACTGGACCCACCTTGAACTGGCCAGGTATTTTGGCATTTATGATCTGCTCTCTCCTTCCACAGCTGATGCCATTTATGAAAAAGCCAGTTCAATGCTGAGATCAAAAGAATTCAGTATCAGATCGCTGTTGAAGAAATTCAAGGCTGAAGTCATATGTACTACCGACGATCCTGCAGATTCACTTGAGTATCATAAAAAGCTTAAAGGGGCTTTTGAAATTCTTATACTTCCGACATTCAGACCCGACAATGTAGTAAAGACAGAAGATCCTGCCAAATTCATTGCCTACATTGAAAAGCTCGGAAAATCAGCCAACAGGGAAATTAAAGATTTCACAACCCTTATTGAAGTCCTTGATGAGAAACACAATTTCTTTCATCAGATGGGCGGAAGGTTATCTGATCACGGACTTGACAGGTTTTATTTTACGCAGTTTACGGGAGCTGAGGCCGATAAAATATTCAAAAAGCTTCTGAAAGGAGAGTATCTGTCAGAGGAGGAATCTGAAAAATACAGGACAGCTGCCATGACTGAGCTGTGCAGGATGAATCACAAGCGGGGCTGGACACAACAGTTTCATGTCGGCGCTCTTCGCAACAATAATTCAAGAGCATTCAGGTTACTGGGCCCTGATACAGGATGGGATTCAATAGGGGCACCCCAGGATGCCTTCAGGATGTCAAGGTTCCTTAACAGTCTGGACGACACTGAACAGCTTGGTAAAACAATCCTTTATAATCTCAATCCTGCTGACAATGAGATGCTGATAACAATGGCCGGCAATTTCAACGACGGCTCAACAGCTGTAAAGGTACAGTACGGTGCTGCATGGTGGTTCCTCGATCAGAAAACAGGAATGGAAAAACACATTAAGGATCTGGCAGCACTTGGATTAATGAGAAGGTTTATAGGTATGGTAACTGATTCCAGGAGCTTCCTCTCCTATCCGAGACACGAATATTTCAGAAGGGTGGTCTGTAATTTTATAGGAGAAGAAGTTGAAAAAGGTTCGATTCCTGATGAAGAGGAATTACTAAAACCCATTATTGAAGGTATTTCTTATAAGAATGCAAAGGAGTATTTTGGATTCGGGAAATAAAAAGCATACCGCAAAGAGCACAAAGTACATCGCAGAGAGCGCAAAGGATTACATTAAACGAAACATAATTAACTTTTTAATTAATAACAGATATGAATGAATTAAATATAAAGAATAAAGTGGCAGTTGTAACCGGTGGTGCAGGTGTTATCTGCTCCGAGATGGCCAAATCGCTTGCAGCACAGGGTGTAAAAACAGTTGTCCTCGACCTGAACAAGGAAGCTGCATTGAAAGTTGCTGCTGATATAGAAAAGGAATTCAAAACACCGTGTATCGGAATATCAGCAAGTGTTCTTGACAAAGCCTCTCTGGAAGCTGCCAGGAAAGAGATCCACGAGAAATTCGGAGAAATAGATATACTGGTTAACGGTGCCGGAGGAAATTCACCCTCGGCAACGACCAAAGTCGAAAAGATGGAAGGAAATGAGAATCCCGAAGACACATTTTTCGGACTTCAGACAGAAGGTTTCGACAAAGTATTTGACCTTAATTTTAAAGGAACTCTTCTTCCTTCAATGGTTTTTGCCGCCGATATGGTCAAAAAGAGATCTGGTGTTATCATAAATATCTCTTCGATGAACTCTTACCGGCCGCTTACAAAGGTTGTAGCATATTCTGCAGCCAAATCGGCTGTGAATAATTTCACACTCTGGCTTTCAGTACATTTTGCAAAGGTTGGCATAAGGGTCAACGCGATTGCACCAGGCTTCCTGCTGACGAACCAGAACAGGTTCCTCATGGTGGATGAGAAAACCGGTGGTCCGACACCAAGGGGAAGAAAGGTGCTGAACAGCACTCCGATGGAAGCATATTGTGTTCCGGAAGAGCTGACAGGTACACTGCTGTATCTGGCGTCGGATCTTTCTAAGGCTGTTACCGGAGTAGTTATACCGGTAGATAAGGGGTTCAGCGCTTTCAGCGGGGTGTAGAGTGTTACTCGGGACGGATTGCTTCGCTTCGCTCGCAATGACGGTGCAAATGAGGTTAGTTAGTAGTTTGAATAAATAAAAGAGATGATTTACTACCAGGAAGGTTCGGAAAATACTGTTATTGGACAGAATGAGCTTGAGAAGGGGCTTTACACAGCTTTGGACAAGCTGGGATCAAGGAAAAAGGTGTTGGTCATACCACCCGACTGTACAAGGTTCCATTCAAGAGCAGGAGAAATTACGTCTCTTCTGTATAAATATTATAAGACAGATCTGAAGGATATACTTCCTGCACTTGGGACACATGAGCCAATGACCGGCGAGCAGATCGATGAAATGTTCCCGGGTATACCCGGAGAACTCTTCAGGATACATAACTGGAGAAAAGATGTTGTCACTGTGGGAACTGTCCCGGGAGAATATATTTCAGAGATCACAGGTGGTGCACTTGACTATTCCTGGCCTGCACAGCTTAACAAACTTGTATTCAGCGGCGGCCATGATCTTATATTATCAGTCGGACAGGTTGTTCCTCATGAGGTCATAGGCATGGCAAACTATAATAAAAACCTGTTCGTTGGAACAGGCGGTCCTGAAGGTATCAACAAAAGTCATTTTGTCGGCGCTGTTCATGGAATCGAAAGAATTCTGGGCAAAGCCGACAACCCGGTGAGAAGGATGCTGAATTATGCTTCCGAACATTTTATTAAACATCTTCCCGTTGTATATATTCATACAGTGGTAGGTCGCGATGATTCCGGGAAGCTTGTCATAAGAGGTCTCTTCATAGGCGATGACCCGGATGTATTTACCCTGGCTGCTTCACTTTCCCTCAAGGTGAACTTCACCGTCTTTGAAAAACCTCTCAGGAAGGTTGTCGTTTATCTCGATCCGTCTGAATTTAAAAGCACCTGGCTGGGAAATAAAAGCATTTACAGAACCAGGATGGCGATGGCCGATGACGGTGAACTGATTGTTCTGGCACCCGGACTAAAAGAATTCGGTGAAGATAAAGAAATAGACAGGCTGATCAGGAAATACGGATACAGAGGTACACCGGCAACACTGGAAGCCCTCAGGCAGAACGAAGAGCTGAAGCAGAACCTCAGTGCGGCAGCCCACCTGATTCACGGAAGTACGGAAGGAAGATTTTCAGTCACATATTGTCCGGGAAATCTGACACAGGAACAGATAGAATCTGTCAATTTTAAATATGCCGATCTTAATGAAACAATAAAAAAATACGATCCCGGAAAACTGAAAGAAGGATTCAATACACTATCCGACGGACAGGAGATTTTCTATATATCAAATCCGGCGACAGGGTTATGGAGTTCAAGGGAAAGGTTGAAATAACTGAAAATCTGCCGGAATGATCAATTGGGGCATCATCGGATGTGGAAATGTCACTGAGGCAAAAAGCGGACCTGCATTCAACAAAGTCGGCGGATCCAGACTTATTGCTGTAATGAGGAGAGACATAAAACTTGCGGAGGATTATGCGCGGAGACACGGGGTACCAAAATTCTACAACGATGCCGGAGCTCTTATAAACGATCCGGATATTAATGCAATTTATGTTGCAACACCTCCCGGAAGTCATGCTGAATATGCGATCAGATCGATAGAAGCCGGAAAACCTGTATATGTTGAAAAACCGATGGCAGTCAATCATGCCGAATGCCTGAAGATCATTGAAGCGTCTGAGAAATACAGAGTACCTGTATTTGTTGCTTACTACAGAAGAGCTCTTCCGGGTTTCCTGCTGGTAAAGGAACTTATCAGCAATGGCGCCATTGGCAACGTCAGACATGTTTTCATAAAATGTTTCAAATCACCGACTCCTGAAGAACTGACAGGAAAACTATCATGGAGAGTACAACCTGAGATATCCGGAGGAGGACATTTCTTCGATCTGGCTTCACACCAGCTTGACTATCTCGATTTCCTGCTGGGGCCTGTAATGAAGGTTTCATCACTTGTTCTTAACCAGGCTGGCCTTTACGATGCCGAGGATTTTATTTCAGCATCATTCCTGTTCGCGAAGGATATTGCTGCTACAGGCATATGGTGTTTTAGTTCCTCACCGGAAAATAATTCTGATTTAATAGAAATAACTGGCGATAAAGGTAAACTGACTTTCTCTACATTCAGCTTTGAGCCAATAGTCCTTGAGAATAGTGAAGGCAGGAAAGAATATATTAATGAAAGACCGGAGCATGTACAGTTTTATCTTATCAAACAGGTTGTAAATGCACTATCGGGGCAGGGAACAGCTGTTTCGACTGGAATAACGGCAGCGAGAACAAGTAAGGTAATGGATGAGGTGATGGCAACATGGATGTAACTTAACTATATAATTATGAATAAACTATCAGACATTGGATTAATAGGACTTGCTGTGATGGGTGAGAACCTTGTACTTAACATGGAAAGCAAGGGATTTCAGGTAACGGTTTATAACCGTACGACACAGAAGGTTGATGATTTTCTTGCAGGAAGGGCAAAAGGGAAAAAGATCACGGGAGCTCACAGCATAGAGGAACTGGTCAGGTCACTTGCCCGGCCGAGGAAAATTATGCTTATGGTAAAGGCAGGATCTGCAGTTGATGACATGATCAATACTCTGATACCACATCTCGAAAAGGGTGATATAATTATCGACGGCGGAAATACTCATTTTCCCGATACGAACAGACGTACAGCCCTTGTGGAAAGCAAAGGTTTGCTTTACATCGGAACAGGTGTTTCCGGAGGGGAAGAAGGTGCGCTTCTCGGACCATCAATAATGCCCGGAGGATCAAAAGCAGCATGGCCATTCGTAAAGCCGGTTTTCCAGGCTATTGCTGCAAAAGTTGAAGACGGATCCCCCTGCTGCGACTGGGTGGGTGAGAATGGCGCCGGACATTTTGTGAAAATGGTACATAACGGGATCGAATATGGTGACATGCAGCTTATCTGCGAAGCATATCAGATAATGAAAGATCTTCTCGGAATGAGCGCTGATGAAATGCATCTTGTTTTCAAAGACTGGAATGAAGGTGAACTTGACAGTTACCTGATAGAGATCACGAGGGATATTCTTGCCTATAAGGATACGGACGGGAAACCGCTTGTGGATAAAATTCTTGATACAGCAGGCCAGAAAGGCACAGGAAAATGGACCGGAGTTGCTGCTCTCGACCTGGGCATTCCTCTTACACTGATAGGAGAAGCAGTATTTGCCAGATGTCTGAGCGCTGTAAAGGATGAAAGAGTAAAAGCATCAAAAATACTTCATGGCCCTGTTCCTGCTTATAATGGGAAGAAAGAAGAGTTCATAAATGACCTGAGGGATGCTTTATATGCATCAAAGATCGTTTCCTATGCACAGGGATACTCTCTGATGAAGGCTGCTGCTCTTGAATATAAATGGGATCTGAACTATGGAGGAATTGCCCTGATGTGGAGAGGCGGATGTATTATAAGGTCGGCTTTCCTGGGAAAGATCAAGGAAGCTTATGACAAAGATCCTTCAATAACCAACCTTCTGCTTGATCCATTCTTCAAAGAAAAAGTTGAAATATCACAAAAGGGATGGAGAAATGTAGTTTCAGCCGCAATAACCAACGGGATACCGGTTCCTGCTATTTCATCAGCGCTGGGATATTTTGATGGTTACCGTTGTGAAAGACTTCCTGCAAACCTGCTTCAGGCCCAAAGGGATTATTTCGGGGCACATACTTACGAGCGCCTTGACAGACCGAGAGGTGAATTCTTCCACACCAACTGGACAGGCAGGGGAGGGACAACAGCATCATCGACCTACAATGTATAATTCAGTAACAACCTTAAGAATATGACAGAAACTAAAAAGTTCAGTAACTACAGATGGACTGTTTGTGCATTGATTTTCTTTGCAACAACAGTGAACTACCTCGACAGGCAGGTGATAGGGATACTGAAACCATTGCTGGAATCAGATCTCGGGATTGGTGAGAAAGATTATGCACACATCATTATGGCCTTCCAGCTTTTATACGGGGTAGGAATGGTCATTGCAGGCCGGCTTATTGACAAATTCGGTACCAAGCTGGGATATGGCGTTGCCGTTATTCTCTGGAGTATAGCAGCTATGGGCCATGCACTCGCAAAAGGTGTCTGGGGTTTCGGGTTCTGGAGAGGTTTCCTCGGAGTAAGCGAAGCAGGAAACTTTCCGGCAGCTATTAAATCAATTGCAGAATGGTTCCCTAAAAAAGAAAGAGCTCTTGCTACAGGAATATTCAACTCGGGGACGAATGTCGGGGCAATCGTGGCACCCCTGGCCATTCCAGCCATGGTCGCTGCATGGGGCTGGCAATCAGCATTTATCATCACCGGAGCAATAGGTTTTATCTGGGTGATCCTGTGGTTCATCTTCTATGAAGTACCGGAAAAACACAAAAAGGTCTCTGCAGGCGAACTTGCATACATACACAGTGATGTTGAAGAACAGGCTGAATCCAAAGAAAAAGTGTCATGGCTCAAACTTCTGAAGTACAGACAAACCTGGCTCTTCTTCATCGGAAAAGGTCTTACCGATCCCATATGGTGGTTTTATCTGTTCTGGATTCCCGGCTGGCTTTCAACAGTAAGAGGTACAGGCCTCAGCATATCATCTTTCGGATTACCCCTGGCATTCATTTATACAATGACAACCATCGGCAGCATTGGAGGAGGATGGGTCTCGGGATATATGATCAATAAAGGGATGACACCTTTCAAAGCCAGAAAATATACAATGCTGATCTTTGCATTACTTGTAGTTCCGATAGTTTTTGCATCATCAGAAGGTATAAGCACCTGGGGGGCAGTATGTCTTATAGCTCTTGCAGCATCGTCACATCAGGCCTGGTCGGCTAACATATTTACGACTGTATCCGATGCGTTCCCGAAGAAAGCTGTAAGCTCCGTTACAGGTATCGGAGGAATGGCAGGGGCTATCGGAGGTGCTTTCATTTCATATATCGCAGGTGGGATACTCCAGCATTTTAAAGATCTGGGACATATCGAGACAGGATATGTTGTAATGTTTGCGATTGCAGGAAGTATGTATCTTCTTGCATGGTCTATAATGTTCTTTTTTGCTCCTAAAAATAAAACCGTAGTCCTGGATTAATGAAAAAATCAGGGAAATACTCTTTTGGAATGGGTGACCGCTTCGGTCACCAGGGAAGCGCACAGCTTGCAGCAATAATTGAAGCCGGGAAAAAAGGTATCGAAATCACTCCTGTCTGGAATAAATCCAACAGGGAACATATGATAATCGGCACTGAGCCAGGCGATGTGAGGAAGGAAGCAGATGAAGTAACCCGCAAGGCAGGTTTCAATAAGCCGTATTTCGTTGATGCTGATCATATTAACATGGACAACGTCGACAGGTTCATTGAAAGCTCGGATTTCTTTACAATCGATGTTGCTTCATATATCGGCAAGCTTGCCGGTGAAGAACTTATTCGGAATTTTGTGACCGGAAGCAGTAAATATACAGGTGAGTTGAAAATACAGGGTATAAAACCATACCCTGTGGTGACGGATTCACAAATAACCAATATAGCAAAAAAATATCTTTTTGCGGCACAGAAAGCCGGTGAGATTTACAGAAAAATTGAAGCAGTAAAAGGTAAAGATAATTTCGTTGCCGAGGTATCAATGGATGAGGTGCCTGTTCCACAAACTCCTGTTGAGCTGTTCTTTATCTTAAAAATGCTTGGCGAGGAAAAGATCCCGGCACAGACTATTGCTCCGAAATTCTCCGGACGCTTCAATAAAGGTGTCGATTATGTGGGTGATCCGCTGAAGTTTGCCGCTGAATTTGAAGCTGACCTGATGGTAATTGATATGGCGGTAAAGGAATTCGGACTGCCAGCAAACCTTAAAATGAGTGTTCATTCAGGATCGGACAAATTTGCAATATATCCCTATATCGGATCGATCGTTAAAAAGCATAATAAAGGCCTGCATCTTAAGACTGCAGGTACGACCTGGCTCGAAGAGGTGATCGGTCTGGCTGAATCGGGTGGAGATGCACTTGCATTTGTAAAGGAGGTTTATGCAAAAGCTCTTGAGAAGACCGAGGAACTTTGCGCTCCCTATGCAGATGTGATTGATATAAACATATCTGCACTCCCATCGAAGGATGAGGTATCAGGATGGAACAGCAGTAAATTTGCAGCTGCTTTGAGACATGTTCCCGGCAATCCTGATTATAATCCGAATATGAGACAGCTTATTCATGTAGGGTATAAGCTTGCAGCAATGAAAATGGATGAGTTCTTCAGGCTGCTTGATGCAAATGAAAAAACAGTATCTCAATGTGTTTATGAGAATATGTATAACAGGCACATCTGCAGATTATTCGATATAAAATGACCTTCAATACCGGTGAAACCAGATTGAAGAATAATATGGACTGACAGAATATCCTATATCAATTTAATATTACTGTGATATCATATTTATATAATATAGATATCACAGTAATATCATTTATTCAGGAAACCATTTACAGTTTCGGCAATTATTTTCTGACCTTCGGGTATAAGATGGACACCATCAGATGAATACTTGTCCCGCACGGGCAGGAGAATTGAATAGATGTCAATAAAAGCTGCCTTATTCTTTTCTGCGATCTTTTTAAACTGAGGCTGCAGCAAGGCTACTCTTTCTGCTCCTCCATGGTATTTTTCGATCATTATCTCATCTCTGCCCATAGGAGGTGGTGAGACAACATAAAGGCGGGGCTTACATTTCCGGTAAACAGGATGATCCCTGATCATCTTAAGAAGCTTTGAAAAATTTTCCGGAACCGTTCTGATGCTATCCTTAAAAACTGCTTTACAATCGTTCGACCCAAGCATTATTATAATGTCATTAATGTCGCCCATCTGATCATAAGCATTATCCATGTACCTGATGATATTACGGAGTGTATTCAGGCTCTTCTGGCCGTTGTTGTCAAATCCGATCGTATTTCCCGAAATACAGGTATTATAAATGACATCACCGGATCTGACATGTTCCAGTTGTTCCACCCATCCCTCAGGAAGAGCCCCGTTTGAGTCGCCGATAGCAAGAATTCTTTTTGTTTTGTCATCAGCCTTTTCCTTTCTGCCGGACTTAAACTCAGGTTTGACCGGATTAATGCCAACTTCCTCAGCAACCTTCATCGACCCGGTTATGTCATTCACAAGCGGGAAGTCGACACCTGATCCTAATAATTTTCTAATCTCATCAGGAGAATCAGTGCCAAAGAAATTAATCCTGATACCTTTTTCCTTAAGCCTTTTTGTATAATCAGGTAATGAAGGAGTTATTGGTTGTCTGAGCTGAATGAAATCAGCTTTCGAATTGATTGTTTCATCTACATAACTGGCGTCATCATCCTGCCGGTCCATATTACATATCATTATCCCCGCGACAGCTTCTCCGGCCAGTAGAGCGGCGCTACGGCTGCAGGCAAGAAATGCCTGGTGAAGCCTGTTCTCAGATGCCAGCTTTTGTGCCACCATAACAGGAAGTCTCCCCTCCCCTTTCAGATGGATATTGAGCCAGATATTTACAGGCAT
>JAKQPD010000289.1 GCA_029564935.1 Bacteroidota bacterium
CTGCCTGCTTTGGAATAATGCTTTCTCCGGTCATACCCGGTACCGTGTTTATCTCCAGGAAGAGTGGCCTGTTGTCGACAATTATGAAATCGATCCGCACAATACCGCTGCAACCGAGCAGATCATTTATCAGGGAACTGAGGCGCTGGACTTCGTCACCTACCTTTTCCGGAAGACTCGCCGGTGTGATCTCATCCGATTTACCCTGAGTATATTTTGCTTCGAAATCGAAAAATTCATTCTTGCTTATTATCTCGGTCACCGGAAGGATTATTTTGCGTGACCGTGTCTTTACAATACCACATGCAACTTCCCTGCCTTTCATGAATGATTCAATCACCACCTCATCGCTCTCCCCCAACGCAACTGATATGGCGTCGGCAAATTCTCCGGCATTCTTTACCTTTGAGACCCCGAAACTGGAACCACTGTCATTTGGCTTTACAAAGCATGGCAAACCAAGAGTTCTGATAATTCCATCAGGATCAATTTGTTCATTCTTTCTGAGTAGTATACTCTCCGCCATGGGTATCCTGTATTCCTTAAGGAATAATTTACATGCATGTTTGTTGAAAGTAAGTGCTGAACAAAACGAATTGCAACCGGTATAAGGTACCTGCATCATATCTAAATAACCCTGAAGCTGCCCATTCTCACCCGGCTTCCCGTGGATTGCTATAAACACCGCGTCAAAACGTACAGTTATATCATCAATATTAAGGGTGAAATTATTCTTATCAATACTGTGATATCTGCCTTTGGGATCTTCCCAATACCAGTTTGTATCCCTCATCACTATTATGTAAGTTTTGTACCTTCCCCTGAGGACCTTGCTTACTTCAGCAGCACTTTTTACCGAGATCTCATATTCAGAAGAATCCCCCCCTGCAACTATTGCGATCGTTCTCATATTGTTTATTTTTGAGGATCAAATTTAGTAAAAACATAAATAATGATCATTTGTAATACAATGGAATATTTAACTTTGGCATAGTAAAACAAAATCAATATTAAAATGAAAAAAGGTTGTTTGATCTGGGTTATAATCGGAGTCATTGTTGGTCTCTTTGTTTTTGGGATAATATCCTGGGGGATAAAGGTATATAATAATATGGTCGGACTTCAGGAGGGTGTCACAAGCCAGTGGGGCAATGTGGAAACCCAGTATCAGCGGAGAGCTGACCTGATCCCGAATTTCGTCAACACAGTCAAGGGTGCTGCTGAATTTGAACAGGAAACGCTGACCCGGGTTATTGAAGCCAGGGCAAAAGCTACACAGGTCACAATTGACCCGACCAACATGACAGCCGAGAACCTCCAGCAGTTCCAGGCTGCACAAAGCGATTTAAGCTCTGCTCTGTCGAGGCTCATGGTTGTTGTTGAGAAATATCCTGACATTAAGGCAACTCAGAATTTCAGAGACCTTCAGGTTGAGCTTGAAGGGACTGAGAACAGGATATCGACTGAAAGGCGGAAATTCAATGAGGTTGCACAGGGATTCAATACTTATATAAAAAGGTTCCCTGCCAACATAATTGCCGGATGGTACGATTTCAATGCCAAACCTTATTTTGAATCAATGGAGGGAGCAGAAAAAGCGCCTGAAGTTAAATTCTGATCTTTTTATTCTTCTGATTGATGAAGGCTTCGGAGTTTTTTACAAAAGAGCAGCAGGAGCAGATCCGTGATGCAATAAGGGAGGCTGAAGATCTTACCTCGGGGGAGATAAGGGTTCATATTGAAACAAAAACCTCGGGAAATGTTCTTGACAGGGCCTCATGGATCTTTAAAAGGATAGGTATGCATGGAACTGCCGAAAGGAACGGAGTACTTTTTTATCTTGCTGTAACAAACAGGAAGTTTGCCGTTATCGGGGACCAGGGAATAAATTCAAAGGTTCCGGAAGATTTCTGGGACAATATTAAGGCAACTGTAAAGAAACATTTCAGTGAAGGCAGGTTCACAGAAGGGATTATTGAAGGGATCAGTATGACAGGCACCCAGCTCAAGGTTCATTTTCCTTTCCGGAAGGATGATATAAATGAACTGCCTGATGATATTTCATTTGAGGATACCCCATTATAAAGAGTGGAATGGAAAAAAATAAATTTCAAGGTTTATGTCTCCTGTTTGTTCTGTCAGTTTCTCTTCCATTCAGACTGGCCGCACAGGATTTTCCGGAGAAACCATATCCGCCGCGCCTTGTGAATGATTTTGCGGGGATGCTCAATGGCAGTGAAATTAATTCTCTGGAAAGTAAGCTGGTTGCATTTAATGATTCCACATCGACCCAGATAGCCATTGTAACTGTATCTGATCTGATGGGTTATGAAGTAGCCGATTTTGCACAAAGACTGGCGGAAAAATGGGGAATAGGTCAGAAGGGCCTTGATAACGGTATTCTTATACTTGTAAAACCTAAGACTGAGGGGTCGTTGGGTCAGGTTTCGATTGCCCCGGGATACGGTCTGGAAGGTGCAATCCCCGACCTTATTTGTGCCCGTATAATTGATAATGAAATACTGCCTGCTTTCAGGGAGGGTGACTTTTATGGCGGACTTGATAAAGCTTCGACTGTTCTGATGCAGCTGGCCAGCGGAGAGTTCACTGCTGATGAATATGGTAATTCAGGAAGTGATGCAGGTGCTATTGCTCCATTCATAATCTTCGTAATATTTTTAATAATTTTCATGTTAATCCGGAGTTCCGGAGGCCGTAATCAGAAGCATCTGAGCAACAAAGGTTTGCCTTTATGGGTTCTTTTGTCTATGATGAATTCCGGCAGTAACTCTCACAAAGGCTCATGGGGCGGGTTCTCCGGAGGTAGCGGAGGCCGTGGTTTTGGCGGTGGCGGAGGCTTCGGCGGCGGCAGCTTCGGCGGCGGCGGGGCCAGTGGCAGCTGGTAACTACTACCTTGCCGCTATATAATTCCTCCACCTCTCAATCACCTGCCTCATATCTTCAGGCAGCTCCGACTCAAAAGACAGTCTCTTACCGCTTACCGGATGATCGAACGCAAGGCTTTTTGCATGCAGCGCCTGCCGGGGAAGTATCTGAAAGCAGTTCTTAACAAACTGCTG
Source organism: Bacteroidota bacterium (assembly GCA_029564935.1). Lineage (GTDB taxonomy): Bacteria > Bacteroidota > Bacteroidia > Bacteroidales > VadinHA17 > LD21. The sequence goes on from JAKQPD010000289.1 coordinate 3,081, forward strand.
GTATTTTGAAAATGTGGTTCCCTTCAGAATGCGGTCTCCTCCATAATCAGCATCATTGAAAAGAGGATGCCCACGGTAGCTGAAATGAATCCTTATCTGATGTGTCCTCCCGGTCTCAAGCTTACACTCCACAACCGATATATAACCGAGATTCTCGATAATCTTATAATGAGTCACCGCAGGTTTTCCCTGACTGCCGTCAGGAAATACCTGCATGATCTTCCTGTCACGGATATTCCGCCCTACATGACCGGTTATCGTACCTTCTGAAGGATCCGGTATCCCCCATACTATTGCAGTATATTTGCGGTCGGTGGTCCTGTCAAAGAACTGTTTTGAAAGCCTGTTAAGCGCAAGTTCATTTTTTGCGATTACAAGTATACCTGATGTATCTTTATCTATTCTGTGAACAAGACCGGGTCTCAGATCTCCCGATGAAAATAAAGGCAAATCCTTAAAATGCCACATCAAAGCGTTTACAAGTGTCCCGGTATAATTGCCGTATGCCGGATGGACAACCATCCCGGGTGCCTTATTGACAACCACAACATCTTCGTCCTCAAAAAGGATATCGAGAGGGATATTTTGTGGTATCAGTTCAATATCCCTGGGGGGATTGGGCAGCACAACCTGAATAAGATCATCCGGCTTTACCCTGTAGTTTGGTTTAACAGGGATATTGTTTACAAGAATATTTCCGGCATTGGCAGCATCCTGTATCCTTGTCCGTGAGGTATTCTCAATCCTGTAAGAAAGATATTTGTCAATACGCAGTAGCGACTGTCCGGGAGCAACAGTAAACCTGTAATGCTCAAACAGCTCCTGTTGTCCGGCTAATTCTTCTTCAGACATTTTCAGGATTATTTTGTTTTGATAAGCCGGCTGTGACCAAGGGCCAGACCATTCCTTGAAAGTGATACTATATACATTCCTGCCTTCAAAGCTGAAATGTCAATTTTATCATTCAAGGGTACCCTTATTAATTCCTTTCCATTTATATCGGTAACTGATACAGTGTATAAACTATTATCAGGAAGATCGTTACGATTGAAACTTATGTAATCTGATGCCGGATTCGGATAAAAATGAAGTTTATTTCTGTTGTTCTGGTAAATATCATGAACTGAAGTATTTACAGGAGGACCGACAATAGGCCGTATCATCAGGGTACCTGATTTCTGGGAGGTGAACCATGTACCATTCATCCAGTAGAGCAGGTTACCCCTGTGAGGTGTATTTACATCAAATCCTGCATTAAGGAAGGTTTCTGACCGTTGTTTCCAGCCGACATAAAAAATATTTTCCACGGCTACTCCCGAGGGCAGAAAATATGTATGGAACCCGTTGATATCTTCTCCCTGTTCTACAATTACTTCCTGCCGTGAGTAAATGACATCTCCCGGTATTCCGCTATTATCTTTCCAGACCATCAGGCCGAAGGCTCTCTGGTTGGAATTCATGTAACTATCATTGAAGCAAATACTTATTGCCCTAAGAGTATCCTTTGTATATGATCTGAACCTGTATGCAACCATGGCATTCCGTGATCCAAGTCCGTTAACTCCGTACCCCGCTTCTGCCGTCCCGTCGTCAAATGCAAAGTAATTGTGAAATTTCTGGAAATATGTTACCGTGTCATTTTCCTTCGGATCGAAGTCATCTGTAATAAGCCAGCTTGTTACCTTAAACAGGGCGGAATCACGGTTGAATGTATTAAAGGTATAGAACAGATTGGCATCATAATCTACATTGGTGAGAGGATCAATGTTGGTAGCACCTGCAGAAAATGATATAGCTTCCATATTATCATACACATCCCATATCTTAAAATACCTTGTAACATTTCTGACAATTGTATCATTATTGCGGTATTTTATCGGTATAGTGGCTCCCATTTCCTGGAGATAGATCTGATTAAATTGAGTGACAGGCATTGCCTCATGATTTTTGAGGAGGGAGCGGAAGGGCTTACGGAATGCAACATCAGGGAATATTGTATCACCCTCATTTCTGTTCCTGTCAAGAAGAACATAATCGATATTCCAGTGATCACAGTTACCGGTCATGGACGGATCGTTCACATTCGGGCTCAGACTTGCGTAATTGCTGAATCTGAACCTGAATCCTTTCCTGAGGAATTTTTCCTGATCTATTTTCAGAAGGACGGGTCTGAAACCGTCAGCAGAATCTCCGTCAGCCCTCCAGACTGAATACCATCTTTTGTCCAGGGGAGAATACATCTGGAGAGTGAGGGAATCATTCTCTTCCGGGATGTCACCCAATCCCCCCGGCTGATAGTAAAAGCTCAGCCATATATTATCGGACGGAGAGAAACTGAGATCAATAGGATGTGATGTAAGGTAATCAGCTTTGAAAGAAGTTTCTGATGCGTTATCATATAGGCGTCCGGAACTGTTCAGCGCGTCAAAGGTGGCTATTCCGCTTGTTATCTGCTTATCAGAATATGTATTATTTATAAAGACATAGTCATCGCTCCATTTCCTGCTATCCGGTAAAACCGCACTGCCGGAAAAATCGTCAAAGAACGGAAGCTTAAGGGTATCGGCAGCAAGAGATCTGGCTGAGAGGGAGTATGTTTTTTTCAACAGGGGATTGGATGTCAGTCCCGTGACAATTTCCTGTCCTGTCAGGATCAATGGGCAGGACAAAATGAGAATAATATTTGTTAAAGTCCTTAATATCATCAGGATCATTTAACCTTTCGGGAAAAGAGAGCCGCTGTGATCGTAGTATCAGGTACAGCCATTGTCGAGTCTGACGGGAGCTTGAGAGAATCTGTTGTCATCCACAGATATATTGATGATCCCAGCTGAAGTGTCGCATCATACCTGTATTCAGGATTCTGTTTATAGACAAATGCTTTGAGGCTGTCCTCGCCGGTACGTATTGTATTGTCGAAAATGAAGGTTCCCAGATTAAGCGATGTACTAAGGATCCTGTCGGTGGCTGATTCAAGGGTCATACCTATCAGGTCGGGCACAGGAGTGCGCTGGTTGCTTAATCCCTTTCCCAGTACCAGGTCGATGACCGAACCTTTCTGTATCGAATCGCCCGGTGTTATATCTCTGCTGTTATATAGTTGATTGAGAACTACATTAATCGAAAGATCGGGCTTATATCTTAATGATCCCATAACCAGTCCGGAGCTTTCGATAAGAGCTATTGCCTGCCTTAGCGGAAGATCGACAAGATCGGGTACGGCAACCATTTCGGGACGGAAGGCGTTGATTGTAAGAGCTACATTTCTCCACTTCTTTACTTTATAACCGGGCCTGGGATTCTGTTCTGCAACACAACCTCGCATTACAGTTGTAGTATAAACGGAATCTATTACATGATACCTCATTTTGGATTTTTTTGCCTGAACTTTGACCGCCTCCATATTCAGACCCACTAAATCCGGAACGGGAACAGCCTGTCCGTGCCTTGTATACAGATTCAGTCCTATAAGCAATATCATCAATACCCCGAATATGATAATGAATGCAATACCAAGCTGTTTCAGGAACAGTTTACTTAATATGAAATTCTTTAAGCTCATACAGGCAAGATGTACATTTTTGATAACGCAAATGTACAGATAAAATTATTAATTGATCCTGTTATATAGGGAGTCACGTTCAACCGGAATGTAGCCTGCTTCCGAGATAAGTTTGCAGATATCCCCGCTTGTCATTACGGGGTTCTTTTCCCCTGCACCGGCCATTGAGTATATCTTTGTTGTATCATCGATAGTTCCGTCAAGATCATCTGCACCGAATGAAAGGCTTATCTGTGCTACAGTCCTTCCGGTCATCGGCCAGTAAGCTTTCAGGTGAGGGATATTATCAAGAAAGATCCTGGCAACGGCATAGTTCCGGAGATCTTCAATTATGCTGACCTCTCCTAAATGCGACATTCTGTTATTTGCCTTTTTGAATTTAAGGGGGATGAAAGCATTGAAGCCCATGGTCCTGTCCTGGAGAATCCTCAGCCTGTTCATATGATCTATCCTGTGGGCATAGGTCTCTATGTGCCCGTAAAGCATGGTTGCATTTGAAGATATTCCGGTTTTGTGGGCAGTCTCGTGGATCAGCAGCCATTGTCCGGATGAGGTCTTTTCATTACTTATCTGTTCTCTGAGCTGTTCATCAAATATTTCAGCTCCTCCTCCGGGTATTGAATCCAGACCATAATCCTTAAGAAGAGCAAGCCCTTTATCGGGTGTCAGACCCGCCATTCTTATCATGTGATCGAGCTCGACGGCCGAGAATGCTTTTACATGAAGCGAGGGTCTGTGTTTCTTTATCCTGCTGATGAGACTCCCGTAAAAATGAATATCGTGTGAGGGGTGCACACCACCTGTAATATGCACTTCCGTTACATTTTTCCCGTCGAACCTGCGCAGGGTATTCAGCATATCATCATGGCTGTAGTCCCAGCTTTCGGGATCTCCCGCCGGCCTCCTGTAGGAACAAAAACGACAGTTATAAATGCAAATGTTTGTCGGCTCAATGTGGAAATTTCTGTTAAAATATGCATAATTGCCGTTTTTCCTGCGTCTGACTACCGAAGCAAGCAGTCCGAGAAGGGCAAGATCGGCTTTTTCATAAAGAACCAGACCTTCTCCGGGAGTTAGTCTTATACCCGATATTGTCTTTCCGGCTATCTCCCTCAGTTCTTTATCAGCAATATAATCAGGGATCAGACTCATAATGTAAAATTAACAAAAAAGGCGCCCTGTATGGCACCTTTCAGATAATATTTCAGATCAGATTCAGCCTTTCAGCTTCAGCTCTGATGATACAGTAAGTTTCTTTCTGCCCTTTGCCCTGCGTGAAGCAAGAACTCTTCTTCCATCATGTGTTGACATTCTTTCCCTGAACCCGTGCTTGTTTGCTCTTTTCCTTCTGGAAGGCTGAAAAGTCCTTTTCATTTGTTAATAATTTTAAATTTCTCTGGCTTTAATTTGAGACCGCAAATATAGTTAAATTTTCAAATAATAAAATCCCTGCGGATATTTTTTAACCGCAAAGAGCGCAAAGGTTATCACAAAGTGTACCACCTTAAAGACCTCAGGAACATCAACCACAATAACTCCTTCCCTTCTTGCCACCCCTTGCCCCCAGGGGGGCACTCAGACTCAAAAGTCCCTAGGGGGATTTAGGGGTGAGTTATATAGTAGGACACAGAGGGATACAGTAAATTAACAATATTTACGGATAAAAAAGATTAAGAGGAAGGCACAGGGAGGTAGACTATTTTCTTTGTTTCAAAAAATGGTTCGGGGAAGAAATCCTTTATTTCCCATATCCTGACAGAACTTCCAAATCTCCCCAGTTCTCGGCTCAGATCGCCGCCTTTCAGACAGATTATACCATTAACCGGGTTGTTTTCGCTATTTGAAATAATATTCTTTTTTGTCAGTTGAACAAAACCCGGGAATTCCATTACAGCCCTGCTGATTATAAAGTCAAATTTCCCGGTTTCCTCTTCAATTCTTTTTCTTATGAATCTGACATTATCAAGTTTTAATTCTTCAGCGACTGCTGATACAACCTTAATCTTTTTGCCTATTGAATCAAGAAGTGTGAATTCCGAACCTGGAAAGAGAATAGAAAGAGGTATTCCCGGGAATCCTCCTCCGGTTCTAACGTCAAGGATCCGGGTTCCGGGCTTAAAGCTGATGATCCTGGCAATGGACAGGGAATGAAGGACATGGTGAATGTAGAAATTATCAATATCCTTTCTTGAAATGACATTTATCCTGTTGTTCCACTCTTCATACAGCGGTTTGAGAGATGAAATTTTCTTTCTCTGGTCTTCTGAGAGTGACGGGAAATATCTGAAAATTATTTCAGGCATTACCTGGCGCCGGTTTTCACGAATATATTGTAAAGCAGGGTCTTGGCCCGGTATAACTGTGCTTTTACAGTTCCTATCGGTATTTTAAGCTCCGCTGATATCTCCTCATAGGAAAATTCCTTGTAATATCTGAGTTCTATTATCTCCCTGTAGGGCGATTTCAGCTGGGTTACTATTTTCCTGAGAGTGGCTATCTTCTGGTCATTTATCAGCGCCTCTTCAGGATCGGGGAGGTCGGACTGGATATTTACTGTCATCGTATCCATGATGTCCTTATCCTGATTGACAGGGATGGGCGATGATTGCTTCTTCCTGATGAAATCGATGCAATTGTTGGTAGCAATCATAAAAAGCCATGTGCTGAATGCAAAGCGTGGCGTATAGCTGTCGATGCTCCTGAATGCCTTGCCGAAGGCCTCAATAGTAAGATCCTCGGCATCAATCGGATTATTTACCATTTTCAGCAGCATGAAATAAATTGAATCCCTGTAACGGTTCATCAGCCCGGCAAAAGCTTTTTCATTACCTTTTTTTGCATCTTCAACAAGAATAAGGTCGGCCTTCGCTTTTTCTGAAAGCTCCTGGTTTACTTCCATTTGTTTTTACCCGATCTGCTAATTGTATTGCTAACAAAAATAACACTGTTTATCACAGGGGAAAAGATATCAAAAAATAATGAATATCCGGCTATCCCCTTTTCGTTTAATATCTTCTGTCCCTGAACAAGGACTATAATCTGGCTTATAAATCTTATTCCGAAAATCGCTGCGGTGACCTGCCACAGGAATAAAGGTATCATCAGTATTATGAAAGAAATATAGAAAAGCATCCTGGTGAGAGGTTCCGTGATTATCAGGAACTTATGCCGTGTCTTATAATACGGGGCGGCAGTAAAATGTCTTTTTTTCTGTATTATCCAGTCTTTGAGGGTGGTACAGGGTAACGACATGGTGTGGCTGTCTTTCCTGAAATCTACCCGGGTATTTGTTCCGGTGGCGTTGGCATTTACAAAAAGATCATCATCGCCTGAGATCACATGGGTATGCCCTTCGAATCCCTTCTTTCTGAAAAACAACGATTTCCTGTAAGCCATATTACGACCCACACCCATATAGGGGATACCTCTTATTGCCATTCCCAGATACTGAAGCGCGATCATAAAAGTATCATAACGGATATATTTGTTCAGCAGACCTTCCCTTTTCATATATCCGCTATAACCAAGTACCAGCTCGGTCTTTTCATCAAAATTTGATGCCATTCCTGTTATCCAGCCAGGTGATGCTGCCTTGCAATCAGAATCTGTAAAAAGGAGTATTTCATTCGAAGCTGCCTTGATCCCGATGAACTGGGCAAATTTCTTGTTGTGTGTGAAACGGGGATCTTTACTGACTGTTGATATCTTTAATCCCGGATATTTAAGAAGGAAACTTCCAAGTACACTATAGGTTTCATCCTCCGAGCAATCATCGACCACGATGACTTCAAAATCGGGATAATCCTGCTCCAGGATTGAAGGGAGGAAATTGCGCAGGTTCTCTGCCTCATTTCTTGCACAGATTATAACTGAAACAGGCTGCCTGCCGGTATTTGCCTGGGGATGCCTGTATCGGGGGACTGCATAATAGAACCGGAGATAATAGAACAACTGCACCGCCGCTGACAGTGCAAATACAATAAATACGACCGAAAGGAAAAGGTTTTCCTGAAAAATCATTGAACTTTCATAATCCGGTCACAATATTAGCAAGATAATCGGAATCCGGGAGAATAGTTTTCAACAAAAATGATCTCATAATTTTCTAAGGCCGCATGGATGAATTACATTTGTGCTGCTGTTTACGGATCATTTTTATGTTTGAAATCAGGACAAAAGATAAGGATACAAGAGCCAGGACGGGTGTTCTCCGGACAGACCACGGGGATATACCTACTCCCATCTTCATGCCTGTAGGTACCGGAGGAACCGTGAAAGGTATACTTCAGCGCGATCTGGAGGAAGATATTGATGCAAGGATCATCCTGGGAAATACCTATCATCTCTATCTTCGTCCGGGTACTGAAATACTTAAAGAGGCCGGAGGACTTCACAGGTTCATGTCATGGGAAAGGCCTATCCTCACTGACAGTGGCGGTTATCAGGTATTCTCCCTTGCAAACAACAGAAAGCTGACAGACGAAGGGATTGTGTTCAAATCCCATATTGACGGATCCAGACATGTCTTTACACCAGAGAATACTGTAGATATTCAGAGGGTAATAGGGGCCGATATAATTATGGCCCTTGACGAGTGCGCCCCCTTCCCCTGCGATCACCGGTATGCTGAAAGATCCGTTGATCTGACCCATCAATGGCTCGACAGGGCTGTTGAAAGATTCCGGGGCAGTGAACCTGTATGGGGATGGCAACAGTATCTTTTCCCTATTGTCCAGGGCGGTATTTTTGATGATCTCAGAAAATTATCTGCAGAAAAGATAGCTTCGAAAGATATGGCCGGCAATGCGATCGGAGGATTATCTGTCGGGGAACCTGCTGAAGAGATGTACAGGACTATCGAGATCGTTAATGAGATACTGCCCGAAGACAGGCCAAGATACCTGATGGGGGTGGGAAGCCCTGCAAATATCCTCGAAGCCATAGAAAGAGGTATCGACATGTTCGATTGTGTTATGCCTACCCGTAACGGACGTAACGGAATGCTATTTACATCACAGGGGATAATAAACATAAGGAACAAACGATGGGCCAACGATTTCAGTCCGATAGATCCTGAAGGACCGTCGGCAGTAAGCCTTATATACTCAAAGGCCTATCTGAGACATCTTGTGATTTCCGGCGAAATGCTTGGAGGACAGATTTCAAGCCTTCAAAACCTGGCATTCTATCTGAAACTGGCTGGCGATGCCAGGAAAAAAATTGAGGAAGGGGATTTTAAAAGATGGAAAGACAAAACGATAAAAAAGGTCTCGGAAAAAATCTGAGATCCCTGAAGCCTAAAATAATCGATTTCTATATAATCAGGAAGTTCCTGGGAACCTTCCTGTTCTGTCTTGCCCTGATATTGACAATTGCCGTCGTTTTCGACCTTTCGGAAAAGCTTGATAATTTTATGGAAAAGGAAGCCCCGTGGCAGGCGGTCGTGTTTGATTACTACCTTAATTTCATTCCCTATTTTGCCACATTGTTTGCTCCGCTGTTCGTCTTCATAACTGTCATTTTCTTTACTTCAAGAATGGCTGTCAACACTGAAATAATTGCCATACTTAACAGCGGCATGAGCTTTCGCAGAATGATGTGGCCGTATTTCCTCTCCTCCCTTGTAATTGCAGTAGTGATTTTTTATCTCACCAACTTCATGATCCCGCATGCCAACCTTATCAGGCTCGATTTCGAAGATAAGTATTACAGACCCCGGGGAAGGAGGTTGAATATTGAAAATGTCCACCGCCAGGTCTATCCCAATGTATATGTTTATATTGAATCTTACAGCCCTATTTATATGCGGGGAAGGAACTTCACTATTGAGAAATTTGATGAAGATGGCAAACTGGTCTCCAAAATATCAGCTCCTACAGTTACATGGGATTCAGTTTCAAATAAATGGTCTGTCCTGAATTATACTCTCCGTGAAATAAACGGGATGGAAGATGTTGTCACAAAAGGAACGAGTATCGATACGACTCTGATTATCCGGCCTGAAGATTTTTCGAGAGATCCGAGCTTTGTCGGCACAATGACATACAAGGAACTGGATGAGTACATTGACCTGCTGAAGCTTCAGGGATCGGAAGAAATTAAGGTTTTTCTTATAGAAAAGCACAGGCGTTTTGCAAGCCCCTTCGCCGTATTTATCCTTACCCTGATAGGGGTAACACTGTCGTCAAGAAAAGTAAGGGGAGGTATCGGGATGAATATCGGGATAGGTCTGGCGCTGAGCTTTTCATACATCTTTTTTCAGCAGTTCGCATCGCAGTTTTCTCTGAAAGGGAACCTGAGCCCCCTGCTGGCGGAATGGATACCGAACATGATTTATATGGTTATTGGTGTGGTGCTTTACAAATTGGCACCGAAATAGTTTCAATTAATCATACAATTTCCTTAAACTTGTAACCCTGTTTAGAGAGACTGCGTGAAAAGCATGCTCCTGTCGTCTTACCCCTAAATCCCTGCCTGCGCTGTCGCTCCGGCAGGCAGGCCCACGGGGGGGGACTTGTTGAACTACTGAAACTTATAAAGCCCCCCTTGGTGGGGGTGGGGGTAGATAAGGATTTTCACACAGTCTCTGGACCAGGCAGATAATTTTTTTAATAAAGGTAACAATGGCGCTTAACAGTAAGATAAAGGAGCTGAAGGAAAAGCGGGAAAAGCTTCTCCTCGGCGGGGGTCAGCAGGCTATTGAAAAGCAGAAAGCAATGGGCAAGCGTACTGCCAGGGAACGTATTATGACCCTTCTCGACCAGGGTTCCTTCACGGAATATGATCTCTTTGTTGAACATGATGCCCGTGATTTTGATATGGACAAGAAATCACTGCCCAGCGACGGAGTGATCATCGGATCCGGAACCATCGACGGATCTCCTGTGGCTATCTATGCCCAGGATTTCACCGTTGCAGGCGGCTCTCTCGGACTTATGCACTCGAGAAAGATTACCAAGATCATGGACCATGCTCTCAGGATGAGGGTGCCTTTAATAGGTATCAATGATTCGGGCGGGGCAAGGATACAGGAAGGAGTGAACTCCCTTGCAGGTTATGGAGAAATATTCTTCAGAAATACAATTTCGAGCGGTGTGATCCCGCAGATATCAGTTATACTTGGCCCCTGTGCAGGCGGTGCTGTCTATTCACCTGCTCTTACCGATTTCGTTTTCGTTGTCGACAAGATTTCAAAAATGTTCATAACAGGCCCGGAAGTAATAAAAACAGTTCTTGGCGAGGAAATTTCAATGGAAGATCTGGGCGGAGCCCGCGTACACAGCGAGATTACAGGAAATGCACATTTTTACTCGGAAAGCGAAGATGAATGTTTCGCCGGCATAAAAAAACTGGTCTCATTCATCCCGCGGAATAACAGCACTAAGGCAGGTGTCATTGAGCCTGCAGAACCGCTTCCCGGATTCAATATTGATAAGATAGTTCCTGACGATCCTACATTACCCTATGATGTAAGGGATGTTATCAGAGCTGTAACCGACAGATCCGATTTCTTTGAGATAATGGAACACTATGCAAAGAACATTGTAATTGGCTTTGGACGGATTGAAGGTCGTACGACCGGTTTCGTTGCAAACCAGCCGATCGAAATGGCGGGAGTCCTGGATGTTGATTCATCCGATAAAGCTGCAAGATTCATCCGCTACTGCGATGCATTCAACATACCCATAATCACTTTTGTTGATATACCCGGATACCTTCCGGGTGTTGACCAGGAACATGCGGGAGTGATACGCCATGGTGCAAAGATACTGTATTCATACAGCGAAGCCACGGTGCCCAAAATAACAGTTATCCTGCGGAAAGCTTACGGCGGCGGATATATTGCAATGGGCTCACGTCACCTGAGAGCTGATTATGTTCTTGCATGGCCTACAGCTGAGATCGCCGTGATGGGTCCCGAAGGAGCAGCAAATATTATATTCAGGAAAGATATAATGTCATCGGATGATCCCGAAGAAACAAGAAAACAAAAGGTTGAAGAATATAAGAAGAAATTTGCAAATCCTTATGTGGCAGCATCAAAAGGATATGTGGATGCTGTGATAGAACCTTCAGAAACAAGAAGATTCCTTAAACATTCAATTATTGTATCGGAGAATAAGGAGGTACAAATGCCTCAGAAGAAACACGGACTGCCGCCTTTCTGATCTCTGAATTTCAATAATAAACTGTCATACTATGGAAAAAGACCTTAAACCGGAGGTACTGAATATAGACACCAGCCTTTACATTACCAGGATCAGTAACAAATTCAGGAACCGGAAACCCTGGGTAAAACCTGATCCGCGATCTGTTCTGAGCAGTATTCCGGGTACAATTCTTGATATTCTTGTGAAACCGGGACAGGAAGTTAAGAAGGGAGAGGAACTCATGATTCTTGAATCCATGAAAATGCAGAACATGCTTAAGGCTGCATCCGGAGGCAGGATACGGACTATTCCCGTAAAGAAGGGCGACAAGGTTGCAAAGGGAACATTGCTCCTTGAATTTGACTGATTTACAGATCCCCCTCAAAAACAACGTAATCCCTGATATAGCGCGGGATCTCCCCTATATCCCTGAAAATACCATAAACTGTCGATCCGCTGCCCGACATGGAACTGTATAGCGCACCGGCGCTGTATAGTGAATTCTTTATTGCTTCTATTTCAGGATAAAGCTTAAAGACATATTGTTCAAAATCATTTATTACTGATCCATTCCATTCTGACGGAGGAAGCCTGAACAGCTCCTCAAGGCTTTTAACAGGCATGCCAGGAATACAATTGTTATATGCATCACGTGTGCTGATACGTATGCCAGGATTAACAAGGACTAATTTATATTCCTGAGGCAGATAATCCACAGGTTTCAGCATTTCACCGCGTCCTGTTGCAAATGACGGAACGGGATCGATAAAGAAGGGACAATCACTGCCCACTTCAAGGGCAATTTTTTTCAATGTGTCATTGTCGATTGAAAGTCTGAAACACTTGTTAATGGCCTTCATTATACAGGCAGCGTCGGAGGATCCTCCACCCAGACCTGCTGCTGCCGGGATCTTCTTGTGAAGGTGGATCTTAAGGAAGGGAACAGCATAACTCTCCCGCATTTTTTTAAGGGCCCTCATCACAAGGTTCTCCTTCGGCCGCGAACCGATGTTTATCCCGGTAACCACCAGAGTATCCTCCTTGACTTGTTCCCTGGGAACCACAAACTCCAGAGCATCACATAATCCTGTCGGATAAAAGATGGTTTCAATATTATGAAATCCGTCATCCCGCTTTCCGGTCACCCTCAATCCTATGTTTATCTTTGCTCTGGGAAACGATATCATTGGCCGGTATTTTTCGTAAAAGTAATTTATTTTAAGGAAGAATGAAGTACAATCGAATGAAGAATGAAGAACAATCGAAGGAAGAATGAAGAATGATCCAATACTCTTTTTTCAACAAGTTTTTAACAAATTCTGTTTGTAATAAAACCCGTGCAGAGGGGATACAGGAAGCCTGTAATATATACCTTTGAAGCCGGTGGAAACCTGGGAATAATCTCTGGTTAAATACATATAAATCAGCAATATAGGATCATGGCAAAGCAGATCAAGACAAGTAAGCCTATGGTGACGGTTTTACCCGATTTCGGGAAAGTGCCTCCCCAGGCCATAGATATGGAAGAGGCTGTCCTCGGCGCAATAATGCTTGAAAAGGAAGCTGTGATCACTATCCTGGATATTCTTAAGCCGGAGAGCTTTTACAAGGATTCCCACAGGAAGATATTCAAAGCTGTTTCCGATCTGTCGACACGGGAGTTTCCGGTCGATCTGTATACTGTGACTGAGGAATTACGAGCTCACGGAGAACTTGAAAGCGTTGGCGGTCCTGTGTATCTTTCCCAGCTTACTTCGAAGGTCGTGTCTGCAGCAAATGTCGACTATCACGCACGGATAGTGGCACAGAAATATATCCAGAGGGAACTGATAAGGGTGTCGACCGAGATACAGACACGGGCATTTGACGATACGTGGGATGTAACTGAACTGCTCGATTATTCGGAAAATGAGCTTTTCCAGATTGCCGAGGGAAATATAAAGAGAGAAGTATCTCCGATCAACATGGTCATAAAGGAAGCAATAAAGGAGATTGAGGAGGCAGGGAAAAGGGAAGATGCACTTGTCGGGATACCGTCGGGTTTTACCAAGCTCGACCGGCTTACATCAGGGTGGCAGAAAGCCGAACTTGTTATTATCGCAGCCAGGCCGTCAATGGGAAAGACTGCATTCGCGTTGTCGATGGCAAGGAATATGGCAATTGATCATGACAAAAAGGTAGCGATCTTCAGCTGTGAGATGTCTTCGATCCAGCTTGTAAACAGGCTTATCGTTGCCGAGACAGATATAGCCGGGGACAAGATAAGGAACGGCCGGCTGTCGGAGGAGGAATGGAAGCAGCTCGATACCAGGATCAAAAAGCTTGTTCAGGCCCCGATCTTTATTGATGATACCCCTGCGATCTCAATCTTCGAACTCAGAGCGAAATGCCGGAGACTAATGGCACAACATAAGCTCGATATAGTCATTGTCGACTACCTTCAGCTTATGTCGGGGCCCGACAATGCCGGAAGCAGGGAACAGGAAGTCAGCAATATCTCACGTTCGCTTAAAAGTATTGCCAAGGAGCTTAATGTACCTATCATTGCTCTTTCCCAGCTTAACCGCTCGGTGGAAATGAGAGGCGGTACAAAACGGCCTCTGCTGTCGGACCTCAGGGAATCGGGAGCAATAGAGCAGGATGCCGATATGGTTGTATTTATCCACAGGCAGGAGAAATTCGGGATGCTTACATTCGACGACGGATCGTCAACAAAAGGTATTGCCGAAATTATCCTGGCGAAAAACCGTAACGGCCCGGTGGACGATGTAAGGCTGCGGTTCAGGGAAGAAAAAGCCCAGTTCGTGGATATGGATGAATTCGATATTGAAAATATGCCCGAAATGAACGGAACACAGAGCATCACTCTGGGTTCAAAGATGAATCACGATCGTCTGAGGGATACAGGCAGCGATTTTGACAGGGAACATGATTTCCACGATGAACCTCCTTTTGCCTGATCAGTTCCGGATCAGTTAAGCTTGAAGATAAACCTGAAGCCGGCACATCTGAATGTAAGGTTGTCAAAACCTGCAAAAATACCCGCTTCCCCTACAAGGAACAGTTCTGATATGCTGTATCCGGCTTCGAACCAGGAACTGTTCTTCCTTGTACCCACCCACGATATGCTCAGATTTTCACGCATGAGAGTATTGCTTAAGCCAGGAAGATATTTAAGGAGCAGATAGGGTGTTGTGTATTTGATATGAGCCTCACCAAATAACCTCGGTGTGCTGAGGGAATAATATGCCGGGAGGAAGAATGCATCCTCATAATCGTTCAGCAAGACCGGAAATGATTGAACATTGAAGTGGAAGAAATCGAAGAATGGTATATATGTATTGTTAAGAAATCCTCCCGTTCTGACTCTCCATCTGAATTCGCTGAATGCACCAGGTTCATATTTCTTCGAAGCCTCCAGCCTTATCATATCAAAATGCCTGTAACGTTCTGAAGGCATTTTATATTCATTTATCCCATGTTTCCAGGAAAACCTGAATTCCGGCCATTCAGACCCGGCGGGGATCCTTCTGCCATTATTCATCCTGTACTTCTGATCCGGAGTAAATGTAATACCGGCTGTAAATTCATAATGGTCCTGATCGCGGAGGGCATTCAGCGGATCCGCATCACCGTCCAGGTAGGGATTGTCCGGCAGATTGACTGTATATTCTTCTGATTTTCTGAAGAAAGAGAAGCCGGTCGTGTTTTCAAGCACTTTCCTGTTCTCGTAACCTGCTGATAATTCCAGTCTGAGACTGTTTGAAAAATTCTTTCTGAATCCTCCGGTGATGTACTGTGATTCATACAGTTTTAAGTAATTCTTTTTAAGCAGGAGAGATGTCATTGAATTCAGGAATGTGTTTATACTTCCTCCCGAGGCAATATCGGAGCTCATCACACCTGTCCTCAGGAAGAGTGACGCGGGATTTGTTTTTCCGAAACTGTAACCGCTGTTTATACGCCACATTATTCTCTCCCGGCTGAAAGCATAATCAATTTCGGGTGCAATCCACCAGTATCCGGATCTTTTGATCTGTTTTGATAATCTGAAGTCAAATCCATATGCAAATCCGTCCACCGTATTGAACCTGAGGTTTTCAGGATCCGCAATACCGCCGAAAGTGAATCTTAATCCTGTGGTATCCGACCAGGTGTGTCCTGTCGTAAGCTTCTTTAGTGATCCGGCAAATTTGCTTTTCCCCTTTTTTTTGGGTGAAAGAGCAGAGGTGTCCTGTCTTACTTCTATGACATCTCTTCCGGCCAGGTCATTCTTTATGCTGTCGCGAATCCTTATACTCCTGATCTCCTGTTCGGAAAGCGGAATAGGTCTGATGGCCGCCCAGTAGGCGCTGTCCTTCTTATTTGCATCTTTCTCAATAATATGTGTCGTGTTATCCGTTATCTCCCGGCTATTACGTACACCGTCGGGTAAAGCCTTCTCCGATTCCCTGTTCATAAGGCGCGACATTAAGATCATATCGCGGTTGGTCAGCTCATCCTTTTCCAGGATCTTTTCTATCTTCTGCTGGTTCTTTGAGACAGGACTTTCAGTTGCCGCTGCGGACGGAACTGATACCGGCACCTGAGAAAGAGCATCAGTTCCCGGCTTCCTCAACGCAGTATTCAGGGTGACCTCAGAATATTTTACAGATGTCCCGTATCCTGCATCAGCACTGAAGCCGAGTATACCGATGTTCATCTCAAATTTCAGACTTACAGGCATCCATATCTCTTTCTGAACAGGGATATAGATCTGTTCAATATTTAATTTCCCTGCCATATTCTCGTTGGTAAGGTCAAGACTGTGAAGGCACCACAGATCTTCAATTATATAGATGATCCCTTCGAACAGCTGCTGGCTTTTCATTCTCGGGATCACCTGTATCTTGCTTACTGTATTATTCCCCTGAAGCGTAGCTCCCAGGTATTTGAACCTGTAGTATGAAAAAGCCTGGGATGAGAGAGGTGAAATTGCCAGATCTGCTATGACCGGCTGGTAGAAGCTGGCCTGGATTATGTCCATTGGGGAAATATTATCACCCTGGTCGGGGAAAGTGCTGTTTACGGAAATAACCCTCTGACGATATGTGGCCGGAGCTGTGAATTCTATCTCATTGAATGATTCCAAAAGGTAGACCTCACCTTCTTTAATTGAAGCTGCTTCAGTTATGGCATCCCCGTCAGAATCCATTTTTATCGACCTTTTTATTATCCTGGGGATCCTGTTTATAACCAGGTTCCCTTTGATATAAACTTCAGCTTTGTATGAATTGATCTGATTGAGGTGATACGGAGCCATTCCGATGGCTTTCCGCATTATGTTATAAGCCGGATCTTCACCTGTAGCCGAGATCCTGACCTCGGGGATTTCGTAATACTGCACGGGAAGGACAACATTTTTTGTTATTGTTCCTTCCTGTACCCTGAGGTCGTAAAAAACAGGAGTGTACCCCAGACTCTGGTAAGTGACAAAGTACTTTCCTTGCGGGAGCTTAATCTCATAATCACCTTTTGTATTGGCAGTAGTACCCTGCTTAAGCTCCTGTATAAAAACTGTGGAATAAGGAATCGGATCACCCGATTCAGTCGTGATCCTGCCTTTCAGCACCTGCGAAAATGATATACCTGAATTCAGGATTATAAGCAGGGAAAGGATAGCAGCACGATTCATATATCGGGATTATTATTCATCTTTTCCGGCAACAACAAGCACTATTTCTCCTTTCGGCGGTTTCTGTTCATAATGATCAGACAGGGAAGCCAGTGTCCCCCTTATATTTTCTTCAAAAATCTTGGTGAGTTCCCTCGATACTGAAGCGGGCCGGTCAGGGCCGAAATGTGCAGCCATCTCTGCCAGTGTCTTTAAAAGTCTGAACGGCGACTCATAAAAGATCATTGTCCGGGTCTCATTTTCAAGTGAGGTCAGTCTCTTCTGCCTGCCTTTCTTTACCGGAAGGAAGCCCTCAAAGCAGAACCTGTCGGAAGGCAGCCCCGAATTTACAAGTGCAGGTATTAATGCGGTGGCACCGGGAAGTGTTTCAACCTCTATTCCCCTCTCAATACATTTTCTAACGAGAAGGAATCCGGGATCAGATATCCCAGGTGTACCGGCATCCGAAATAAGAGCTGCTGTCTTTCCCGATTCGATAATTGAGCAAACTGACTCGACAGCTTTATGCTCGTTGAACTTATGGTGAGGAATCATTTTTGACCTAATATTGTAATGCTTCAGCAGCATTCCGGCATGGCGTGTGTCTTCAGCAAGTATGATATCAGCAGTTCCAAGGATCTCCACAGCCCTGAAAGTAATATCCTTCAGATTGCCTACCGGAGTGGGAATAAGGAACAATTTACTCATTAGCCGGGAATTTTCTTTTTACAAGTTCAAGAAGCTGCTTTGCTGCTTTATTTTCAGCATCATTTCCGGCTATATTCATTACGATGCTGCTGGCATCACCAAAAGTGCCTGTATTTTCAAGGCTTGAGATTGTCTTGTTATACAGCTCGGAATTACCGTTAAAGAGTTCCCTGATAAAAAGGAATCTGTCATTTATCCCTATTGCTTCTGACAGACTGCTTATAGGTTTTGATTTCAGATGCCCTGCCACATCCTCTTCCTCCTTACGGATTCCAAGCCTCTCGTTCAGACTGTCTGTGCGCTTGCCAAACGTATCTCCCAGTGTAACTGTTTCAGCCGTTTTCTTTGGCGTCCTTACAGGTTCATCTTTTACTTTTACAGGCTCCTGGCGGCGTGTATCAGGCTTTGTTACCATCTTCTCCTGCCTTTTCTGTTCAATAACGGGTTTCTCATTTACAGGTTTTTCAGGGCTTACTTTTTGCTCATATACTTCTTCTGCAGCAGGTGAATTATCCTGGAGATTTTTAAGAAGCCTTATCACCTCCGCCGCATTCCTGCACTTTGATTTCGCCAGTTCAACCTGCAGGAAGGGTACATTCCTGTAACTTTTCAGATCCTCAATTATCTCCACCGCTTCATTCAGCTCCCTTATTATCAGATCGACAGTCGTATTGAAATCCATGACTATTATTATTAATAAAACAAACCAATTAGCTTACTTTGCAAAAGTAATTATATTTCCAGAGTCATAACGGAATATAATTGCAAATTGGTGCGCCACAGTTGATATAAAACATATGGATGTCCTGGAAAATTTGGCAGGTATGACCGGTAAAAGGGGAGCAATTGAAGTTATAACAGGTTCAATGTTCTCCGGCAAGACCGAAGAGCTGATAAGGAGGCTGAGGAGGGCACAGTTTGCCGGTCAGAAGGTGGAAATATTCAAACCGTCGATGGATATGCGATATTCGGAAACAAGGATAGTGTCGCACGATGAAAAATCGATCCTTTCAACTCCGGTCGATCATGCATCCTCAATCCTGATGCTTGCCGGGAATGTGAATGTAATTGGAATTGATGAGGCGCAGTTCTTTGACAATTCAATTGTTGATGTCTGTAATAGACTTGCAGATAATGGATTAAGAGTGATCGTGGCCGGACTGGATATGGATTTCATGGGAAAGCCGTTTGGCCCGATGCCGGCGCTGATGGGAATAGCCGAATTTGTTACAAAGGTTCATGCAATCTGCATGAGATGCGGGAACCTCGCCCATTATTCATTCAGGAAATCGGATGAGGAACAGGTGGTGGTGCTGGGTGAAAAAGACAAATATGAACCGCTTTGCAGAACTTGTTATAATATTGCAAAAGAAAATGGTTAAGTATTATGACCTTTGTGTCCTTCGTGTGGTTTAAAAAGATACTTTATTGAAATTTACCTCTGCTGAAATTGCGCGAATTGTGAACGGGACTCTGACCGGGGACCCTGATCTTCAGGTGACGGATGTTATAACTGACAGCCGGAACATTAATGTTACTGACGGACTTGTTTTTTTTGCCATAAGCGGAAAGAACCATGACGGCCACAATTTCCTGGAAAGCCTGTATAATAAAGGTGTAAGGGTCTTCATTGTTGAAAGGCTTCCTTCAGATATTTCAGGATTTCATGGAGCAGCAATTATCGCCACAGAAAATTCCGTGAAAGCCCTGCAGCTTCTTGCCGCACATGTGAGGAAAACATTCAGGTCACCTGTAATAGCAGTTACCGGGAGTGCCGGAAAGACAATTGTCAAGGAGTGGCTTGCCGATGTACTGGGTCTTGCTCTTCCTGTTGTACGGAGCCCCAGGAGTTATAACTCACAGATCGGTGTGCCCCTTTCTGTCCTGAAAATTGATGAAAAGTATAAATACGGGATATTCGAGGCAGGTATCTCATTTCCCGGGGAAATGGACAGATTGAGAGATGTAATTGATCCCGACATAGGGGTGATCACAAATATCGGTGATGCCCATAATGAGAATTTTGGTTCTGTTGAAGCAAAGGCCGGGGAAAAGCTGAAGCTGTTCAGGGACTCTTTCATTATTGTTTATTGCAGGGATCATAAGATCATTCATGACCTTATAAGCAGCCTGAAAAGATCTTCTGAAAAGCTGATTATCGACTGGTCGGTAAGCCATAGTGAGGCCGCAGTAACTGTGAAGAAAATACCTCTTGAAGAAAACCGTACCCGTCTGGATATGACCTTTATGAACAGGGACTATCATTTTGTGATACCTTTCAATGACCGGGCATCGGTGGATAATGCAATAACTGTTGCCTCAGTATGCCTTGGTCTGAAGACCGATCCGGAGATTATCCGCAAGGGTCTGGCTTCACTCGTCTCGGTAGCGATGAGGATGGAAATGAAAACAGGGATCAATAACTGTCAGCTGATAGAGGACTATTATAATTCAGATCCCGGTTCCCTCGGAATGGCTCTAGAATATCTTAAAGCACAGAATAACAGAAAGTCGACTCTTATTCTCTCGGATTTCAGTCAGACAGGCAGGGATGATAAGGAGCTTTACGGGGAGATTGCCTCCCTGGTTCAAAGAAATTCTATTGATAAATTCATTGGGATAGGTCCCTCTCTGGCGGCTAACAGTTCATCGTTCAGGGGTGAGACAAGATTTTTCTATTCGACAGAGGAGTTTTTACAAAAGTTCTCTCCGTCAGATTACCGCGATGAGGTTATACTTATCAAGGGAGCCAGACGCTTTGAGTTTGAGAAGATCGGTATTCTTCTCGAACAACAGGTACATCAGACCGTTCTGGAGGTAAATCTTGATGCCATTTCGCATAATCTGAACATTTTCAGAGGTTATTTAAATCCGGGTACGCGCATAATGGCAATGGTCAAAGCGTTTGCCTACGGAGCCGGTCCGGCTGAGATCGCCTCCCTGCTGGAATATCAGCGGGTAAGTTACCTGGGAGTGGCCTGTGCCGATGAGGGAGTGGAACTGAGAAAAGCAGGTGTTTCAATCCCTGTCATGGTAATGAACCCCGATCCGTCGGCATCCGGACTGATGATCAAATATAACCTTGAACCCGAGATTTACAGCCTGCTCTCATTCAAAAGGTTCAGTCAGGTTGCCTCAAAGCACGGCCTGGTCAATTATCCTGTTCATATTAAGATAGATTCCGGGATGCACAGACTGGGCTTCATGCCTGAAGATATTGGAAAGCTTTCTGAAGAAATAAGAAACTGTGAAACATTACAGATAGTATCAGTTTTTTCTCATTTTGCTGCCAGTGAGGATCCCGGGTTTGATCAGTTCACCCGCAGACAGGCTGAAGTCTTTCTCGAAGCGTCCGAAAGGATCAGGGAAGCGGCTGGATATTCATTCATCAGACATATCTGCAATTCGGCAGCCATACTCCGTTTCCCCGAATATCATTTCGAGATGGTAAGGCCCGGAATAGGTATTTATGGAATAGGTGATCCGGGAGGGCCGGATCTCAGACCTGCAGGACGTTTCATAACCAGGATTTCCCAGATCAAGAGGATCCCTGCCGGAGAACCTGTCGGTTATGGCTGTAAGGATGTGTCCCATGAAGACCGGATAATTGCTATCCTTCCGGCAGGGTACGCCGACGGACTTAACAGAAAGCTGGGAAACCGCAACGGCAGCCTTTTCATAAAGAATACAAGAGTCCCGATAATTGGAAATATTTGCATGGACCTTTGCATGGCCGATATTACCGGTCTGGATGCCCGCGAAGGTGATGAGGCGGAAATATTCGGCCTTAATATAAGGATAAGTGAAATTGCCGGTCAGTGCGGGACAATACCCTATGAGATACTTACTTCAATACCTTCAAGGGTTAAAAGAATATTTTACAGGGAATAACCGGGGATAGCTGTTTCAGTATCTGGCAACCAGCGGCATTATCCTTCCCTGGCCGAAAGATTTTGAAGATATCCTCAGGATCGGAGGGGCCTGATATCTTTTGAACTCGTTACTGTTGATCAGGTTAATTACCCGGGTCACGATTTCCTTTGTTATTCCGTCTCCCGAAATTTTTTCCACAGGTTTTTGCAGGTCGATATACTGGTACAATATGGAATCCAGTATCCTGTACTCGGGAAGTGAGTCTGTATCGAATTGATTAGGCCTCAACTCGGCAGAAGGAAGCTTAGTGATAATATTCCGGGGTATTATTTCCTCATTACGGTTAATATACCCGGCAAGCCTGTAGATATCAGTCTTGTAAACATCACCAATAACTGATATGCCGCCTGCCATATCGCCGTACAATGTTCCGTAGCCTACAGCCGCTTCGCTTTTGTTTGAAGTATTGAGTAAAATGCATCCGAACTTATTTGCTACGGCCATAAGAAGGATAGCCCTGATCCTTGCCTGGATGTTCTCTTCAGCCACATCCTCCGGTTTCCCCGCAAAGAGAGGAGCAAGCTCTTCCCCGAAAGCCTTAAAAGGTTTTTCTATACTGATAATATCATACCTTACCCTTAACTTTTCTGCCAGTATAACCGAGTCAGTGACGGAATGTTCCGATGAGTATCTTGAAGGCATCAGCAATGCTCTGACATTTTCTTTGCCCAGCGCTTCAACAGCAAGACAAAGTACAATTGCCGAATCGATCCCGCCGGACAGACCGAGCACCGCCTTTCTGATCCCTGATTTCGAAAAGTAATCTCTGATTCCTGTGATTATAGCTTTATGAATAAGTTCAACGGGATCGTATTTTTTCTCTTCAGGGAGAGGGGAAAGAGAAAATATCTCCTCGTATGTGAATGTTTTCACTTCTTCTTCAAAGAATGGAAGACGTTCGCAGATCTCGCCCCGGCCGTTAATTATCATTGAGGCTCCGTCAAAAATAAGCTCGGTATTTGCACCTGTCTGGTTCGAACTTATCAGCGGGATACCGTGCTTTGCAGCCTTATTCCTGAAAACAGCGGTCTTGGCATCGATCCTTGTATGGGCAAAAGGCGAAGCCGACATGTTTATTATAAAGTCGGGATCCTGCTTTGCAAGCTCATCCATCGGAGAAACAGTGTATAATCTCTTCTTCTCAAATTCATTCTCAAACTGTTGTTCATCCCAGATATCCTCGCAAATTGTAATGGCTATCCTGAATCCATTGAAATGAAAGACATTGAAATTCCTGTCCGGCTGAAAATACCTGTATTCATCAAAAATATCGTATGTCGGCAGGAGCGCTTTATTGGCTGTGAAGATTATTTTACCCTCTGACAGCACCAGCGCCGAATTGAACAACTTTTTCCCCTCGGGATTTTTATTTATTACAGGTGAGCCGACTATTGCCGTGATCCCGGTACACTCTGCTGCAATTTCACTCACGGCGCGGTCACATTTTTCAACGAAATCATAGCGATCGAGAAGATCATAGGGAGGATAACCCGGAACTGACAGCTCTGAAAAGATTATGAGATCCGACTTTTCATCTCTGGCTTTCCTTATTGCATTGCATATCTTTTCCTTATTGGCTTCGAAGTTACCTATATGGTAATTAAGCTGAGCGACCGTAAATCTCATATGATCTTATCAGAAGTTGATTCCCAGCCGGAAAGATAGCAATTTATGGGACACGAAGTCCCAGGGTTGATTACTATTCTCTTTTGTGATATCGATGAAATTATTATCGAAACCTATGGCCAGGACGGCCGAAGTATTTCCCGCCAAAGGGTATACGATACCTGCCATAAGGTGCCATGACAGGTTGAATGCTCTAAGTTCGGGAAAGGCATTGCTTCCTTTTATATTCAGCGAAGGTATATCTGCACTGCCTCCGATCACTATTTTAGGATCGAGTCCAATGTCCGCAAATAACGAACCATATCCTGTCTCGCTTGTCTCAAGCTTTAGCCCCAGCGGAACTGAGAGATATTTTATCCTGTATATTATTGCTTCTCCGGGATCAACGGTGAGGATCTCCTTCCTGTAATTCCTGATCTCAAAATATGTTGTTTCATCGCTTATCAGCCTGCCTCCCGCTTCAATAATGTTCACCCCCGATGATATCGAATAGTTTGGGCCGATATATCTGTTGTAAGATACTCCGAAAATATATCCGGGAACTGCGCCGTCGTTCCTTATATTATAATTGCCGGTTGTAAACCAGCTTATGACCGGATCAAAATGGATTCCGAATGATATATCCATGGGAGGACCGTAAGGGATCCATGGAGGCCGGTACCCCGGCTGTGAAAAGATCCCTTCAGAAAAGAAGGACATGATGATAAGAAGTATCACTTTTGTCCCGGTATGAATTATTCTCTTATGGATCATTTTTGTCTCTTTAATCAATCTCATCAAATATTGAGCCAGTTTTAAGAGCCGGGTTTTAAATCGGCAATTAGCGGAAAAGTACTAAATTCGAACTTAAAATGAACTGCAATGAAGGGATATTATAAAATATCAGTATTCTTATTATTTTGTCTGATTATAATTGCCGGATGTAAAAGGAATCATTATAAGGTCAATACCTCATCGATAGATGCCGACATTACAATAAAAAGGTTGGAAAAGTCTCTTTTTGAGCCTGATCCGGCAAAGCTGCAGGCAAATCTTCCCTTACTCAGAGAGGAGTACGGTTCCTTTCTTCAGTTGTTCAGCTATGTTATAAACGCAGGTGATATAAATAATACAATTTTCCCCGGTATCCTCATGAATTTTGTAACCGATAAGGTCAATTACGGGGTATATGAAAAAGTAATTCAGCTGTATCCTTCTATGGACCCTTATGAAAAAGAGCTCGAAGAAGCTTTCAGGCATTATATTTATTATTTTCCTGAACGGCATGTACCTTCGGTCGTGACCTGTATTACCGGATTCAATAACAGTATTATTACCGGGGATTCTGTTTTAGGGATAGGTCTCGACAGGTATCTCGGGCGTGACAGCGAGTATTATCCCCGGCTGGAAATTTACGGTTATATGGCTGCGAGGATGAATCCTTACAATATTATCCCCGACTGCATGTATGGCTGGGGATCTTCGGAATGGGATTACGATGCACTGGATTATGCTGATGATAATGTCCTGACGGCAATAATACATGAAGGGAAGGTGAAATACTTTGAAAAATGTATGTTACCGGAGCTTAATGATACGATCCTTTTCGGCTTTACAGCCGATCAGATGAAGTTCTGCAGGAACAACGAAAGGCAGATGTGGCAGTATCTGGTTGAAAATGATCTGCTGTTCAGTACCGACCAGTTTGTTATCCGTAAGCTTACAGGTAATGCACCGTTCACGAGCTATTTCACCAATGAATCACCGGGTATGGCAGCCGTCTGGCTGGGATTCCGGATAGTCGAATCATGCATGATGAATAACAGAAATCTGACCCTCAGTGAACTTATGGGAACAAAGGATGTTCAGTCGCTGCTGCAAAAAGCGCAATATAATCCGGAATAAAAAAACAGGGCTGTATTTCTACAGCCCCGAACATTTTTTAAAGATCGCTATACTTATTCTGCAGGATGAATAGCCTCGACCGGGCAAACATCGGCACATGCACCACAATCTGTGCATATATCCGGATTAATCTTATAGATATCGCCCTCGGAGATAGCCTCAACAGGACATTCATCAATACAGGTTCCGCAAGCGGTGCAATCTTCACTGATTTTGTAAGCCATTTCTATCTTCTTTTAGTTAAATTGATTACTTTGATCTGCCAAATGTATCCAAAAATTATTAATTAAAAAACAACATATAATATATACAATAAGCGTGCCTGTTTTTGACCTGGCAAGCAGATATATCCGGTCGGGGTAAACGAAGAAAATCAATTCATGAATAATATTTGATAAACGTAGTCCCCCCGATGCATTTCTAAAAATCGAGACTGAAGGATAAGTAGAATATCCGGGGTAATATATAATTATTTTCAATTCCCCATGCCCAGTCAGCCCGTATAAAATATCCCAACAGCTGTGCCCTTATACCGGCTCCGAATCCTGCAACAACAGGTTCCCTGTTGGAATCAAGAGTTACTTTTACAGATCCGCTTTCTATAACCTCATTATCCCATGCATTTTCTCCCGACCATGGGGATCTGCCTACCCAGGCTGAACCAATATCTCCGAAGCCGACAACCTGCAGGCTGTTGAGGAAATTTGATTTCAATGGCCGGCCGGCAATATACCTTACAAACGGCCACCGTATTTCACTGTTGATAAGGGCAAAGCTTGTACCGTTACGTATATTCTGGGTGAATCCCCGCATATTGGTGGCAAGAGCCTGGAAACCATAATTCATGTTTGGATTGACAGGTATAGACTGATCAAACATTCCCGACCTGTTGAAAAGATTACCTATCCAGTTATCAACACCGCCAAGGTAGTAAACAAGCCTTGTCGGCCCGTAGGATGTGCTGGCAGCCAGACGGTTAGCCCATATAAGCTCCCTGTGTATCTTTATATATTTCCTGAAATCCAGACCTACAACGATCATGTCGGATTTTCCATAGTTAAGTTCTTTATAGTATTCACCAAAAAGCTTGAATCTGGTACCATAGTAAATGTTTATTGCCCTCTTGCGGGTATTGTCATAGACCAGTTCCCCTTTCAGGTTCGCCCAGTGACGTGAGATGTTTTTACTGTTCAGTGCGGCAACCATATTATCTGAATAGAGCATCACATGCCTGTCATTCCTGTAGGCAACAGTCCCTTTAAGTGCCAGAACAGGTGTAAAAGGGTATGAATATGTCAGATATATGTTATGTGTATGCGATTTGAAGTAGCTGGAGTCATTTGAACTGAAAAATCCCTGGCGGTGGAAAATGAACTGTTTATCGAATTTCCCTTTAAGACTCTCAACACTTACAAGATATTCATTACTGTCGAAATTTCCGGAGAACCTGAATCCTCCGGTGATCCGGTAGTTTTCAAAAAGGTCGATAATGCCAAACCGCGAGAGCAGGTTCACACCGGGATTATAATACGGAGCACCCCCGCTGTAAACCTGATAGGTGTTGTTGAGAAAGCTGAAATCGATCTGATTTGCTATGTAATTATTGTAAAAAGCTGTCTGATAGATCCTTATTGCCGGCATCTCAAGAGTGCCAGTATCAAGATCTATATCCATATAGTCTTTTCTCCAGAGCTGATCGTAATAATTCTGTTTTTCTTTCTCAAAAATATAGTGACTGATATCGATCGGCTCATTTTTAATATAATATTCATAAAGAGGTTTTGTTAGAGTGTCTCTTCTTTTCTTATCCTCGGCAATGAGCCATTGTCTTATCTGTTCCACACTGTCAGCCTTATGCAGAAGGAGTGATTTCTCTTTCCTGAAATTACTCGGGATCATTTCATCTTTCGCGATTTCTGAATCAGACATCTTTCCCCTGCGAAGATTGAATTTTCCTTTGTTAAAGACGATCTCTCCGTAAGTATCTGAAGCATTTGCCACCGACTGGCTCAGGATGTTCCGGTCATAATCCGTTACAGGTACTGAATTAATGAAATATCTGTAATGTGTTGTTGTATCAATATACGCGATGGCGCTGTCGAATCCTGCAGTATACCGGTTAAGTATCCCGTCAGCATCTCCTGTATAGGTGAACCTGTTGCGGATGGTACCCGATGGTGAAAATCTGTCAATATATTGTCCCTCGGAAAGCCTTGTAAGAACATTGTTTCTCTGAGAAAGATTATAAGTAAAAAGATCAAATGTACTGCTGACCTTTTCAAAGGGATCGGCAGTATTTGACAGGGTGTCGGTTAGTCTGTTCGATGAAAAAACAATAATATCTTCCGCACCTGCCAGGAACGAGGGGTTGAGGTCATCGGCAATATCTCTTGTTATCTGTTCATTTGTGCCGGAAGCTATTGTATGTACATAAAGGTCGGTAATACCGTCTTTGACTCCCGATATAATTATCCTTGAACCTTCCGGTGAATATGAAAAATCAAGTACCTTGTCATAATACAGCAGGCTCCGGCTTTCAGTTTTCTTCTCATCTGTCCTGTAAAGATATATGGCCATTCCGGCTTTTTCTTCATTAATATATGTCAGTATCTGCCCGCCCGGGTGCCACGCTATCACAGGATAAGTATTGTCGGTTATATGTTCATATTTCGGCTCTCTTCTGAATATTACCTTTATCTTGCCCGTCGACCCGTCATACAGATTTATCTTCTTCCTTCCCCAGATATTTGTTACATAAGCAATATATCTTCCGTCGGGGCTCACCTTAACCTGCTGGTAGATCTGGTCCTTTTTGGAGCTGGCTATTACATTATTATCATTAGCGGGCTGCCCCTTGTCGCCGGAAAACTCATTTGTGTAGAATTCTTTCCATTCCTTCAGCAATTCCTTGAGGTCCTTGCCAATAACATACAGGAAACCGTCCTCGGTATTCTTATAAACCTTCGTGAGATATATTATATTCGGGATAAGGGCATCGCCATACTTTTTACCCAAGAACCTCCAGAAGGACTGGCCGGCGTATATTGCATCATCATATTCAAGGTTGTTGAAATTCTTATATTTCCCTGATAATATCCCATCCTTCACACGATTCTCTGTTTCGATATCCCAGCCGAATGATACATAGTTTGTAAGGCCTTTAATATACCAGTCGGGGATTGTTATCACGGAAGAACTGTTGATACGGTCCCTCAGATCGGCATCGTAAAGCATTTCGTTTATAATAACTTCGGTGATGGCTGCCCCGATCTGTTTCTGATAAGCTACATGATCGCCTTCATAATAGAGCATCACCTTGTTCTTGATTATCCTGCTGAATCCTCCCGTATTGTAGCTGTCTTCACCACTTGTCACGAGCCCTACATTGGATTGCATGTACTCGTTATTCTTATTATGAATGATGAAGATAAGCCTTTTCTCAAGGGTGTAATCAAAAAAATCCTCTACTTCTTCAAGCTTCTTAATACCGTAATCGGCTGTGTACTGAGCCAATTCACGACCATATTCATTGAAATAACAGTCAATATCCTCGAACCTGTAGAATGACCAGTAATAATCAAAATACTGAACCCTGTTCTTACCGAATGTCATCTGATGGCCATTGTAGAACTGGCCGCTTGCGCTAAGCCAGGAAAGACATGCAATGGTAATGATTATCAGTATCCGGACACTCCTCATTATCTGATCCTTTTGGATATAAACCGGGCTTTTATGAGCAAATATTGTTCCAAACGATCCGGTTTTTGCAGCAAAACTAATGATATTATGGTTTAAAATATCTATAAAGATTAAAGTTTATTAATTTTGTCATGTTTTATGATAAATAACATTCCGGTCTGATTTTTGTACACAATGATGCAACCAAATCAGAACCGGGACAGTTATAATAAAAACCGGAAATTGATGTTAATTATTATATTGTCATAAACAATAATTTGCGATATGAAAAAAGTCTGTCTGATCATTTCAACATTAACAATCACTTTTTCTATGATGGCCCAGCCTGTGATGAAACTTTCCCAGACTGAGCATAATTTCGGTAAATTCAAGGAAGAAGCCGGGAGGCAAACACATGAATTTCTGGTTACAAACAGCGGAACATCTCCGCTTGTCATCCAGAATATTGTCGCTTCATGCGGCTGTACAACTCCTGAATGGACCAAACAACCCATTCCTCCCGGAGGCAAAGGTGTAATAACAGCTATCTATGATCCCCAGAACAGGCCGGGGGCATTTAACAAAACACTTTCGGTCTATACAAATTCAAAACCGGAAGTCGTCGTCCTTTCTATCAAGGGAGAAGTCATTCCCCGTGAAAAGACAATGGAGGAATTATATATATTCCCGGTAGGTTCCATAAGATTTGAAAGCAACCATCTTGCTTTCACAAATGTCAAAAAAACTGAAAAAAAGATCCGGGTCATGCAGGTTATAAACCCGTCAAAGGAGCCCGTTAAGATAGAATTTGAAAGCCTTCCTGCCCATCTTACCCTTAAAGCCAATCCGGAAACACTCAAACCGGGACAGAAAGGGATTATTGAAGGGACTTATGATGCTACGAAGAATGACAGCTGGGGGAATGTCAGCGATATGGTAAAGGTTAAGCTGAATGGCGTTACACAGCAGAATGTCTTTTACTATATTTCAGCCAATCTTGTTGAAGATTTCTCATCGCTCTCCAAAGCCGATCTCGAGAGTGCTCCGGTATTTAAACTGGCATCCACTACTGTCGATCTTGGAAAGATCCCGGGCTCAACCGAGAAGGAGGTTGAATTCAGGTTCACCAATGCGGGTAAACGCGATCTTGTCATAAGACATGTCAGATCTACCTGCGGATGTACTGCCGTACAGCAGGGGACACAGGGTATGGGCATCAAACCGGGACAATCGAGCTCGATAAAGGCAAAATTCAATTCCGGCAGCTATAAGGGAAGGGTCACCAAGGCTATTTATGTCTACACAAATGACCCGAAAAACTCGGAGGTGGTCCTGATGCTCAATGCCGATGTTGAGCAGACTGCCCAGAAATAAAATGACCGGAAGAAAAAAGACGGGAAGCAATCTTCGGGTAAGGGAAGAAATTGATCAGCCTCCGAATATAAACCCTGCAGTTTTTTCAGGAGGAAAAATGCAGAGAAAAAAATACTCTGAAGATGAGTATTTTGCAGGTATTCTTGATGGTAACCGTACAATACTGAGTCAGGCAATAACACTCGCCGAGAGCTCACGGCCGGACCATTGCTGCATGATCCAGGAAATAATTGAGAGGTGCCTGCCATACAGCGGGAAATCTGTGCGGATAGGTATAACGGGTGTCCCCGGAGCTGGTAAAAGCACATTCATAGAAGCTTTCGGTCTTTATATCTGTGGATCGGGACGTAAAACAGCCGTTCTTGCCATCGATCCCAGCAGCGGAAAAACAAAAGGAAGTATCCTCGGGGATAAAACCAGGATGGAAATGCTGAGCATCCATCCTAATGCTTTCATCAGACCTTCACCCGCTGCAGGAACGCCCGGAGGAGTAGCCAGAAAAACCAGGGAATCAATAATACTGTGTGAAGCTGCAGGATTTGATACAATACTTGTTGAAACAGTCGGTGTTGGACAGTCAGAGACAGCAGTTCATTCTATGGTCGATTTTTTCCTGCTTCTTATGCTTGCAGGAGCCGGAGATGAACTTCAGGGAATAAAACGCGGTATAATTGAAATGGCTGATGCAATCGCAATAACAAAAGCCGACGGAGATAATAAAATGAATGCGGATAAAGCTTCTGTTCTCTACAGAAATGCACTCTCCCTGTTCCCCCCGCAACCATCAGGATGGAAACCGGAAGTACTGACATGCTCTGCCATTTATAAAAATGGGATCAAAGAACTATGGGATGTGATAAATGAATATGTTTCATTCACACGGGGGAACGGATATTTTGAGGAAAGACGGAAACAGCAATCGGTGATAAGAATGAACGATGCGATAAGGGATCATCTTAATAATTCCTTTCATAATGACGGAGATGTGAAAAAGATGCTGCCACATCTCGAAAAACAGCTTTATGAAGGCAGAATTACTTCCTACATGGCAGCCATGGCCCTTATCGATAAATACACTAAAAAATAAGGCCGGTACATAATTATTTGTATCTTTGCGCGATCAAAAAATATTGAAAATCCGATTAAGTTAATAAAATGAAAAAAGTTATCTATCTGTTTGTTCTGGCAGCTTTTCTGTCTGCCTGTAATTCTGAACCCCGTTTTGTTATAAAAGGGAAAATCTCCGGCTCCGACAGCGTCACATTTCTGCTTCAGAAGAGGGATGCAGGAAAAATAGTCACAATCGATTCTTCTGTCGTAAAAAAAGGATCATTCAAAATGAAAGGAAAGGTTGCATATCCCGAACTTGTACAGCTTATCGCCCTGAATACTCCATACAGAACATCATTCTATCTTGAAAATTCAGAGATATCAGTGACCGGTAAGCTCGATTCGCTTTTCAATGCAAAGGTTACCGGCTCCAGGACACAGGATGAATACAATTCGCTTATTGAATCAACAAAACCTTTAAGTGAGAAATATTCAGGACTGGTTCAGGAATACCAGGCAGCCCGACAGGTAAATGATACTGCAAAGATGTCTCAGATCGAAAGAGCTGCTGATGATGTAAGCAAAGAGATGTCAGCGGCACAGAAGGCATTCATTAAAAATAATCCTTCATCATTTGTTACTCCCTCAATTCTAAGGAGTCTTAGTTATGAAATGGAAGCCGGCGAAATTGAAGCTGCAATTAATGCAATGGATACAAGTGTTTCAAAAATCCCTGTTGTACAGGAACTCAAGGTCAGGCTGGAAGCTATGAAAAGAGTTGCAACAGGGCAGAAGGCCCCCGATTTTACGCTTAATGATGTTAATGGCAATCCTGTTTCATTATCATCAAAGATCGGATCAAAGCTTCTGCTTGTTGATTTCTGGGCAGCCTGGTGCGGACCCTGCCGCCAGGAAAACCCGAATGTAGTGAAAGTTTATAACGAGTTTAAGAATAAAGGTTTTGATGTTTTCGGCGTATCGCTCGATCAGTCAAAGGACGACTGGGTAAAGGCAATTGCTGATGACAAGCTTACCTGGACACATGTTTCAGATCTTAAATACTGGAGCAGCGATGCAGCAAAGTTATATGCAGTCAATTCTATTCCTGCTAATTTCCTTCTCGACGAAACAGGCACAATAATTGGCCGTAATCTCAGAGGTAATGACCTCAGGGAAAAAGTGAAGGAGTTATTAAGTAACTAAGAAAGAAACGTATTAAAAAACGTATTAAGAAACGTATTTTAATACGTTTTTTAATACGTTTTTCTTTAATCGGTTTAAATTCTATTTATCGAAATTAAATGCAATTGATATTTTCATCGTGAAGACATCTGCATGGTGTGGAAATTTTTCTACTATGACAGTAATGTATCTGTTTATACCGGATACACGACTTTTCAATGACCAGGTGACAGGATTTTTTCAAAGAGCGTGATTTAATCCTGATTAACAATTAATATTTCCTGCAAAAATCGATTTATTGAATTAAAAGTGTCCTGCAGGTTTGAGTATTTGTTATCGGCGCCAATATCATAACCTACCCATCCACTGCCACCACCGAAACTAATAGTGTTCATATCCCTATTGCAGAGCCAGCCGAAGTATGCATCAAAGGTAAGCCTTCGGCAGTATGCCTCTTGTTTTTCTTAATATGATTTTTATGAACCCTCTCAATGAGACAACGGTTTGTCGAGTTTCTGCATTAACTAATCCGGGATTTTATCTTTATCTCCAGGATTAGTTACTTATTGTCTT
>JAKQPD010000295.1 GCA_029564935.1 Bacteroidota bacterium
TAAATGATATAATTAATTGATCTCAGCGCGGAGCCTCGTTGGTTAAATCCGGTAAATTTCAATTTCCTGAATTAAGTTCAGATAATTTCTGCTCCGCGCTTCCTTTATCCTGATCTACGTATTAAAATACGTTTTTTAATACGTTTTTTAATACGTAGATTTAAATCACTCTCCGCTCATCTCTCACTTCTCTAAGCTATCCGAAAGTTGGCAGTTGGCAGTTGGCAGTTGGCAGTCGACAAAATTTCAGACTCATCGCTCATCCCTCACGCCTCATCGCTCATCCCTCACGCCTCATACCTCATCCCTCACGCCTCATACCTCTCCTCATCTCCCCCTCTCCTCTTCTTCCTCTCTCCTTCTCCCTAAGGGTAATTCCGGTTTTCATTTCTGCCAAAGCCGGGTTTGTACAATCTGTTTTCTGAGTATTTTCGTGGCGAAACTCCGAAATGATCCCTGAAAGCCTTTGTAAAACCAGATGCATTCGAGAAACCGACACTGTAAGCAATTTCAGTAATATTGCCTGCATTTCGTGATATCAGATCAGCTGCTTTTTCAAGACGTAAATTGCGGATCAGCGAATGAGGAGTCAGACCGGTTAAAATCCTGATCTTACGGAAAAGATGCATCCTGCTCATACCAAGCTGTTCGTGCAGTATCCCGACGTCGAAATCAAAATTACTGATGTTATCGCTTATTATTTGTAATACTTTTCCCATAAACCGTTCATCCACCGATCCGGATTTTTCATCACTGTTATCAGAGACTTTCAGGTTAAGATATTTCGCTCTGAGTTTTTTACGTAACTGAAGCAGATTTTCAATACGTACGCTCAGTTCAACCATGATAAAGGGCTTAATAATGTAGTCATCAGCTCCCGATCTCAATCCGTCAAGCTTATCGTCCATTGTTGCTTTAGCTGTCAGCATTATTACAGGAATATGACTGGTACGTTCATCATTCTTAAGTTGCCTGCACAAAGTTATCCCGTCAATATCAGGCATCATTATATCAGTAACGATAATATCGGGCATCATTGTATATGCGATATTGATACCTGTCCTGCCGTTTTCTGCAAGAAGGACATTATAACTGTCCGTGAGATTATCTTTTATAAAATTTTGTCTTCAATCACCAGTATTCTCATTATCCCTTCATTCAGACTGGTATTTAGATCCTTTACACTGCTGACAGGATATCTTATTATTTTTGACCCCGGAGTTTCCTTCTTCTCATCCCGCATTATTACATACTCATCAGAAGAGAGATGGTCTTTCCCAAGTGGCAGGCTAATGATAAACTCCGAACCCTTTCCGGGAGTACTGTTCACTTTTATCTCACCATGCAACAAACCTGTAAACTCACTGACCAGTGACAATCCTATACCGGTACCATAGCCTGTGGTTTCAGTTCTGCCTTCCACCCTGAAAAATCTTTGAAAGATCTTATCAAGATTTTCTTTTTCAATTCCCGGCCCTGTATCGATTACTTTTAAATTAAGTATTTGCCTGTTACAGTCCTTTTCACCGGGTTTTATTTCGACCGTACATCTGACTGTTCCATTTTCGGGTGTATATTTAAAGGCATTTGAAAGCAGGTTTGAAATTATTTTTTCAATCTTATCCTTGTCGAACCAGGTGACAATAATCATTTCGGGAAGCTCTGCTATATATTTAATGTGCTTACTTTCAGCTGCAGAAAGAAATTCATAAACAATAATCCTGAGGCTTTTTACTATATCATCTTCTTTCAGGTTGATTTTCATCTTACCGGCATCGAGCCTGGAAATATCAAGAAGCTGGTTCACCAGTTGCAAAAGCCTTTGTGCATTTCTTTTCATTACGTCTATCATCCCTGCCATCCGCCTGCTTATAGTTTCATCCTTTGCGATAGTTTCGAGAGGTCCTGTAATAAGAGACAACGGAGTTCTTATTTCATGGGAGATATCTGTAAAAAAATGAGTTTTGATCCTGTCGGTTTCGGCGAGCTGAAGGTTTTTGATCTCGAGTTCCTCAGTCCGGGCTTTTACTTCAGCCTCAAGTTTTATTTTTTCTCTTTTAAGCCTGTAAAGACGCAGCCTTATATAAGCTGAAATAAACAGAGTGATAGCAATTAAATATAGTATCCATGCCAACGTCGACCTGTACCATGGAGGATGAATATGTATATCAAGTGATACCCCAGCAGGATTCCACAACCCGTCATTATTTGATCCCGTTACCCAGAATTTATAACGGCCTGGAGCCAGATTCTTGTATTCTGCCATCAATCCCGGACCTGTCATTACTGTGTCCTTGTCTGCCTCCGTCATAAAATAACGGTATTTATTGAGATGGGGCTGGGTATAATTAAGCGCTGCATATTCAAATTTCAGACTATTGTGACGATATTTAAGATCAACTTTTTTCAGATCTGTAACGTATTCCTCTCCCGGGAATAATTTATTATATTCTTTATCATTAACATACAGATTAGTAATATAAACGGGAGGGATGAATCTGTTAACCGGAATCTCTTCGGGAAAAATATACATCTTATCTTTGATTGTAAAAATCACCTCTCCTGACTTTAGAAGATATGAGTGTTTTTCAGGTATGTTCTCCGGGAATATAAAATCTCTGAATACCTTCGTAACCGGATCAAAAATTCTGATCCTACCATAGGTTCCCAGCCACATCCTGCCCTGCCTGTCAAAAAGCAAATCGGCAAAGGTCAGTTCGGAATTTATCTCCGGAATATCGGGCTTAACAAATGTATCCTTGTATGAATCATAAATATAAGGTCCGTTGAGCAGATTAAGAACCCATATGTTTTTATTATTATCCTCCACTATTCGAACATAAAAGCTGCCGTAAGTAAGACCTGTGCCATCGAAACCTGTATATTCCTTTATTTTATTGCCCTCACTATCGGTTCTGAATAGTCCGTTGAGTGTTGATATCCAATAATTACCGTTACTGTCTTCCATAAAATCCAGAATCAGATCATCAGGACGGGACCCTGACAGTTCGGTAAGATCTAACGATTCGCCGATCTGTCCGTCATCCTGTGATATTTTAAAAAGACCTTTAATACGCGATGCAAACCTGACTGTCCCATTATCATCCTCCTTAATGAATGCAACTTCACCAGCACCTTGCTCTCTCCTTACACTATGTAAGTTCATTTTCTTAAAGGCTTTATTTTCAGGATTGTATCTGAAAATAATCCCCTGATCGAAACCAAACCAGATATTCCCTGATTTATCTGCCAGAACACTATAAGGGATAGCGTTTTCAGAGGGCAGATCTATCTTCTCCGGGATGAGTGTAGCAGTGACTGCCGGATCCCTCATTTTGTAAATTCCACTCAGAAGAGCGAGCCAGAGATCGCCATTTGTATCCTGACTTATATTGTCTTTATCCGCTTCATCCGAAAAGTCGGCATTCGGGATATTTACAGTCATATAGGGAATAGTATCAGTAACCATTCTGAACATATTCTGCCCTACTGCTCCATACCAGAAATTGTTTGTATTATCACGGATACATGTGTAATTAATATACCTGGGAATACGATATAACTTTAAATTTTCCGTTGCAGGATCAAATTTGAATGTGATTGCGTCAACTATGTCGATCAACCACAGTTTGCCGCCTGCCCCTTCAAATATCTTGTTAACAGCCAGATTTTCTCCATAGCTGAACGGAGATCCGATATCGGAGAAGAAATAGCTTTTTATATTTCCGGTTTCAGGATTATAATCTGAAAGTACAGAGTTCCCAAATACCCAGATCCTTTCGCCTGATTTGATCATCAGTGCTGTAACGGCAGGATGTTTTATTGAAGTTATTTTTTGTATCGGAATATCCACCTGACCCGATCTCATACCGGGTATTTTATATAATCCTTCTGTACGTGTTCCGAACCAGATGTTTCCGGCAGCATCTTCCTCAACACAATTTATTTTGGGCGATATCACTTTGCCGGCAATTTTTTCAGAAGGAAATACTTTCTGCCATTTGTTATCGCTGTGTGTGAAGAGAAAGAGACCCTTATCTGTCCCAATCCAGATTTTACCTGAACTATCCTCCAGGAACCTGTAGGATCTGAATGGGATTCCACGATTGGACACGTTTATATCTGATGAATCCTGGATGTATCTTGTAAAGATTTCTGAATCAATGTTCAGAGTGAATACATCCCTGTCTGTCAGGAGCCATAAAAGTCCTGTGCTGTCTTCATTAATTGCTCTTATTGTATTATTATCACTTGCAAGATCGGTTGTATCGGGAATAAAATGACTTATGGTTCCTGAACTTAAATTCAACCGGTTCAGGGCTCCTATGGTTCCCGCCCAGATTGTATCTCCGGAATCTTCAAAAATGCAATTTACGGTATAACCCATCAGAGTTGAATCATTTCTGCCCAGGGCATACCTCTGGTACCTGATCCCGTCAAACCTGTATAATCCGAATTCCGTTCCGCTCCAGATGAATCCTTTTCTGTCCTGGATTATGCTCCACGTTGCCTGCTCTCCGGCTCCGTTATTAAGAGGGAAGTTATCAAAACGTACATCAGCAGGTTTTATCTCAGGATATAGTATTTTCTGACCCGAAATTGTGCATAATTCCAGGAAAAAGACCAATCCCGTAAAAAGATATGAGGTCCTGTTTCTCCTCATAGAACAGCTAAGATTTCAGAGTTTTCCCGATCAGATTTAAGCCGTTGGTTATTCAAATTTAGAAATTTTTATGTG
>JAKQPD010000308.1 GCA_029564935.1 Bacteroidota bacterium
ATCCCCTCGATGCAGGGTTTCTTTGTCCATGTCTCGAATGGTGCATTTCCGGTAACAGGTACTCTCGGTCTTGATAATAGTGTAAGAATATCTGATCTTACTCATTCATTTATCAAATCGGCACAGGATGAATCAAGTCCTTTACTACGATTATCTGCCGGTTTTTCAGAAGATCCTGAAGCATTGGATAAAGCTGTTATATATTTTGATGATAATGCATCAACAACATTCGACAGTAAGTTTGATGCGCTAAAGCTTATGAATACCGATCTGAACGTACCGAATTTCTATTCTGAAGGATCTGACGGATCAAAGCTCTCAATCAATGCCCTTCCGTCATCCCTGATTACTGGATGCACTATCCCTCTTGGAATAAAAATATCAAGGGCAGGAAATGTAGTCTTTAAAATCCCCTTCGTCAGCAGCCAGCTTCCGGTAACTACTCTTTACCTTGCCGACATGACTGCAGGAATCAATCAGGATATGCTTTCAGGAAATGAATATTCTGTACCCCTGGTATCCGGCGATTATCCAGGAAGGTTCTTTTTGTACTTAAATTCATCTCCGACAGGGATTACAAACCTGCAAAACAATGAGTTGGGTTTTAAAGCATACTTCTTTGAAGGAAGAATAGTTGCTGATGTTGATCTTCAGGGAAGTAATGAAGGAATAATTGTCATCACCAGCCTCACCGGAAAACAATTATTCAACACAAAAATATTTGATTCAGGACATTATGAATTTAATCCGGAAATAAAACCCGGTCTATACATAATAACATTCAGCACAGGAAATAACAGAATTTCGAGAAAGATAATAGCAGAATAATGATACCCCATAAAAAGACAAAAGAATGTTTTAATAACCGCATTTTATATACAGGTATAATTATAATTCTTCTGTTCGCAGGTCCTGTGGAACTGAAAGCACAGGAAGACCCTCCGCGTCCACCCTCGATCTCGGTAACGGGTAATCTTAGCTTCGGGGCATTTTATCATGGTACAGCAGGTGGTACTGTAATAATATCACCTGCCGGAGGCCGGACATCAACGGGAGATGTTGTTCTGCTTAGCATGGGTTATTCTTATTCACCGGCACGCTTTAACATTAATTCAAATGCCGGCACAATTATCAATATTCTTAATGGTCCGGACGTCCAGCTGAGCTGGAGCGGATTTACAATGAACCTCCATATCGGGACATCATTTCCGGCTGCGCCGTTCGTTAATACAAATCCTTATTCCGTACCCACTGAACTGACTGTCGGGGCAACACTCACTGTTGGAAACTCAGCATCAAATCCACCCGGAACTTATACAGGATCATTTAATATTACACTGGTCGTCGAATAAAGACAACCTAAAATAAAATGACAGATTAAATGGAAGTAAATAAAGCATACACCGGTTCAATCCTATCAGGGAGTATGCTTTCAGTCCGGTTAATCTGCTTTGTATTGTTTGTTCTGTCTATCCTTACCATTAAAACTTCCAACCTGTCCGCGCAGGAATTACCGGAATATGATGAGATATCAATTTTCCTTGAGGTTCCGCATATAGGCGGAACTGAAATTGATGCAGTAATACGGGATGAAGAGCTCTATCTTCCGGTAACAGGATTATTTGATTTTTTAAAGATCCGTAATACTCCGGCTTCAGATCAGGAATCAATTTCCGGTTTTTTTATTAATCCCGAAGCAACATATCTGATTGAAAGATCCACAAATGAAATAGTGTACCAGGGTAAAAATATTAAACTGAACCCGGGCGATCTGATCAGGACTGAATCAAATCTTTATCTGAAATCAAAATACTTTGGTCAGATTTTCGGTCTTGACTGTGTTTTTGATTTCCGTAATCTTTCAGTTAAAGTAAGCAGTAAGGTTGAATTGCCTTATATACGTGAGCTGAGGCTTGAAGAAATGAGGCGTAATCTTACAAGGCTTAAGGGTGAGATGAAAGCTGATACAAACATAGGAAGGACACATCCGATGTTCAGATTTGGAACTGCCGACTGGTCGGCAATTGCCACCGAAGAGATCGGAGCCGGCTCTGATACCAGACTGAATCTGGCACTTGGCGCAATGATTGCGGGCGGAGAAGCAACTGCATCATTATACTACAATAGTATGAATCCCTTCAGTGAGAAGCAGCAGCAATACCTGTGGCGCTATGTGAACAACGACTTTAAGCTGTTAAGGCAGGTAATGGCAGGAAAAATTGCCACCCAGGCTACATCATCTTTGTATAGTCCTGTGGTTGGGGTTCAGTTTACAAATACTCCCACTACTTTCCGGCGATCATTCGGAACTTATACCCTCAGCGACAGAACAGAACCGGGGTGGATAGTTGAATTGTATGTTAATAATGTGCTTGTTGATTATGTGAAAGCCGATGCTTCCGGGTTTTTTAAATTTGAAGTGCCTCTTGTTTACGGCAACTCGATGGTAAAGCTTAAGTTTTTCGGTCCATGGGGAGAAGAAAGAACCCAGGAACAAAATATCAGCATCCCATTTAATTTCCTTCCGCCGAAAATAATGGAATATACAATAAGTGCCGGGATAGTCGAAGACTCATTGTGGAGCAGGTTTTCACGGGCCAGTTTAAATTATGGCGCCACAAAAAATATTACAATTGGCGGGGGAATGGAGTATCTGTCATCATTGCCCTCAAACCAGTTTATGCCTTTTACAAACATCTCCTTCAGATTAACAAACAACCTTCTTGTAACAGGGGATTATACCCACGGGGTAAGAGCAAAAGGAACTATTACATACAGGCTGCCATCAAATATGCAGTTCGATCTTAACTATACATGGTACAAGAAAGATCAGAAGGCTCTCTTCTACAATTACAGGGAAGAAAGAAAGGCAACAATTTCAATGCCTCTCAAAATAGGACAGTTATCATCATACCAGAGACTTTCGGCTTACCAGATAATACTTCCCGCCGGTAATCAGTACTTAACCGGTGAATGGATGTTCTCAGGATCGGTTTCAGGAATCAGTACAAACCTCTCTACTTATGCAATGTTCGTCGAAGATGCTGACCCGGTCCTCTACAGTAATCTGTCTCTGGCTTTCAGGCTCCCGGGAGGATTTATAATTATGCCCCAGTCCCAGTTTGGTTATACCCCGGGAGAGTTTATTTCAGCAAAGATCCGGCTTGAAAAATACCTTTTCAAACATGCTCATCTTAATCTTACTTATGAACAGAATTTCAGAAACGATCTGAAACTGGCAGAAATGGGATTCCGTTACGATTTTTCATTTGCTCAAACCGGATTTTCCGTCAGACAAGCTGACAAGACCACCTCGATGGTACAGTATGCAAGAGGAAGCCTTATAAATGACAGAAAATCGCGGTATCTCGGTGTCGATAACCGGACAAATGTAGGGAGGGGTGGAATATCAATCGTCCCATATCTCGACCTGAATTCAAATAAAAAGAAAGATCCCGGAGAGCCCAAAGCATACGGTCTCAACCTCCGTACAAACAGTGGAAGAATAGAAAAAAATGAAAAAGATACCACTATCCATATCCTCGGCCTTGAATCATATACTGACTGTTTCATCGAACTCGATGCCAACAGCTTTGAAAATATCTCATGGAGGCTCGAAAAGAAGAGTTTGAGCGTTGCCGTAGA
>JAKQPD010000318.1 GCA_029564935.1 Bacteroidota bacterium
GAACGCTTAAGATTAAGGGTTGCCGCAACATCATCCTGTGTCCGGCCCTTTCTTTTTCTTAAAAATTTTATGTTGGACGTGAAATACATATAAAAAAATTGATTATATTGTAATCATAATATTGATTAATTTCTAATCAAATGTAAAATATGTTTTTGACATAAACAAATTATTGTAAGAAAAAAGTTTGGAGTTTGGAGTTTGGAGTACTTAGAGTTTGGGCATTAAAACTTATATATATATGGAAAACAGGGAATTTGGCAAAAAGCTTGAGCAAAGAACAAGAGCTTTTGCAATAAGGATTATCAGATTATCTGCACTTTTACCGAATAGTGTTGAAGGTAAGATAATAAGAAACCAGATGACCAAGGCTGGAACCAGTATTGGTGCAAATTACCGCGAAGCAGCAAGAGCAAGAAGCAGAGCGGATTTTAAGAACAAAATCAAAATCTGTGAAAGCGAATCAAATGAAATATGTTACTGGCTTGAAATTGTCAAAGAATTGGAATGGGCAGATCCAAAAAAAGTAGAGGCAGAACTCATCGAATCAAATGAGTTGTTAGCAATTTTTACTTCGATAGGTAAAAACTTAAAACTCTAAGTACTCCAAACTCCAAACTTTAAACTCCAAACTCCAAACTCCAAACTCCAAACTTTAAAAAATGTTTTTCACCGGCAACACCGACCGCTCCATCCTCCATCTCGACCTCGACACTTTTTTTGTATCAGTGGAAAGGCTGAGGAACAGCAGGCTTATAGGCAAGCCTGTCATAATCGGAGGTCTGTCGGACCGGAGTGTGGTATCGAGCTGCAGCTATGAAGCCAGAAAATTCGGGGTAAGTTCCGCCATGCCTGTCAGAATGGCCAGAATAATGTGTCCCGATGCAATAATAATCCGCGGCGATATGGAGGCATACAGTAATTATTCAAACATGGTTACTGACATAATTGCTGAAAAATCACCACTTTATGAAAAGTCATCTATTGACGAACATTATGTTGACATAACAGGAATGGACCGGTTTTACGGGTGTTATAAATGGTCGCATGAATTGCGGCAGAATATAATAAAAGAGACCGGATTGCCTATCTCGATAGGGCTTTCAATAAACAAGACAGTTTCAAAGATCGCAACCGGCGAAGCAAAACCGAACGGAGAGATAGAAGTTGGTAAAGAGAAGGTCCTCCCCTTCCTCGATCCTCTTTCGATAGTCAAGATACCAATGATCGGACAGAAAACCTATCATGTACTGCGTTCGATGGGCATTTCAACCATTTATACCCTCAGGAACATTCCGGCAGAAATGCTCGAAAAGCTGATGGGCAAAAACGGCATTGAAGTATGGAAAAGGGCCAATGGAATAGATTCAACTCCGGTGATCAGCTATTCAGAGCAGAAATCGATAGGCACCGAACATACATTTGAGAAAGATACTACCGATGTGGCCAGGCTGAACCAGATACTTGTAAGTATGGTCGAAAAAATTGCTTATGATCTCAGGAAACAGGAAAAGCTTGCT
The DNA here is from genome assembly GCA_029564935.1 of Bacteroidota bacterium. Classification (GTDB taxonomy): domain Bacteria; phylum Bacteroidota; class Bacteroidia; order Bacteroidales; family VadinHA17; genus LD21. The sequence goes on from JAKQPD010000318.1 coordinate 1,521, forward strand.
TCATGTGTAACAGTAAAAATAAGGTATTCCAATTTCGACACACATACTCTTCAGAAACGGATACCATATACCTCCTTCGATCATGTTATCACTGATATCGCAAAAGAACTGTTTGCGAAGCTTTACCAGAGGAGAATGCTTATAAGGCTGATTGGCGTCAGACTAAGTCACCTGGTCAGAGGTGTCCAGCAACTCGATATGTTTGACGATACCCCGGAAAAAGTAAGCCTTTATATGGCTATGGACAGGATCAGAAGACGCTTTGGTAAGGATGCCGTGAGAAGAGCCGCCGGTGTTATGACCAGCAGCGAAAGAGAAGAAAAGGAGATCAAACGGCTCGAATATGCCGCAAATGAACAGAAGATGATGGAAGAACGACTGAGAGGATATATGATGTATGGATTCGGACACTGAGCCGCTGAGCCATTGAGCCATGTACTTAAACTGCCACTCATACTACAGCCTTCGCTACGGAACAATGTCCGTGGAACAGCTTGTAAAAAAAGCTGAAGAGACCGGCATTGACTCAATGGTACTTACCGACATTAATAATTCGACAGCAGTTCCTGAGTTTGCAGGAGAATGTAAAAAAACCAGCGTCAGACCTGTCGCCGGCATAGAATTCAGAAAGGATAATGAGCTGTTATACATAGGAATAGCCCGTAATAACAAAGGATTACAGGAACTGAACGAATTCCTTTCAAAACATAATTTTGAGAAGACTCCCCTCCCATTTCCCGCACCGGATTTTTCAGAAGCATATATAATTTATTCCAGGACAAAACTTCCCGGCAGAATAATGTATGACAATGAATATGCCGGGGTAAGAATAAACGAAGTAAACAGATTACTGAGACTCACCCCGGGAGAACTCAGCCGAATGGTCATCATGCAGCCCGTCACCTTCAATGATCAGACTGATATCTTTATACATAAGAGCCTCAGGGCTGTCGACAACAATATTCTGCTCAGTCATCTCAAACCATCACAGTGTGCCGGCGAAGATGAGTTCTTCCATTCTCCGCAAACGGTCCGTGATACCTTCGGAAGCTATCCAGGCATAATAAATAATACGGTAAGGTTGATCGAAGACTGCAGTTTATCATTCGATTTCGATAATCATAAGAATAAAAAGATATTCTCCGCAAGCCGGTACGACGACAAACTTCTTCTCGAAAAGCTTGCATGGGATGGAATGATATACAGGTATGGTAAAAATAACAATGAAGCAAAAAAAAGAATCAGACATGAACTTGAGATAATCGACAAGCTTGGTTTCTCTGCATATTTCCTGATAACCTGGGATATAATCAGATACTCAATGGCCCGTGGCTTTTACCATGTCGGACGTGGAAGCGGAGCAAACTCCATAGTTGCTTATTGCCTGAAAATCACTAATGTTGACCCAATTGATCTAAACCTTTACTTCGAGCGCTTTATCAACCCGAAACGAAGCAGTCCCCCCGATTTTGACATAGATTATTCATGGAAAGAAAGAGACGAAGTCATCGACTATATATTCAAAAGGTACGGGTATAATCATACTGCCCTTCTTGGAACAATAAGCACCTTCCGGGGAAAATCAATAGTCCGGGAGCTTGGAAAAGTTCACGGATTACCAAAGGAAGAGATCGATGCAATAATCGATAATCCTTCATCTGACACAAACCGTAATGAAATAACCGACATTATCTTTTCCACCGGCCACAGGATCGCCGATTTCCCAAATATGCGGAGCATTCATGCCGGCGGAATTCTCATTTCCGAGGAACCGGTTTCGTGTTATACTGCCCTGGACATGCCGCCAAAAGGCTTTCCCACCACCCAGTGGGATATGTATACAGCTGAGGAAATCGGTTATGAGAAGCTCGACATACTAAGCCAGAGAGGTATCGGACATATCCGTGAAAGCGCTGAGATAATACTCCGGAACCAGTCCATCGATGTTGACGTGCATGCAATCCAGAAATTCAAGAAAGATCCGAAAATTAAGGAATACCTCAGGAGCGGAGAAACAAAAGGGTGTTTCTATGTTGAAAGTCCGTCGATGCGCGGACTTCTCCAGAAACTGAAGTGCGATGATTATACTACCCTTGTGGCTGCCAGTTCAATTATCCGCCCCGGCGTGGCACGGTCGGGAATGATGAGGGAGTATATTTTCAGATTCCATAATCCTGATAAATTCAAATACTTACATCCGGTAATGAAAGAACAGCTTGAGGAGACTTTCGGGGTCATGGTCTACCAGGAAGATGTCCTTAAAGTGTGCCATCATTTCGCCGGACTCGACCTTGCCGATGCCGACACCCTTCGCAGGGCAATGAGTGGAAAATACCGGTCGAAAAAGGAAATGCAGCGTATCGTTGACAAATTCTTTTCCAACTGCCGCGAAAAAGGTTACAGTGATGATCTGACAAAAGAAGTGTGGAGACAGATCGAATCGTTTGCAGGTTATTCATTTTCAAAAGCCCATTCGGCATCCTATGCTGTGGAAAGCTTTCAGAGCCTCTACCTGAAAGCCCATTTCCCCCTTGAATTCATGGTGGCTGTAATTAATAATTTCGGGGGATTCTACAGGACCTGGGTCTATGTTCATGAAGCAAAACGCTATGGTGCCACAATACAGCTGCCATGCGTGAACAGAAGCACTTATAAGACAACTATTTATGGTTCTGATATTTATATTGGGTTCATACATATTGCCGGTATTGAAGAGAGAATTGCCAGGTCAATCGATGAGATCCGGCAGGCCGATGGCGATTTCACTGATCTCAGCGATTTCGTGTCAAGAGTCAATCCCGGACTTGAGCAGATAATCCTGCTTATAAGGGCCGGAGCACTACGGTTCACAGGAAAGAAAAAAGCAGTACTGCTGTGGGAAGCCCATATGATGATAAACAAAAGCAAACCTGACCTGATCAGGCCTCTCTTTGCCCCACCCGTTAAAAACTTCACCCTCCCCGACCTTGAACAGGATAAGCTTGACGATGCCTATGACGAAATTGAACTTCTCAGCTTCCCTGTTTCAATGACCTGGTTTGATATGCTTGAAACATCATTCCGGGGTGAGATAAGGGCTCGTGACATGATAAAGCATATAGGACAGAAAGTGAGGATGGTAGGTCATCTTGTTACAATCAAATACATTAAAACAATTAAGAAAGATTGGATGAATTTCGGATGTTTCATTGATAGTGAAGGAGATTTCTTCGACACAACCCATTTCCCCCAGTCCCTGAAATACTACCAGTTCAAAGGTGCAGGTACCTACCTTGTGCTGGGAAAAGTTGTTGAAGAATTCGGGTACGCTTCCCTTGAAGTTGAAAAAATGGCTAAGCTTCCGGTTAAACCTGATAAAAGATACTGATCAATCATTTTGTCTTACTACTTTTAATATTCCTTTTACAGCCTGGATCTTTTTCATGATACTATACAGGACATCATTGTTCGGGACAAGAATTTTAAGTGTACCCTCAAACATTCCGTATTCAGTATTATAGTTGAAACTTCTGATTGCAACGCTGTATTTTGATATAATATCAGAGATCTGATTGACAATACCTGTATTTTCCACCCCAGTGATCTTGATTGAAGTGATGAAAGAAGTAATACTTTTTGTTTTTGTCCATCTTGCGGCCACCACTCTGTAAGGATATCTTGTCATCATATTATTTGCATTGGGGCAACCTTTCCTGTGGATCTTTATTCCTTCGGAAATTGTCACAAATCCAAATACGGCATCACCGAATACCGGATTACAGCATTTTGCCAGCTTATAATCGAGCCCTTCAATCTTATCTTCAATAATCAGATAATCAGAATACTGGATATCAATCGCTTCCCTGGTCTCTTTTTCTTGTACAGGACCAGCGCTTATTTCTGTTTCAGGAGCTTCTTCTTTCTGAAGTATGTCCTTTATCTCCAGAAGTTCAATCTTTCCCTGTTCTATCTGGTAATAAAAATCCTGGGCGGTTCTGAAATTATAATGGCTGATCAGTTTCTGAATAACTGTATCATTATAATTTATTTTCCAGTTTTTCATCCGGCGCATAAGGATCTCTTTTCCCTCTGCGGCAGCTCTGGTTTTCTCGGCATTCAGCGCCAGTCTTATCTTCGACTTAGCCTTGCTTGTGACTACGAACGAGAGCCAGTCCTGCTTGGGCTTCTGGCTTTTTGACCGGATAATGTCAACATGGTCGCCGTTCTGAAGTACATGTCGTATAGTTACATTTTTGCCGTTGATCTTTCCGCCAACGCACGAGGAGCCTACAGCCGTATGGATATCAAATGCGAAGTCGAGCAGTGTGGCACCGGCAGGAAGCTGTCTCAGGTCGCCTTTCGGAGTAAAAACAAACACCTCATCTGTATAGAGACCTGAGCGGATCTGATCGAAAAATGCCGAATCCTCCTTTTCCGGAGATTCCAGAATCTCACGCATTTTGCTGAGCCAGGTATCAAGCCCTCCCTCTCCTTTTATACCTTTGTATTTGAAATGTGCTGCAAGTCCTTTTTCTGCTATCTCATCCATCCTTTCAGATCTGATCTGGACCTCGACCCATTTTCCCCTCGGGCCAATAACTGTGGTATGAAGAGATTCATACCCGTTCGATTTGGGTACCGATATCCAGTCGCGCATCCTGCTCGGATTAGGCTGATAGAGGTCAGTAACCACTGAATAAGCTCTCCAGCAGTCCGATTTTTCATTCTCAGGATCACTCCGGAGTATCAAACGTACAGCAAAGAGATCATATACCTCATCAAAATCCACCCCCTGCTTTTTCATTTTCAGCATGATGGAATGTATTGATTTAGTGCGGCTTTTTATTGTAAACCTGAATCCCTGTTTCTCCAGTTTTTCCTGCAGCGGAAGTGAGAATTCCTTTATTAGTCTGTTACGGGAAGCCGTCGTCTGTTTCAGCCTGCCGGCTACATAATCATATTGTTCCGGCTCAAGTATTTTAACAGCCAGGTCCTCAAGCTCTGACTTGATATTATAAAATCCGAGCCTGTGAGCAAGCGGTGCATACAGGAAGTAAGTTTCCGAAGCCAGAGGCATTCTTTCCTTAACCGGAGCCTTATCGATATTTCTCATATACTCCAGGCGCTCAACAAGCTTTATAAGGATAACCCTGACATCATCCGCAAGGCTTAACAACAACTTGCGGAAGTTTTCAGCCTGAAAAGATGATTGCATGGATTCCATGCTGCTGACTCTCGAGAAACCTTTCAGTATCTCAATAACCTTCTTTCCAAACTGATTCTCAAGTTCTCTGGAACTGAGATCCAGCTTGTCGTATGAATCATGAAGAAGCGCAGTTATCACAGAGGTTGGTCCCAGACCCATTTCCACGGCAACTATCCTTGCAACAGACAGTGCGTGAAGTACCTGTGATTCACCCGTGAAAATTTCATTTCCTTCGCATGTCTTTATAGCAAGGTCAAGCGCTGCCCTGATCCTGGAAATATCTTCCTGACCAATATTATTTCCGGCTGCTTTAAGAAGCGCCCTGTAACCCGATCGTATAACCTTAGAATCCAACCCACTTATTGGTTAATCCAGATGCAAGTAAGCAAATAATAAACAAAAAAAGAATCCCCGGATGATATTACTTTCATTCCGGGGATCACAGTTCATTAAACCTGACTTTTATCTGAATGAGATACCCACTCCTGCGGATACAACATTGTAAAGCGCTCTTGTATAATCGGCATGAATAGTCAGAACTGAAAGTTTTATCCTGAAACCTGCATTTGCTCTTAATCCTGAGAAATTTTCAATATCTATCTTCTCAAAATCCTCACCCTGTTTTATCCCGCTGTCATTATATTCGGCATATGGTGCACCGGGACCTGTCGTAACGGCAACAGGTGTCGGATAATGCCCTTCAAGGCCGGCCAGGGTCCTGGTCTTACTATATCCCAGACCTCCATAGAATGTTATTACCGGCAGATTGACGGAAGCAATAATTCCGGCATTCATGGCTTCGAATTTTGTGCCCAGCTTCTGGTCATCAAAATAAATTTCAGGGTTGACCTCAGAAGAATAATTGGATGCAATTTCCGGATCAGGTAAAAGGTTGAAAGGAACATCAATATTTACCCTTGTATAACCTCCGAAGACCGATACATCAACCGGTATAACCTCATTGCCCGGTATGTATTGTATAATGCTGTGCATCAATCCTGCCCCCAAAAGCATAATATAGGCTTCCCTGACTGGTATCCTGGGTATGACCCTTAACTTTAACTCTGTTCCGAGGGGAAGTCCTATTCCGACCTGTGCGGTCGGGACAGGGATGATCTTCCAGTCACTGCCCGGAGGAAGGTGCCATGATGCAAGAGTTACACCGCCAGCAGAATAGGTCATCAGAGGACCTTCGGTGTCTGTTCCGGCAATAGTAGGACTGGTTCCGGTGCCGGATAATGATGATGACAGGCCAAGTGATGAGATATCGAATGTCTGTGCGGATTCGGGAACCAAGCCTGCATTGAATCCTAATGTAAAGTCAAATCCTCCCATCTTATGGGGTTTTGCAGTATTGTACCAGCTGCCGTTCAAGCCCGCACCAATTGCATCTGCCCAGGGAGCAACGTATGCCTCGAGGATCTTAATACCGTCAGATGGAGCACTCCTGAGGAAATATACTTCTTCGATCTGTGAAAACGTACTCAGCGACAACAAAAAGGCCAACGTCATCACAGAAATTACCTTTTTCGATGAATGTGAGCTCATAAATACCTGATTTTTATCAGATATACGAGACTAATGCAGGAAAGGTTTCTTAAGAGTGAAAAAAAAATCAGTCCTTAAGCTTCTTTGAATCTGCATCTTCAAGGTGTTCAAGCTCTTCTATCCCGATTGTTTTTGAAAGCTCGGAAAGTTCGCGAAGGTTGATATCACCCCTGATCGAGATCAGCGAATTTCCACCGGAACCTCCTGTAATCATGAGGAGTTCGGAAATAGATTCACCATTCTGCCTTACAAGGAATTTCGTCATATCAGGACCTTCACGCACAACCATCAGCTCTTCATAGACTGAAAAATCAAGTGCTTTGCTTAGTTCTGAATAGAAATTAACTTTGCCTGACGAGAGGGAATCATCCTCTGAGAGTATCCTGATTGAGGTAAGACGGGACAGGATACCGGCAGGTTTTTCAGGATCGGGATTCATGGCGCCCAGCATTTTCAACATTTTTCCTGAAATGTATATCGATGTAAATCCTTCCTTTTCAGAGTATTTATTAAACAAAGCATCTATTGGGCCCATTTGTGAAAATACTGCCTGACTTATCAGTATCGCAAGTATAATTGAACTATATCTTTTCATTTTACTTAATATTTTTATCAGTATACTGATTATTAAATACTTCATTAAAATTACCTGACAGGCCGGCTTTTCTCAATCCCGCTGTAATTGAAGATAATGATCTGTCAACAGATCTCATACCGTCTCTTATGGTACCGGTCAGGTGAACTACAGGTTTCAGCGCTTCTGTACCGCTGTTAAGCTTATTTGATACTTCATTAAGTATTCTCATTGTTTCAGCATAAGCCAGTGCAGGATCAGTGAATGTGTCGGAAGGCTCTCTGTTGCGGTTAAGAAAGAACCAGGTAGCTGCGATTATCAGAATTCCTGCTGCTGCACTGAATACAGTAATATATTTTCTCCTGAAATCTGATTTGAATTTAGTTTTCTCAAGCTGCTCAACAGCATTTATTATGCGCATCTCAAAGCCTGATGAAGGTACGGGAATTTTTTCCTGTCCGGAATAATGGCTGAAAATCTCCTTTTCTGCTTCATAGCCCGGCAATACATCTTTACCTGAAAAGTATTTCTTCAGTTCAAGTTCCTCATCAGGAGATGTTTCTCCCCTGTAGTACTTATCGAGAAGTTCTTTCAGACTGTTTTCTGTCATCATAGTACTTTAAATATTTCTCCCTGATCATCTGCCTGGCTCTTGATAATGTGACTCTCAGAGTATTGATATTTACATCATTCATTGCCGATATCTCCTCATATGACAATCCGTTTATTTCCCTGAGCTGAACAAGATCGCGATATAAGGGCGGTAATTCTTCTATTATCCCTGCAAGTATATTTTCATCTTCGGCAGAGACTATTTGTTCAAAGGGTGAGGGCGACGGATCGGCATTCGCACTGATCATTATGTCAGGATCACTGTTGATATGTTTCCACTTTCTCAGCATATCGAGGCAACTATTCTTTGTAATTGTCACCCCCAGTGCACAGAGGTCATTATATTCATCAAGTTTTTTACCCATCATCCACATCTTCAAAAATACATCCTGCACCACATCTTCAGCTTCCTGTCTGTTTCGAAGTATACGGAACGCTATTGCGAACAGTTTACGGTTGTGTTTATGTATTATATTATTAAATTCATCCCTTGTCATCAGGCCAGGAAGCTAACTCAGATTATCCTGTAAAGATACGAACATAAGGATTCAGTCCATTTCATCGACGAACTCTCTGCCGTTGTCTTTCTTTATCTCATCAGCAAATCGCTGTGCTTCCCTGAAAGTCATGTTGCCTTTTATCTGGATCAAAAGATTATCTTCTCCGCCTGCCACAACAAGTATCTCCCTGAAACTTCTTCCGGCAGTCCTGACAAGCATTACAAGATCCTGGTTATATTTCTTTACACTCATGAACTCCTCATAGTTTCTGCGGTCGAGGTTTCGTTCAATCATATCATAGAAATTACCGGCTTCTCTCCTGCCGTCATTCTGGGCAAGTATCCTGATTGTTGTAATATCGCCCGGAAGAAAATCGTCTTCTTCGTCATCCCCAAGGGCTTTTATTAATTTAACGAGGCTTCCGCTGATCGTAATACAGGTGAATTCGTCGCTGCCGGAATATTTATCAAACAGGCTTTCTACAGATCTCTGACTGAAGATTGAATTCGAGATTCCTGTAAACAAGAGTAAAAAAAGAATATTTTTCATCTCGGTTTGTATTAATTTATTTATTAATTTTAATCAGGACGTATAACCTGGTTTTACATTACAGGAAATGCAGGACTTTTTTTCAAGGTTAAAATTTAATTGATTTTTTGCATAAGTATAAAAATATAATACCTTTGCACTCGCATTTAAAATGAGGCATTATTAGCTCAGAAATCAGGGCTGGCCTCAATGCTGAGAGCCTTGTGGTTCATTTACAGGTTTTGATTCAGTAGCTCAGCCGGTAGAGCACATCCCTTTTAAGGATGGGGTCCTGGGTTCGAATCCCAGCTGGATCACAATAAATTTGACTCCAATTTCAGGTTGGCAGAGGATCGGTTATAGCCTGCAACGACAACTTCTTCATTTAGCGTTTAATATTTCAGGAGGCTTTCTCTTTGCCCCATGTAAGAACAATTATCATACCTATCACGGCAAATAATACGGCACTTACAAGTATATCCACGAAAAGGACACCCAAATTCATGTACTGTGTTGTCATGGACCATGAAGACAGACTTACGATCAAAGCAAACAGGAATCCGAATAATGCTCCAATCTTCAAACCATCCTGAATACCTTTCGCACCAAACCATTTTAAAATAAGTGTCAGTAACAATGCAGCCGAAAAATTCGACAATATAATTGCCCACCAGACCATTGACCCATCAGTCCGGGCAGCACACTGATTCATATTGGCTGACATAAATCCCATAAGCAATATCCCATAAACAAACCAGCCTGAAAGAAAATAGGAAATACCTCCAAAAATTGTTCCTCTTAAGATTTTCATGGTTTTAAGAATTAAGTTGGTTATTGAGTTACAATTTACTGGATTTTTTTTAATTTAATATCCGCTCAAATTCTCAAAAATACCTTAATGGAAAGAAGAAAATTTATCCAGACAGCAGGTTATTCTGCAGCAGCAGCCTGTATTCCTAACCATCTGACAGAAAATAAATCAGTTATACCGGATCCCGGAAACCAGGTCAGATCAGCAGATAAACATGTATCTGTGGTGGTAAGAGAAAAATTGGTGCTGATTGAAACTTTACAGATATCTGATAATAAAGCCGAAGTCAGATTTCACAGCTGGGACGGTGACGGTGTACTTTCAATATCAGCCGATCCTGAAACCGAATCCGGCAGTAAAAAGGATGCTCGATATCGCCGCCGGATAGAACTATCATTGAGTGACAGCCTGCCTGCTGACAGGAGGAATTTTACCCGAATGTATCTCAAGGAGCCTGGAGTGTGTTTCACGCGCAGCATCAACCAGCTCTTTGTAAGGGCGGTCGGTCACATCAATAAAACCAATATTATAGTTTTCCCCGTCGCCCCTGCCGGTTGACGGCTGATCCCACCACTGGAACCAGTGCGTTCCGATAAGAGATGGATGCGCTACGGCATTTTCAACATAATAACGATATGCAACACCCCTCTCTTCCTGACTTATCGTCTGCCTCAATCCTGGTGAAAGCCCCCTTTCAGCAGTACCGAAGTGAAATTCACCGATAATGATCGGTAATCCTGTCATTTCATCAATTCTTTTAAGTAACACGGATTCCGCGCTATAATTATAAATATTCAGACTGAAAACATCAAAACCTACTGATGCTGAAGCCATAACAAGATCTTCCGGAGGATGTCCCCCGAAACGCAATCCCAGGTTCAGATGATTGGGATCATACTTTTTTATAGCCCCATTCACCATTTTTATAAAGATCGTATACGTGTCATATACAAATTGTCTGCGTCGTTCAGGAGTATCGCCTCCGGAAAGAAATTTCTGTAAAGCTGCTTTCATGGGTGTATCTTCCCCTTCAAGAATCACATTTATAAGTTCCATCTCCCTTCCGGGCCATGGTGGTTCATTTCCCACAAAGTAACCCAGCAGATAAGGATCATTCCTCAGGGGGGAGCATTGCCTCTCAGCCGCATTGTCTACCTCTGTTACGTATTCCGGAGCATACACATCAGGCATTCCCATTGTCCGTGGATTAAATCCCCAGCCTGAAAGAGTTGCCACATAGGGTTTTCGCTGACTACGGCCAAATCCGGGATCGGACCAGTTTGCAATAGTGTTCAATCCCCAGTCATCCATCCTCCTCACCGTAAAATCCATCCATTTCTGATAATAGTCTTCACCAAACCTGCGATACAAATTCCAGGTAAAGAATGACGCCTTGCCTAGCCTTTTATCTGATTGAGATTTAATAAGTTCATCAGGGACAAGCGAAGCATAGATATATTCCCTTCCCTCAGTCCGTGCAAATGAACCGCCGGGATTAATACCCGTACTACCGGCTGAAATAAAATAGTGACCTTCCGGATCTATGAACCACCATTTACCATCAATTTTCTCCACCCGGAAATATCCTGAGGCTCTGGATTTGGTTTCAAGAAAACCTCCATACTTTGAGACGTTGAACCTGTTTGTCTGCAAAGCCTTATCCTCTTCGTTCCATGCAGCCCGGAGATCTTCAATATTCCGTGCTTTCCCGGGCCATTCATCAGGGATCCACTGACCGAATTCATCAACAAGCGGAACCGGGCTGAGAATAGAATCTTCAGGATTCATTGTCAGCCGCATGTTACGTACCTCAAGAACAGGAGAACCCATGGGATTTTCCATAAGTATACCCAGGGAATCAATATTTTTTATGAATCCCACAGAACCGGTGAATCCGAGTCCATATCCCGGCATTCCTTTCTGACCGATCGCTGCCATATCCTGACCAACAACATTTCTTTTCTGGAAATTTGCAAGAGGAATTGATGCCCTGACCCAGGCTCCCTGGAATGGTAATACTCTCAGACGCCTCATGCCCTCCTTATCATAAAGATTAATGAAAAACCTCTGAGTCGATGATGCGTTCATGTCGAAAGTAAGAAAACCATAACCTGACCAGTCTGACGGAAAATCAGGATTCAGATCGGATATAGCCCATTTTTGTTCGAAAGATGATCCTTCAAATTTAATAATCAGGGATTTATCCTTTGGTTTACAAGCGTTTGCCAACAGTAAAACTGTTACCAGAAATATAATTACAGGATTCTTCATGATAAGGTAATTAAAATACTCCGAATAAGATATCTATACTAAATAATGAATAAAACATTCTGCCATGTCGTGTAATTCCAGGAACCTTGCTGTGTTACTTTAGAGAGGGTTTCCCTGAATAATCCAGGAAGCTTTTACCTGAATTATCCTTCAGTTCACGGTTTGCTCCTCTTTCAAGTAATATCTTAATCGTCTCTTCATGGCCGTTACGCGCTGCAACGATCAGAGCTGTTGCCCCATCTGATTGTACAAGGTCGATTTTAGCACCTCTGTCGAGAAGCAGTTTTACAATTTCAGAATGCCCGTTAAGGGAAGCCAGGATCAAAGCACTGAATCCATTGGGTCGCCGGAGGTCGACCTGTGCACCATTTTCGAGAAGGAGCCTTACCATTTCAGGATGACCGTTAATTGATGCCTGCATAAGAGGACTTATTCCTTCATTATTAAGTATATTGATCTGGGCTCCTCTTACAAGAAGCTGTCTGGCAATTTGCATATTTCCGCTTTGTGAAGCCATTATGAGCGGAGTGTTGCCTTCAGAATCGGTTAAATCGTGGTTTTTTTCTTTCTCAAGCAAAAGCTCTGCCACCTCCTGATAACCTTTCTGTGTGGCAAGCAGCAGAGCTGTGGCTCCTACTTTATTCTGGATTGCCGGATCGGCACCCCTTTCAAGTAATAATCTTACTGTCTCAGGATGCCCGTTAATAGAGGCCTGCATCAGTGCGGTTGTCTGATAGGATTTTTCCTGTAAATCGGGATCCACTCCCTTATCCAGAAGAAATTTTACAGCTTCAGTGAACCCATTCTGTGCAGCTATTATCAGAGAATTCATTCCATCGGCCCTGTTCTTATCCATATCCGCCCCGTTTTCAAGCAAAAGTTTCATCACTTCCTGATGACCGTTCTGGGATGCACAGATAAGAGCCGTTGATCCGTCATTACTTTGTATGTTAATATCCGCCCCCCTCTCAAGCAGGAGTCTTATAACATCAATCCGACCTTTTAATGAAGCCCAGATCAGTGCATCAGCACCGTCTTTTGTTTTTAAACTCATATCGGCGCCATTGTCAAGGAGTAACTTCACAATATCCGTCTGACCGTTCTGAGTGGCAAGGATCAGGGCAGTTGCACCATCGGTACTTAACAAATTGATATTCACCCCTGTGGCAAGAAGAGTTTTAACAATTTCCGTATGCCCGTTCATTGCCGCTACCATCAGGGAAGTAAACCTGTAAGTACTTTTTGCATCAAACTGAGCATCATTCCTGATCATAACCTTCACCGGATCAATATGTCCGCTTACAGCTGCACGTATAAAGGCAGTTCTTTTGGATATATTCGGGTCATTAATAGTATTGAATCCGGGTTTAATCAATAATTTAACAACTTCGAGCCTCCCGTTCTGTGAAGAAGAAATAACAGCAGTCAGGTGTCCCAGACTTTCAAGGTCGGGTATACTGCCTTCATAAAGTACGGCTCTTACAGTTGCGGTCATTCCATCCTGTGCATTTATAACGATCGCATCAGTTCCGTCACTGTCCGTCAGTTCAGCACCTCTTTCCAGAAGCAGCTTAACCACATCGGTATGTCCGTTGAGCGAAGCAATTAACAATGCATCAGCGCCATCTTTGCATTTCAGATCCGGCTCGGATCCTCCGTCCAGCAAAAGCCTTACAATATCGGTAAAACCTTTTAATGATGCCATAAAAAGGGCCGTTGATCCGTCAGAATCCTGCAGGTTCGGATCCGCTCCCCTGTCAAGCAAAAGGGTAACAATATCAATATGTCCACCCAGTGCAGCCTGCGTAAGCGCTGTGGTACTGTAAGGTTTATCCCTGAATTCTGTCTCCGCTCCTTCCTCAAGAAGGATCTCTGCAATTTCATAGAAGCCATTCTGGGATGCCAGCATAAGCGCTGTAAAACCATCGACAGCCTTACTATTCGGGTCCGCCCCATTTTTTAAGAGCAATCTCACAACTCCGGTGTGACCATTCTGAGCAGCCACCATGAGTGATGTGAACCCGTCAGTAGCCTGTAGATCGGGCTCAGCCCCCCTCTTAAGTAAATGATTTACAATAGTTTCATGGCCGTTATATGCAGCAAACATTATCGCAGTCGTTCCTTCTACTGCCCTCTGATCCGGGTCAGCACCACGGTCTAAAAGAATTCTGCATACTCTTCCATATCCCCTTTCGGCGGCATACATAAGGAGAGTCAGGTCAGACTCGTCAGAATAATTAACAGAATCTACTTTCCTGGCTTTAATAACAGATTCATAACGATTATTGCTTTTAAGTGCATTGAGCAGTTGTTTTACATAAATATCAGTCTGAGCCGATAATTGAAAAAAGCTGAACAGGAAAAGAAGGCTGTATAGTATTTTTCTACAAAATGTTTTCATGAGATCGCATTTTGTCTTAATGGTTTAAACAAAAATAAATCAATCAATTTAACTGCTGAAATTTTTTTACACAATATTACTCTTAAAAACAATGACAGGAAAAGTTGCTGCATTACAAAAATTACATCTATCTGTACATCAACTGTCTTAATCAATCAAGAAACCCGTAATCCGGGAAAATGTTCAGAATATTTTTTTCTGTTTTCCGTACTAAAAGGAATCTACGTATTATAATACGTTTTAAAAAACGTATTATAATACGTAGATATCAGTCTCTGTTCCTTTATGTATTTATCTGAAAATTAATGTTCAGTACCTCAATAGTTGTTTGAGATTCCAGAAACGTTGTGTAGGAGTGATCGCAAAGTGTCTCAGGATCATTCATGGCCGGAATTAATTAAATATCATTCCGAAAGTACCGGAATTTGCCTGTTTATCGATTCCTCAAGCGAAATGAGGGTTTCAGTCCTGATGACCCCGGGAATATTCTGTATTTTATCTGTCAGAATATCACGCAGATGTTCATTATCGCGGGTGTATACTTTCACAAAGAGTGAGTAGTTTCCGGTTGTATAATGACATTCGATTATTTCGGGAATTTCCCTGAATTTCTTTATCACATCACGGAAATGACCGGGATGTTCGAGAAAAATGCCGATGTATGCACATGTTTTAAATCCAACCAGAACAGGATCAACTTTAAATTCTGATCCTTTTATTACACCAATCCGGATAAGCCTCTGAACTCTCTGGTGGATTGCGGCACCAGAAACACCGCATTCCCTAGCTACTTCAAGATACGGTATCCTTGCATTCTTGGTTATAATATCCAGTATTTTCCTGTCAAGATCATCAATTTGTAGATTTTCAGTCATTATTATAGGTTTAAGTTAACGTATTATAAAAAAGTCACGCTTATACTAAAAAAATTCAATCAAAAGATAACAAGAATAATTTTCATAAACAATGAATTTTACCCTGAAAGTTGTAAGAGCCGGGAGTAGAAAGGCAGGAAAAATGTTAAGGTTTGTTAATATATCCTATGATCTCACGAATATCCGTAAAACCTTTGGCAATAAGATAATTTTCAATTCCTTCCAGGATATTTACAGCCGACCGGGGATCGATAAATGATGCAGTGCCTACCTGAATTGCAGAAGCTCCTGCAAGTAAAAATTCGATTGCGTCACTGGCATTCATTATTCCGCCGATCCCGATGACAGGTATTTTTACCGTTTTTGCTGTCTGCCATACCATCCGTAAAGCAACCGGTTTAACTGCCGGACCGGAAAGTCCACCCGTGATAGTGGCAAGTGACGGTCTCATCTTGTTAATATCTACAGCCATACCCAACAGAGTATTAATGAGAGATATGGCATCAGCTCCCTCCTCTTCGGCGATAGCTGCAAAGCTGGTGATATCCGTAACATTCGGGGAAAGCTTGACTATAAGCTTTTTTGAGCAGACCTTTCTGACCTCTCTGATGACTTCGCGGGCTGATTTGGGATTGGTTCCGAAGGCCATTCCTCCCATTTTGACATTCGGGCATGAAATATTCAACTCGACGGCAGGTATCCGTGAAAGCCGGTTCACTCTTTCAGTAAGTGAAACATAATCATCAACATAGCTACCGTTAATGTTAATTATCACATTTGTTTTATAGTCCGAGATGACCGGATATATTTTTTCTTCAAAATAATCTATCCCCTTATTCTGCAGTCCCACCGAATTAAGCATCCCCGATGGGGTTTCAGCCATACGCGGATATGGATTTCCCTCCCTTGGTTCCAATGTTGTACCCTTGACTATAATACCTCCAAGGCGGGATACATCCATAAAGTGGTCAAATTCAGACCCATATCCAAAAGTCCCCGATGCAGTCAGAACCGGATTCCTGAAATTCAGATCTCCTATGTTAAAATCAAGCTTTACCATTTCAGATCAGTTATATTGAAAACAGGGCCTTCGGTACATGTACAGACATTCCCTTTAACAGTATCCACAATACAGCAGAGACAGGCACCGATACCACAACCCATAAGGTTCTCAAGTGAAACTTCACATCTTATATTCTGCTCTTTGCAGAATTTTGCCACAGCTTTCATCATCAGATCAGGTCCACAGCAATAAATTATATCATACCTGTTTGACAGGAGAACCGGGTGATCAGTTATAAAGCCCTTTGTACCAAGCGATCCGTCCTCCGTTGTCAGATAAACCTTACCAAGGGCAGAATATTCATCATACTCTATTACACGTTCACGGCTACGGAAGCCCAGAAGGATATCCGGTACAAAACCATTTAGTTTTAAGTACTTTCCGAGAAAAAGTAAGGGTGCTACTCCACATCCTCCGCCGGTAAGGAGGATGCGTTCACCTTTTGCAGGCAGGGAAAAA
The DNA here is from genome assembly GCA_029564935.1 of Bacteroidota bacterium. Lineage (GTDB taxonomy): Bacteria > Bacteroidota > Bacteroidia > Bacteroidales > VadinHA17 > LD21. The sequence goes on from JAKQPD010000318.1 coordinate 18,348, forward strand.
GAATTTCCCAGGGGGTAAATAAGGTTGACATTATCACCAGTCCTTAGCCCTGAAAGTGTTTCTGTTCCTTTTCCGGCGATCTGTATCAGAAGCCTGAAGGTATTCTGTGAATAATTAACATCATGAACTGAAAAGGGCCGTCTGAGAAAAGTGTCAGGGCTTCCGTCAATTTTAACCTGGACAAACTGCCCCGGTTTCATTTCAGGTATCCGTCCTGAAGCAGTCAGTTCAAGGACGAAAATATTACTACTAAGTTTCTTGTTTTCAACTACTCTGAGAGATTCTATCCTTTTTGTCATCCAGGCAGTGCTTTCGGACAAATATACTACTCTTTTTCCGGGAAGTATTCCCTGAAAGTGTTATTATTATAAAACCAGACTATCTTTTCAACTGCGAACTGATCGTGTGATTCCTCTGCCTGCTTTATAGACTCATTTTCAGATGGTTTTGCGTCATCAGGCTTATCGATCCGCCCTGTAAAGACCTCACCGGTTTCGACCGGTGGCTGACTGAACAGATCGGGAATAACCTGCTCCCTGTACATATTGCCTTTGCCGAAAAGAAGCCATTCTGTTGAAAGAAATTTATATTTTTCAAGCATCTTGAGTATGAAATCCAGACTTGGTTTGTTCCGACCTGACAGTATGTGTGATATACCTGATGGCTGAACTCCTATATCCTCAGCAAACTGAGCTGAAGTTTTATTTTCTGCTTTTAAAAATTCAATAATTCTATCTTTCATTGAAAATATATCTGTTTTACAAATGTAATTAATAAATAATTTACATGTGTAATTATAAGAATTTACAAGTGTGATTATACACTTATCTTTTCAAATGTCGATCTATATAAATTTACATATACAATTGTAATTCAGGTAATTACTGATTATAAAATTCTAATGTAATACTGTAGATTAGAACATTAAAATACTGGTATATAAGTATTTATAAGCGATTTCTAAATAATACTGAATCGTTTTGAAGGATTTTTACCGGTTTTTTATGATTAATAAGGTAGATAAAGCATCATAATATATTGATTTAATATATATTATAATCTATTAAAATTTTATTTCCCTGAAAATTACATTTGTAATTAATAACAATTAAATTTATTAATTACAATAGTGAATTTATGACTATTTCTTAGTGTTTACATTTGTAACTTCACGCATTTTTGCCAGGATTTGCTCGTCACATTACCCTTCCTCCTTCCCTCCCTCTTCAGCGGGACAGGTTCTTCCCTCAGAGGCTAACTAACGACGCTACTTTAGTGGACACCCTTCCCCTTAGCCTTAAGGGGAAGGTACCGATAGCTATCGGGAGCGGATAGGGTTTGAAACAATTTACGGTTAAGGGTCAGGGGTCCGAAATGATTTTGTGGTAAGCAGAATGGATCTTAACTTCTTAAAAGGAGAATTTTCACCTGTTCCCCTCCTTTAAGAGGTAAATTTTCAATTCTGACGAGGTTGATTTGTAAAAATGCTACCATCAAAAATCATCAAATCAATTGATATTCTGAGGGAAATATTCTGTCAGAAATGTCCGTAAACGATGTATTGAAAAAAATCAGAATGTGAAACTAATACGTATTTCAGGGGAGTTGTAAATTCCATAAGGATCATCCAGGGCCCAGAGCGCTATAATATTGAGTGATCCCCGCCTTCCCACCGGCTGGCTTATACCTCCTCCAATCAGAAGGGCATTCACATTAAACCGCTCCGATCCTGACTGGGTATTGTCCCAGAAATCAGATTCGAAGCTTTGAATTTCATCCTCCGCGTGAACAAAAAGACCTAAATGAATTCCGGCGGGAATAATATTATTGATATCCTGGATAAGAACCAGCTGGCTATATACTCTTCCACCGAAGATACTTGTACTGCCATAGTTTTTAATTGCATAATATCTGTATTCCGGACCTGCGGCAAAAGCCACACGTGGCAGTACCCATAAGCCAACAACCGGCGCTATTTCAATATCTGTATAAGTTCCGAACTGAAGCCCAAAATCCCCGCCGAAGAAAATCCTTTCCCTGAGGGGGGGAGTATCCCTGTTGACTTTCTGGGAATGAAGGGCTTCCGGAGAGTACAGCAACAATGAACTTAAAACTGTTACCGTTATAAGGCTATGTTTTACTGATAAATATTTAATAGTCATGATTACATTTTTGTAACTTTGATGTCAACATGCAAATAAACGAAAAAAAACACTTTATCATATACGATCCGGTAAAATGAACATAATTGTAAATGGCGGAACAAGGGGTATTGGCAAAGAGACTGCCCTCTTTCTGGCAAAGAAGAAAGAAAATACTGTACTTGTTACAGGCAGAAATAAGGATGGCCTGAATAAACTGAATTTAATCAGGGTACAGGGCAGAATTATAACCTGTCAGGTTGATATTTCTGAATTTAATGAGCAGGAAGCTGCATTTACCGCAGCTGTATCCTCGGGCTTAGGATCAGTTGATGTCCTTATAAACATAGCCGGATTACTGATTTCAAAGAGCTTCAATAATTTCACTTCAGAGGAAGTCAGAAAAATGATGGAAACAAATTTCTTTGGTCCGGCATCGGTCATCAGGGCCTTGTTGCCCTTCATGAAGAAAGGATCTCATATTGTGAATATTACGAGTATGGGTGGTTTCCAGGGAAGTTCAAAATACAGTGGTATGTCTTATTACAGTGCATCCAAAGCTGCTCTCTCCTGCTTGTCAGAATGTCTTGCAGAAGAATTGCGTGATAACGGTATCATTATAAATTGCCTTGCTCTGGGATCGGTTCAGACCGAGATGCTTGAGGAAGCTTTTCCGGGATACAAGGCTCCTGTAAGCGCAAGGGAAATGGCTGAGTTTATCGGAGATTTTGCCCTGAAAGGAAGCAAGTTCTTTAACGGGAAGATAATTCCCGTGGCATTCAGTAATCCCTGATCTCAATCTGACAGTCGAGTGCAAGTAATCCATTGAATGCAAGTGATTTCAATTCATCTTCACCAGGATAAACGACAATCCTTGCAATAAAGCTTACCATTCTTTTGATCCTTTCCACATGGTCAGTCTGCCTTGCCATCCCTCCTGTAAGGATTATTGCATCTATTTCACCTTCGAGAACGGCTGAAGCAGCTCCGATCTCTTTTGCTGTCTGGTATGCTGCTGCATCACGTATAAGAATTGCTTCCCTGTCTCCCTCAGCAGCTCTTTTACAGACTTCCATAAAGCTGTTAGTACCCAGGTATGCCACCATTCCACCTTTTCCGGTGATCATTGCCTTAATTTCCTCATGGGTGAATTTGCCTGAAAAACAAAGATCTGTCAGCTGTCCGGCCGGCAGACCTCCCGAACGTTCGGGAGAAAACGGACCATCCCCGTTCAATGCATTATTCACATCAACCACCTTTCCCTTCCGGTGTGCCCCGACACTTATACCACCACCCATATGAGCAATAATCAGGTTCATGGCATCGTAAGGTTTGCCTTCAGAAGCTGAGAACATCCTTGCAACAGCCTTCTGGTTCAAAGCATGAAATATTGAGATCCTTTGTATTTCCGGGTGGCCGGATATCCTTGCTACAGGCTGAAGTTCATCAACAACCACCGGATCAACTATATAGGCTCTGGCATTCGGCATATAAACAGCCAGTGCATTAGCTATCAGTCCGCCCAGGTTACTTGCATGTTGCCCAAGAAGCCCCTTCCTGAGGTCCGATATCATTTTTCCATTTACTTCATAAATACCGGATTCTATTGGCCTGACAAGGCCTCCTCGCCCCACAATTGCAGATATCTCAGTCAGATCTACATCGCGATTTTTCAATTCATTCATTATCAGCTCTTTCCTGAAATCAAGCTGGTCAGAGATTTCCCTGAAAGCAGCCAGATCCTCCAAAGGATGAGCCAGGTTTTTCTCAAAAACAAGATCCGCTTCCTTATAAAGAGCGAACTTTGTCGAAGTGGAGCCCGGATTGATTGCAAGGATCAGTCGTTTTCCCATACATTAAAAATTATGTGTAACAAAAACATTGACTTTTCAGGCCATCAGGCAGGCAAGTGCTATACAATAATATTTTGATATTTCACTTTCGCTTCTCGACATAAGCACGACCGGTTTAAGGGTTCCGCTTAATAGTCCCGCCATTTCACCGCGGCCAAACAGCATCAGGGATTTATAGAAAGGATTACAGGATTCAAGTGAGGGGAATACCAGGATGTCGGCATCACCGGCCACCGGAGTGCTTACTCCTTTTATTTCAACACTTTTTCTGTCACAGGCAAGGTAAAGGTCAAGCGGTCCATCGATAATGCAATTCCCGAATTTACCGGCTGTGCCCATTTTTTTTATTTCGGCATAATCAGAGGAATACTGAAAGTGCCGGCTACCCTTCTCTGAAGCTCCGATAAGTGCGATTTTCGGATTCACTATACCGAATTTCCCTGCCATTTCAATTGCATAAGCTGTCATTGCTACCTTCTGGTTCAATCCGGGGTAAGGGATCACGGCAGTATCAGTAACAAAAAGCAGCTTGTGATACTCAGGTATTTCAATTACTGCCACATAGCTCAGAACTGCATCTGGCTTCATCAGTCCCTGGTTCTTATCCATTACTGATTTCAGGAAGATATCTGTGCTCACAAGGCCTTTCATAACAATATCCGCTTCACCCGATAGAACCATACCTATGGCAGTTTCTGCGGCAAGGCGTTCATTTTCAGAGTTTATTATGAGGAATTTTCCAGGATTGATGCCATTTTGATGGCAGACTGTGGAAATCTTTTCAGGTTGACCGATCATTATTGCATCAGCTATTCCATTTTTAACGGATTGGTCAATAGCGCTGATAGTATTTGCATCCTGTGCCCATGCAACAGCTATACGGTGCCGTTTCCTGGTTGAAAGCACTTTTTCTGCCATCTGACCGAGAGAGGTGATCATGGATGATATATTAATTATCTGCTTGCTGCTGCTGAAAGAAGGATACTGTCAAATTTCGCCTGTTCGGAGTCTGATCGTGATGTCAGGACAATCGGGACTCTTGCTCCCAGAATAACTGCGGCAACACGGGCTTTGGCAAAGAAAACAAGTGATTTGTACAGAACATTGCCAACCTCTATATCAGGCATCAGAAGAAGGTCCGTATCTCCGGCCACCTCGCTGCGGATGCCTTTATGTTTGGCACTTTCAAGGCTCACCGCATTATCAAATGCAAGCGGGCCGTCGATGATACAGTTCCTGATCTGATCGCGCTGATTCATTTTGGAAAGCAATGCTGCATCGAGTGTGGCTTCCATGTTCTCATTAACCATTTCCACAGCACCGAGTACGGCAACTTTGGGCATCTGATATCCAAGCTTCATCAGACAGCCTACCGAATTGTTAATAATGGCGATCTTATCCTGAAGGTTCGGGGAAATATTCATCGCAACATCGGTCACGGCAATTACCTTTGGATATGTATCTACTTCAAAAAGAGCAAAGTGCGATAATAATTTCCCGGTCCGTAAGCCCCATTCCTTGTTCAGAATACATTTAAGCAGAGTGGAAGTCCCGACCTTGCCTTTCATAAGGATGTCGCCCTGATGGTTATTCACCATTTTTACTGCAAGCTGGGTGGCCATTTCAATGTCCGGTTCATGAACAATACTGACTCCGGTAATATCATAGTTGTTTTCACCTGAAATATTCAAAATACTATCCTTATCGCCAACCAGAATTGGTTCTATAACCTTATCTTTCCAGGCTTTGACTACAGCTCCCATTGAATGCTGGTCCTGAGCGGCTGCAACCACAAGCTTTTTAACAGGCCCTCCGGCCACAATAGTTCTCAGGTCATTCAGGCTCTTTAGTACCATTATTCAGAAGATTGGTAAAACGGATCAGACAGTCTGATGCTCCACAATAGTTCTTGTATCGGATGCAATAACAAGCTCCTCATCGGTAGTTACTGCAATTACCGTAACTTTTGATTCAGGTTTTGATATTACAATATCCTTTCCACTGCTACCATAATTGACCTCATCATCGAATAGTATGCCCAGGTTTTCCATATCGGAACAGATCCTTTTTCTCATCCTGTAGTCATTCTCACCAATACCACCTGTAAATACAATAATATCAACGCCGTTCATTGCAGCAATATATGAACCGATAAATTTTTTCACTTTATAGGCATACATTTGAAGGGCGAGTATTGCTTTTTTATTGCCGGCTTCCGCTGCAGTTGCAAGGTCTCTCATATCAGAAGAAATCTGCGATATTCCGAAAACACCGCTTTTTTTATTGATCATATTGCTCACGCCGGTAAGATTAAGATGTTCTTTATCAGCAATATATACCAGAACGCCCGGATCTACTTCACCGGTTCTAGTACCCATAATAAGACCATCGACCGGTGTGAATCCCATTGATGTATCGATCGATTGCCCTTTATTAACGGCAGTTATCGAAGCGCCATTGCCTAGATGGCAGGTAATTATCCTGGTTCTGAAATAGTCCTTTCCCATGATCCTTGCAGCTTTCTGGGCAACGAACTTATGACTTGTCCCGTGATAGCCGTATTTTCTTATTTTGTATTTTTCATAATATTCATACGGTATTGCATACATATATGCATAATCGGGCATGGTCTGGTGGAAGGATGTATCAAATACTGCAACCTGGGGTACACCCGGAATGAGTTTCTCGACTGACAGTATCCCTTTGAGGTTGGCAGGATTATGGAGCGGAGCTAGTTCTATGCAGGCTTCGATGTTCTTTTTGACATCATTGTCAACAAGTACGCTTTCCTTATAGTTTTCCCCTCCGTTAACTACCCTGTGTCCTACAGCTTTGATCTCATTTATATTTTTGATTACACCATGCCGTGGATGACAGAGAACTTCCATCACCATATTTATTCCGGTTGTATGGTCAGGAATATCTGTAATTACCTTATACGGATCCCTGCCAGTGGGGGTGTGAGTCAGTATACTTTCATTCAGGCCTATTCGTTCAAGAAGCCCTTTTGCGAGCAATTCGGTACCAGAAGACATTTTAAAAAGCTGGTACTTTATTGATGAACTGCCGCAATTTAAAACTAGGATGATCATTGTTTAGCTGGTAATTAAGTTCTGTAATTATTTTCCTGCAGCCTGGTTAGCTGTAATTGCTATCATACTGACAATATCGCTGACTGAGCATCCGCGCGAAAGATCGTTGATAGGTGCAGCCATACCCTGAAGTATTGGTCCTATGGCTTCGGCGTGAGCAAGTCGCTGTACCAGTTTATATGCAATATTTCCGCAGTTCAGATCTGGGAAGACAAGAACGTTTGCCTTTCCGGCAATTTTGCTTCCGGGAGCTTTTTTCAGACCTATTGCTTCCACCAGCGCTGCATCACCCTGCAATTCTCCGTCAAGCATCAGATCGGGTGCCATCTGTTGTGCAATTGAAGTAGCACTTATCACTTTATCAACAAGTTCGTGTTTTGCACTTCCTTTTGTTGAAAAGCTCAGGAGGGCTACCCGGGGTTCAAAGCCCCCAAGGGTCCTTGCAGTTTTAGCCGATGCAATGGCAATCTCAGCAAGTTCCTTATCTGTAGGATTGGGATGAACGGCACCGTCGGCAAATATAAGAACACCGTTTTCACCAAAGCTCTTATCGGGCAATATCATTATAAAAGCTCCTGAGACCACAGAGATCCCCGGTGCGGTTTTAACATACTGAAATGCCGGGCGCAGAACATCACCTGTGGCATGATCGGCTCCCGAGACCTCTCCATCAGCATCCCCGTTCTTAATCATCATCACACCCAGGTAAAGCGGATCTTCAATAAGCCTGTTTGCCTCCTCCTTTGTCATACCTTTATTCTTCCGTATCTCGACCATCATATCGGCATAATGATCTTTCATGGGATGTGACCTCGGATCAACCATGGTTGCTTTTGATAAGTTCTTCAGTCCGAGCTTCTCAGCATGAGCTCTCATTTCCTGCGGATCACCTATGAGGATGATCCTGGCCAGTCCCTCACCTATAGCAATATCGGCAGCTTTGATGGTTCTTTCTTCATATCCTTCAGGAAGCACTATCCTTTTGTTATGTTTCCTGGCATTTTCTTTGATGCTATCTAATAACTCCATTGTATATCAATAAATTAATTTACTCAAAAACAAGGTCTTAAATGTACGGAAAAAAAGTCTGAATTTGCAATTTTGGAATATATGATTATTATCAGACTTTTAACATTTTAAAAAAATCTCATTATAAGGTCTATTTAAAAAAAGTTGTTCAAATCATTTTTCTAAATTAGCAGCGCTAAAAATAATTATGGAAAACGATACATTATTATCAGGGCTTGATTTACTCGGGAGCAGTCTCGAAGGCGATTTGAAACATGATACAATAACCAGGACGATCTATTCGACTGATGCATCTGTTTACAGGGAAGTGCCTCTTGCTGTTGCATGGCCCAGGAACGAATCTGACATCAGGAAAATAGTGGCTTTTGCCTTGCGCGAAAAGATTGCACTTACGATGAGAGCTGCCGGGACATCCCTTGCGGGACAGGTAGTGAGTTCAGGAATAATAGTCGATATCTCGAGGTATATGAAAAGTATCCTTGAGATAAATGAAGAGGAAATGTGGGTAAGGGTTGAACCTGGTGTGGTACTTGATGAGCTGAATATGGTACTTAAAGAGAAAGGTCTTTTCTTTGGTCCGGAAACTTCTACATCAAACCGATGTAACCTTGGAGGTATGGTAGGGAATAACGCATGTGGTTCGCATTCACTTGTCTACGGTTCCACCAGGGATCATACAATTGAGCTGAGAACAGTCCTCAGCGACGGCAGTTCTGCCGTTTTCGGGCCGCTTGACAAGGAATCCTTTGAAAAGAAATGTCTGGCTCCGGGTCTTGAAGGTTCGCTGTACAACGGAATAAAAAAAGTGCTTGAGGATCCTGTAAACAGGAAAGAAATAATTGACGGATATCCCGATCCGAAGATACCAAGGAGGAATACCGGCTATGCTCTCGACCTTCTCCTTGACAGCAATGTTTTCAACAAAGAATCCCGGAAACCTTTTAACTTCTGTGAACTTATTGCAGGATCAGAAGGAACTCTTGCAATAGTTACGGAAATAAAACTTAACCTGGTACAGCTGCCACCACGCAATAAAGCACTGGTTTGCATTCACCTTAAAGAAAGGAATGATGCTTTTCTTACAAACCTGATTGCCCTCAAATACTTTCCATCGGCTGTGGAAATGATGGATGACAGGATACTTGACCTCACGGAAAATAATATCAGCCAGAGGGGAAACCGGTTTTTTCTTGAAGGTAAGCCGGGATCAATAGTAATTGTAGAATTTGAAAAAGAGACATCCGATGACCTTGAGAAGGCCATATCGGATATGATAAATGAGCTTAAGTCAATACCGTACGGTTATGCATATCCTGTTGTGAGAGGCAGGGACATATCAAAAGTATGGGCGCTGAGAAAAGCCGGGCTTGGAGTACTTGCAAATATGAAAGGTGATCCAAAGCCTGTATCGCTTATTGAAGATACTGCTGTCAACGTTGAACACCTGCCTGCTTATATTGCAGATTTCGAGAAGATGCTTTCTGCCTATGGAAAGGATGTCGTCTATCATGCCCACATAGGTACGGGAGAATTACACATCAGACCTGTCCTCAATCTGAAAGATCCTGCCGATGTTGAATTATTCCGGACCCTTGGTTTTGAAACTGCAAAACTTGTGAAGAAATACAGGGGATCGATGAGCGGTGAACACGGGGACGGACGACTGAGAGGGGAATTCATTCCGCTCGTAATTGGAGAACATAATTATAATCTACTTAAAGAAATTAAAAAGATATGGGATCCTGAGAACATCCTGAATCCGGGGAAAATTACCGATACGCCCCCGATGAATACATCTCTGAGATATATTCCCGGAAAAAAGATCCCGCAAATACAAACAATTTTTGATTTCTCATCAACAGAAGGGATACTCAGGGCTGCTGAAAAATGCAATGGTTCAGGTGATTGTCGCAAGACAAAAGTCATAGGAGGAACCATGTGCCCTTCCTTTATGGCAACCGGCGAAGAAAAGGACTGTACAAGAGCCAGAGCCAATATTCTCAGGGAATTTCTGGATAAGGATGAATCAAATCCATGGGATCATAAGGAGATATACGAAATCCTTGAACTATGCCTTTCCTGTAAAGGCTGTAAATCTGAGTGCCCGTCAGGGGTGGATATTGCTAAACTCAAGGCCGAATTCCTTCAGCACTGGTATGATAAGCACAGAGTTCCTCTTCGCACAATTCTTGTTGCATATATTACTACAGTAAACAGGATAGGATCGCTTGCACCTCCTGTTTTTAATTTTTTCGTGAGGAATAAGGTAACATCCGGGTTGTTCAAGAAAATTTTAAGAATAGCAGGTCAGAGATCCATTCCGGCATTATATAAGTTCACATTCAGGAACTGGGCCGGAAAGAATCTGAAGCTTATTAATCCATCTGATCCTAAAGGAAAGGTCTGCCTGTTTGTCGATGAATTCACCAACTTCAATGATACGGCCATAGGAATATCAACGGTACTTCTGCTTACAAAGCTGGGATATCGTGTATCAATTGAAAGACACGGGGAAAGTGCAAGAACATATCTTTCCAAAGGTTTTATAAGAACTGCAAAGAAGATTGCCTGTGACAATATAAAGAAACTATCCGGTATCATAAGCAAGGATATGCCTCTGATAGGAATTGAACCATCTGCGATACTGGGGTTCAGGGATGAATATCCGGAGCTTGCAGATGCTGAAATAAAAGATGATGCCTTGAGGATCGCTACCAACAGTTTCATGGTTGACGAGTTCATTTCCCGCGAATACAGGGCTGGCCGGATTACAAGTGCCGCATTCGCTGAAACAGGATCGGAGGTGCTTTTGCATGCCCACTGTCAGCAGAAAGCCGTATCATCTTCTTCATTTACAATTGAAATGCTTTCCATTCCAAAGAACTTTAAGGTCAGGGAAATACCTTCGGGATGTTGCGGTATGGCAGGATCATTCGGGTATGAAAAAGAACATTACGAACTCGCAACAAGGATCGGTGAAATGGTGCTTTTTCCTGAAGTAAGGGCTGCGGGAAGCGATGTGATTATAGCAGCTCCCGGTACAAGCTGCAGACACCATATTAAAGATGGTACAGGAAGGATCGCGATGCATCCGGCAGAGATACTGTACAGGGTGTTGAAGTTTGGAGTTTGAAGTTTGGAGTTTGGAGTTATGGAGTTATGGACAGATAGGTTCAGATAATGAGACTGAATTTGTCAATATCTTTGAGAACGGGAAAATTTTTACGGAATTTTTTCAACCCGGGAATCGAAATTTCTGCAGTGATTGTACAAGCTGTATTTTTTCCTGCAGATGCCATTATTTCGCCCCGGGGACTGATGATACGAGAATCTCCTGAATATGAGATGCCCATTCCGTCCTTCCCTATCCTGTTTGCCCCGGCAACATAGCATTGATTTTCGAGAGCACGGGCTTTAAGAAGGGTCATCCAGACATCTCTTCTAGGCTGAGGCCAGTTTGCTGAATTAATAAGCAGATCATAATTATTTGTATTACTGCTCCAGACAGGGAACCTTAAATCGTAACATACCTCCGGAAATATCCTTACTCCCCTGAATTTAAATGTAATACGCTTATTACCCGGACAGAAATTCAAGTGTTCACCTCCCATACTGAAAAGGTGTCTTTTATCGTAGTATTTCGATCTGTTGTCAGGTGCCACAAAAACCCAGCGGTTGTAGAATTTCCGGCCCGATCTTACAATATAGCTGCCACAGATACCACACAATCTTTTCTCCGAGATGCTTTTCAGCCACCTGTAGGTTTCACCGTCTGACAATTCTCCATTCTCAGCGGTATTCATTGTAAAACCCGTACTGAACATCTCAGGAAGGATAATGAGGTCGGTATTGCTGTCAAGTTCCGATATCATCTTTTCAAGGATAGCGAAATTTGAAGTTTTATCTTCCCATAATGTATCAGGTTGTAAGATTGACAATTTCATAACAGAACGATTTTAAAAAAAAAGTACAGGTATCATTTTACCTGTACTCCATATATCCAGGGCCTTCAGGCTATTGTTGTGATTTCATTGAACTATAATAGTCATTGAATATGCCTTTAATCAGAGGTTTATAATATAGCCAGAAAAACCTTCTTGGGTCATCCGGTTTACTTGAATACAGTAATCCCTTCAGCTTTTCGAAACCTTTGAGTCGTGAGGTACAGTAGGTAATATCCTTGTTAGCAAAATCTCCCGAGAAATAATAAGTTCTTTTTTGCAGAGGTTCCTGAATTACAGCAGGAAATTCATTATCAAGGGAGTTTTGTGAAAGTAATGTATCGCCAACACTGTTTGTGGAAATCCTGAATTTTGAAATAACATTGTTATCCATTGGGTCAATAATATCGAACCACTGGTCGAATACAACCATTTCAGGCAGATTCCATCCCGCTGAAAAGGATGGTTCGGTAATAATGTCCGGCATGGGTTTAATAAGATGAGTGCCTTCTTCAAGGACAATAACCGACCTTTCCTGGAGCAAAACAATACCCGCTTTCGTAAAGGACCAGGGTTTCTGATACTGTTTTCTGTACATGGTGGTCAGCCATACAGGAAAATCCCGGCTGGTCGAATCAAGCGAACTGAAGTACTTTCCGGTCCACCCTGTAAATTTCAGGCCAAGTCGTTCCTGTGCTCTGAATGATTCATATTCAGCAGTGGGATAATCGAATGAGTTGTACTCCATTACAACCAGCTTATTCCTGTCTTTCATCTCTTTTATAAGCAGGTTGTCATTATTATTCAATCCCCCATAGATCTTCCTTGTTCTTCTGGTTTGTGAAAAAGCCTGATACCATTCATTAAAAAACACACCATATGTATCAGCGATATATATTGCATCAGCTTTTTCAGGTAGTTCTTTCAGATCAGCAAGCCTGTATTCATTTCTGTCCCATAGTTTCTTTTTCAGGGGACGCGTGGGAATAAATCCGTAATAATCTTTCCGGTATGAAAAGCTATTCTTCTTATCCTTCTTAACAAATCTGTCATTTGTAAGTATCCAGTTAAATGACTTATGCTTTTCACGGTTGATTGATGGAACTGTCTTATCGACAATTATGATATCCATGGGTTTCTTTTCCATGAATGTCCATTGAAGGAGGTTGATAACAGGCAGAATAAGTAATACTGCCAGTATTATTAATACAATTAGCAATGGTTTTTTCATAACTGAAATTCGGTCTGAAAGAAATTCAAAAACAGTAAACTATTGTAAGTCCTTTTACTATCACAAATTCAGCAGTTAAAAGTATTAAATTTTTTTATAAGTTGTCATATTTAAAGCAATTTAGTGAAAAATATTTAATTAACAATGTTAGTAACCGAGTATTGAATTCTAACCTCTTCTCCCTGCACTACCCTAAATTTTACCATCGGGTAAGTAATCCGGTCCGGCAACCATTGGTTACGGAATCTTCCATTATCAACGGTTTCAGACAGTTCCTTATTGTAATCCACAAGGTTGATTATTTTCCGGAAAACTTTTGCAGGGATTATAATATTTCTGCCTTCAAATAAATTATTTCTACTTTTACGTAAACTTAATTAATATGTTGCCCAACCAACCTCTTGCAGAAAGGTTAAGGCCCAGGGATCTTGATGAGTTTTGCGGACAGGAACACCTTGTAGGAAAGAATTCGGTTCTCAGAAAGCTTATCGAATCAGGAAATATACCTTCTTTTATATTATGGGGCCCGCCTGGTGTTGGAAAAACAACCCTTGCGTGGATCATTGCAAACACCCTTAAAAGACCGTTTTACCATCTTAGCGCCGTGCATTCGGGAGTTAAAGATGTAAGAGAGACTATCGAAAAAGCCCGCAAGCAGCAATTCTTCAATCAGCCTAATCCTATCCTGTTCATTGATGAAATACACCGGTTCAGCAAATCTCAGCAGGACTCGCTTCTCAGTGCTGTCGAACAGGGGATTATCACACTCATTGGTGCCACCACAGAGAATCCTTCATTTGAAGTAATCTCTCCCCTCCTTTCACGCTGCCAGGTCTTTGTAATGAACCCTCTTGGCAAGGAAGAACTCATGGGATTACTTGACCGGGCCCTTAAGAAAGATCCCTATCTTGCTGAATTTAACATTGAAATAGCTGAATACGAGGCATTATTAAGAGTCTCAGGAGGAGATGCACGTAAGCTTTTCAATGCCCTTGAACTGGTTATATCTTCCGAATCAACAGAAGAGAGTGAGGAAAGAATCATAATTACCGACGAAAAGGTGCTTTTGCATGTCCAGAAGAACCTTGCCCTGTATGACAAGAAAGGAGAACAGCATTATGATATAATTTCCGCATTTATTAAATCGATGCGCGGAAGCGATCCGAATGCTGCAGTCTACTGGCTTGCCCGTATGGTGGAAGGAGGCGAGGACCCGAAGTTCATTGCCCGCAGAATGGTGATACTTGCAGCAGAAGATATAGGGATGGCCAATCCCAATGCCCTGCTTCTTGCTCAGTCGTGTTTCGAGGCAATCAATGTCATCGGATGGCCGGAATCCAGGATAATCCTTTCGGAAGCAGCCGTTTATCTGGCAACATCGCCAAAAAGCAATTCATCATATATGGCTATTGAGGCTGCTATTGAAGCTGTGAGGGAAAAAGGCGATCTCCCTGTGCCCCTTCACATAAGAAATGCACCTACAAAGCTTATGAAAGATCTCGGATATCATAAGGATTATAAGTACGCACACAGCTATGATGGCAATTTTGTTCCTGATGATTTCCTTCCCGGGGAAATAAAGGGAACAAAGTTTTATGACCCAGGGGCAAATCCGAGAGAAGATGAGATGAGAAAAAAGCTGTCTGCTTTCTGGAAAGGGTTTTATGATTATGATAAAAAGTAATTTTTTTCATAATGTCAGTTCAAAAACATTAATTTTACAATTACTATAAACTTAATTTGATTAAAATGAAAAAGATTTATTTGATTTTAGCATGTCTGATTTCATCTCTGATGATAAACGCCCAGTCGCTGAATGACATTGTAAAGAATTATACAACAGCCAACAAGCTTGACCAGGTCACAAACAAAAAGAGTATAAAGATCACAGCGAAGATGTCTATGATGGGTATGGAAATGCCTATGGAGATATGGATGAAAAATCCCAACAAGATCAAATCGGTAATGAATATGAATGGCCAGGAGATCATCCAGGCATATGATGGTGAAAAAGGATATTCTGTCAATCCTATGACCGGATCTTCACAACCGGTTGAAATGGGTCCCGATGAAGTAAAACAGCTTCTGCGGAATAATAATTTCGAGAATATGCTCGACAAATACCTGAAGAATGGTCAGCTTGAAGTTGCCGGGGAAGAAGCAGTTAACGGCAAGCCGACTGTAAAGATCAAAGCCACAATTGAACCCGGTACAGTAAGCAACATGTATATTGATAAAGCAAGCTGGCTTCTTGTAAAGCAGACAATGGATGTAACACAGGGCGGAATGCCTGTAACCATTGAAACATATCCTTCAGATTACAAGGAAATAAACGGTTTGATCATGCCGATGAAAACCACCACATCTGTCAGCGGTATGGAAATGGTCATCAATTTTACAAATATCGAAGTCGATATTCCTATGGATGACAGCATTTTCAAATTGAAATAAAAATTGAAATAAAATTCGTAGAGACGCCCAATTTGGGCGTCTCCTGTAAAAAAGCGCCCAAATCGGGCGAATATGAAAAGACGCCCAATTTGGGCGTCTCCACAAGGCAGCCGGCCTGTAAGCCGGGTTCTGTACGGTTCAGGTATCTGCGAAAGAAATTTAAACCGTTTCCCGTCATTTATCTTGTCATGCCATCACTGGCATGATCATACGATCTACCCCCCGGCGTCGGACGAGCAGCCCTCAATGCCGGTATACATGATCTTTCAACCCATGAGGCGTACGGCTTCCCATGTCACCATGGAAACCGGTGAGCTCTTACCTCACCTTTTCACCTTTACCGGACAAACCCTGACGAAGGCTGACCTTCGATGGCTTTGACCGGAAGTTATTCTCTGTTACACTACTATACCCTCGCGGATATCTACCCGTTAGGTAGCATGGTGCTCTGTGTTGCCCGGACTTTCCTTCCCGCCTGAGGCGGGACGACGGAACAGCCTGCTGCATTGCAAAATTACTAAATATTACAATTGCGCGCATAAGAATTTAATTTGGTTATTTTTACCGGGCTTTTTGACAATGGAAATCAAGACTGAAATTTTAAATATCGATGATTATGATTATGTCCTTCCCGGAGACAGGATTGCCCAGTACCCTGTTGCCGTAAGGGACTTATCTAAACTGCTCGTTTACAGGAATGGCAGCATCAGTAGCGATACCTTCAGAAATATAACTGAGTATCTGCCATCCGGTTCTCTTATGGTTTTCAATAACACGCGGGTAATCAGGGCCAGGCTCCTTTTTGAAAAAAATACAGGTTCAATTATCGAAATACTGCTACTTGAACCATCAGCTCCGTCAGGCTATGAGGAGATATTTGCATCACATGGTAATGTGGAATGGAAATGCATTATCGGCAATCTGAAGAAATGGAAGAAAGGAGAACTGTCACTGACTTTTCTAACCAATGGCAGGGAGTATAAATTGACTGCATCAAGAGAAGGCCAGTCAGGTGAAGCCTGGCTGGTAAGATTCAGATGGCATCCGTCTGATATCAGTTTTGCTGAAGTAATAGGATGTGCCGGTCATATTCCCCTGCCACCGTATGTTAACAGAAAAGATGAAGATACAGATTATATAAGGTACCAGACTGTTTTCGGGAAAATGGACGGGTCTGTTGCTGCACCTACAGCCGGACTGCATTTCACAGAAAATGTTTTTGCGGATATATTAAATAAAGGTATAAGAACAACAGAAATTACGCTTCATGTAGGAGCCGGAACTTTCAAACCGGTAAAATCGAAGGACATCAGGGATCATGTCATGCACCGTGAACATTTTTCAGTAAGCCGCGATACTCTTGAAATGCTCCTTTCGTACCATGGCAGGATAATAGCTGTGGGAACCACAACCATCCGGACCCTTGAAAGCATCTTCTGGCTGGGGATCAGGTCACTAAATTCACCTTTATCGGGAGAAATTGATTTGTTCACCGGACAATGGGAACCATACTACACTGAAACAGAAAGACCAGTACATGAAGCACTGGATTCATTGCTGAAAAGAATGAAGGCTCACGGAACTGATGTAATTCATGCCTCAACCGAAGTCATGATAATTCCGGGATACAGGTTCAGGATGATCCGTGGAATGGTTACAAATTTCCATCAACCGGGGAGCACTCTCCTTCTGCTGGTATCAGCATGGGTTGGAAACGACTGGAAAAAAATATACAATTTTGCCCTCGCCAACGACTACAGATTTCTTAGTTATGGAGATAGTTCAATATTAATTAAATAAACATTTACCTATTATTTTAGTTCATTTATCAATAACATTTTTAAAACTTTTGAAATTAAACTGATTTTTCTTTTATTTGTCATTAACTATTAAATATGGACAATAACAGGATTCTTCAACAGATTTATGCCATTTTTGGGGTTTTTATGGTGATGTTCTATTTAGGTGGCGGCATTTTCTTCCTGTTTTTTGCTGACAGGTTCTTCAATTTGAATAAAGCTTTAATGAATATTATGGGAGGAGCCTTTTTGCTTTACGGAATTTACAGGATATTTGTTTGCTATAAACAGCTGGTCGACGCCTTTTTTACGAAAGACAAGGAAGAAGATTAAATCTTCGCCCTCATTTAAGTTCACCTGCATTTGTCTTGGCATACACTTTGTTGTAATGTGTAGTGGCAAAGACTAAATTTTAAGTTGATATGAGCATTCTGAAAATAAACAACAAATACTTAAGGATTTTCACACAGAAAATATCAGGGTCATTCTATGAAACAGTTACCGGAAGGAACGGAATACTAAGTTCCTTGGTGATTGCAGCTACCTTAGTGTCAGTGATCACATTTAACTCCTGTATAAGCGGGGGTACTGCAACAAATGAAACACCAACCAGAGGTAATATTAAAATTATAGCCGACGAGTCATTCCAGCCGGTGATTGATACAGAAATATCCACTTTCACACAACTTTATACAAATGCAAAGATCACACCACGGTATAAACCCGAGGTTGATGTGATAAACGATTTCATGAACGATTCTGTAAAAGTTATAGTCACAAGCAAAAAACTTACTGAAGATCAGATAAGATATCTGAGAGACAGTCTGATTGTTGCCCGTACTATAACTTTTGCTTTCGATGGTCTGGCCCTTGTAACAAACAAGGAAAATAAAGACACTCTGCTCAAATACGAACAGGTACGTAACATATTCCTGGGAAAAGCTGTCTCGTGGAAAGATCTTGATCCAAAATCGAAGCTCGGAGATATCCGTGTAATATTTGACAACACAAAATCAGGCAATATCAGGTTCTTTAAGGAGCTTTTTGAAATAACTGAAGCATTACCGGGTAATTTCTATGCAGTTAATTCCAATCCGGAAGTCATTGATTTTGTCTCAAGGAATCCTGATGCCCTGGGAATTGTAAGTGTGAACTGGATGAGCGACAAAGATGACCCGGCAAGTCTGGCTAACAGGAAAAGAATAAATATCCTTGGAATATCCCGCCCCATTCTGGATGACGGATCATATTACCGTCCCGACCAGGGATGGATTTATGATAAATCCTATCCCTTTGTGAGAGAGATTTATCTGATAACCAGGGAAACATTTAAAGGACTTGGAGCCGGATTTATTCAGTGGGCAACTGCTGAGCAGGGCCAGAGGATTGTTCTGAAATCCGGACTTGTCCCGGCTACAATGCCGATAAGGCTGGTGCAGATCAGGAATGAGTAGTGAGGAGTGAGGGGTGAGAATAGAATTAAAGTCATTAAGGAACTTATCAAAAAATATTAAATAAACAAGTTTAAGAAAAGAGTAAAAAGAAAAATTATTAATATTGACCTCAAATAAAAAACAGCTATGAGACGTTCCATTTTTACCAAAGGTTTTTTTCTGGCAGGGATACTGGCAGGGTTATTCTTCAGCAACATCCGGGCACAGGATCTTGAGTCTGCGTTGCGACTGACAAAAAGCGAACAATATGACAAAGCCCGAGAGATGCTCCAGCAATTGATCCAGAAAGAACCTTCAAATGCTAAGAACTTTTATTATCTTGGTGAAAATTTTCTGCTGGATTATTATGCAGATACAATTTCCAATTCATTCAGTCTGGCTACAAATACAGCAAAGGAGGCCTTTCAGAAAGGTGTAAATGCCAATCCGAATGATCCTCTGAACTACATAGGGCTCGCCAAGGTTGCCGTTTATCAGGGAGATGATAAGACAGCTGCGGAAATGCGTACAAAAGCAAAGAGTTTTCTTCTTCCATACAAAAACCTGAAAAAGATTAGTCCACCTGCAAAGGATTATGCATTTGCACTTGCAAAAATAGCTGAGACTTACATAAAGGAAAAGGAAGTTGACACTGCTTCTGCCTTACCTCTTATAAGACAGGCTGTCAAAATTGATTCAAAAAATCCGGAGATTTACCTTATAGCGGGTGATATCTATATTCTGGCTAATGACGGATCAAATGCAATAAAAAACTATAATCTTGCCCAGTTTGCAGATCCGAAATCACCCACAGCCAACATGAAAATAGGAAGTATTTATGTAAGAGGTAAAAGCCTGAATGCTGCAATCCCCTATTTTGAAGAAGCCATCAGCCTTGATCCCAATTATGCACCAGCATACAGGGAACTCGGGCAGCTATACTGGATGGCCCAGAGGCTGGAACAGTCAAAATCGAATTACAAGAAGTATCTTGAACTTAACGAAGGTAATATACCTGCCCAGACACGTTATGTGAATGCATTATTTTACGCGGGCGACTATGATGAAGTCATCAGGAATGTTGAAGAGATACTTGCTGTTGATAAATCGAGGGCCTATATGAACCGTCTTGCAGGTTACTCGAGCTTTGAAAAGAAAAATGCCGATTACGACAAAGCCTTATCATATATGGAAGAGCTTTTTAAGGCACTGCCTGCTGACAGGATCCTCTGGAAAGACCATCATTATATGGCAAGGATTCTCATGAGGAAAAACCAGAACTTTACCAAGCTTGCTGATGAGCTTGCCAGCCTTCAGGGACAGCTTGAAAAGGAACAGAGCAAGTATGCATCTGCTCCGGCTGCAACAAAGCCAAAACTCAAACCGGCTCTTGATGAGCTGACAGCCAAAGTCGAAGAAGCTAAATTAAAAGTTGATAAAGCTAACCAGGAGATCGACAGGGGTTTCAGTGAATATGAAAAAGTACTTGAAATGAAGCCTCAGGATAAAGGTCTGCTCAGCGAGATGGCATCAAACTATTATAACTTTAAACGATATGATAAAGCTGCAAAGACCTGGGCAATGCTTATTGACCCCGCAAATGAAAAAGTTGAGGACTTTATGCAGATCGGCCGTGCTTATTATATCGGTGAAAAATACAAATCAGCCGACTCAGTGTTCAATCTGGTGATCCAGAAGGATCCGAACTATCTCCCGGCATATACATACATTGCCCGTACATATTCAAGGATGGATCCTGATTCCAAAATGGGGCTGGCCAAACCAAAATTCGAGAAATTGCTTGATGTTGCAAAATCAGATTCATTGAAAAATGAAGACAGTATGATCGAAGCTCTGAAATATCTGGGCTATTACTACATGTCAAAGGATGATTACAATACATCAAGGAATTACTACAACAGGCTTATCAACCTGAATCCTTCAAACAAAGAGAACAAGATAGCAGGTTATAACGGAATCGGACTGATTGAGTTACGTCTGGCTGGTGCCGAGAAAGTCAATGAGGCACGTCTGCCTTTCCTTTCAAGATCTGCTGCAGCTTATGAACAGATACTTGCTTTAGATCCTAATAACGCTTCTGCAAAGAATCAGATCAACTATATACGTGAATTTGAAGCTTCAGTAAGAAAAGGTATTAATCCCAATGAGATAAAAGGAGTTATAAGGGATGCTGTTTCAAAACAGCCGATAGCCTATGCTTCTATCAGGGTAAAAGATACTGCTGCTGAAATGATGTCAAATACCAGAGGTGAATTCAAATTTGAAATTCCTCAGGGATCTGAGTTTCTGCTTATTAGCGCCAAAGGATATTCGACCAAGGAAGTGCCTATTACAAAATCGAGAGTATATAATGTTTCTCTGGAAAAATGATACTCTGAAGATAAAAAAGAAAGTTACAGCAACTTAGAAATTATTTTTTGTGACTTATTATATGTTTTTGATAAAGAATATTAATAAACTGCTAAAAGTTTAATAATATTCTTTTTCCTCATGAAAAAACAAAATTGAAAATTTATATATTTGCAAATCATTAAATCTTAAACCTAAACAAATCGATAAAAATGAGTAAACAAGGAAGTTCGTTCAAAGATGCGTTGCAAAACATTTTTGCAGTAAGTGCTATTTTAATAGCTTTTGTGGTATCCTATTTATTGTTCGTCAATGTAATGGGTAATCCGGTAAATTTTGAAGGAGGTAATCCGAAAGGACATGCTCTTGAGGGAAACTATCTTGGAATTATATACAAAGGTGGTTTCATTGTTCCGATTCTTATGACCTGTGTGCTTGTACTAATTATTTTCGTTATAGAAAGGGCTATTACCCTTTCCAGAGCAAAAGGAAAAGGCAGGTTAAACTTATTCCTGACGCAAATTCAGGGTCTGCTTGAGCAGGATAAAATTGAAGAAGCACTTGAAGCATGTGACAAACAGAAAGGATCTCTTGCCAATGTTATGAGAGCGGGTCTGGCGCGTTACCGCGACCTGCAGGCAGACAAAGAGCTTGAAAAAGACCAGAAGATCCTGTCAATCCAGAAATCGTTTGAAGAAGCTACAGCACTTGAGCTTCCGATGCTTTCAAGGAACATGGTCATATTCTCGACGCTTGCTTCAATATCAGTGCTTATTGGGCTGATCGGTACTGTTCTCGGAATGATCAGAGCGTTTGCTGCTCTTGCACAGTCCGGAGCACCTGATGCTCTTGCTCTTTCACAGGGTATTTCAGAAGCGCTTGTTAATACAGCCTTCGGTATTACAGGTTCAACACTTTCAATTCTTGCTTTTAACTATTTCTCATCAACAATCGACAGCTACAATTTCAAAATTGACGAAGCAGGTTTCAGTCTGACACAGAACTTTGCCGCTTCACTTAAAAGCAAGTAGTATTGAATCTTTTGGTCAAATAAATAAAATAAGAAAAGATGCCAAAGATCAAATTACCAACAAAGTCGCCCAGGATTGACATGACGCCGATGGTTGACACATTCTGTGTTATATTGATATTCCTTATGTTAACCGCTACAATGAGTTCACCCGAACCGGCTCCTGTCAGTACACCTTACTCAATATCAGAAAAACCGACTCCTGATTTTAATGCTATGACTTTCCTTCTATCTGCTGACGGTAAAGTTTTCATGAATTTCGATAACGGACCAGATACTTTATTAAAATTCCGGCCAAAAGTCCTGGCGGAAATGGGAAAAAGATACGGGATCGAGTTCACGGATGCTGAATACAGGGAGTTTGAAAAATATCCATCTTCAATGGGTGTCCCTATTGCCCAGATGAAAGCTTTCCTGAGTACACAGGATGGCGCTGCCAGAAAAGAACTTCAGGTGGGGATTCCGATGGATTCAACTGACAACCAGCTTGCCATGTGGATCCAGTATGCCCGTACAGTTAATCCGAATATCCAGGCTGTCATCAGAGGTGATACACAAACTGAATTCCCCGTTGTAAAGAGAGTACTGGATATCCTTCAGGACCTTAATGTTAAAAGGTTTAGCCTGATTACCAGTCTGGAAGCAGCCAAAATTAACCTAGAAGAAATACAACAGTGACATGGCAGAAATAATTCAACAGGAAAAAGGCAAAAGAGGAGGTAAGAAAAGGGCGAAAAGGATCATTCCGCACATGGACATGACTCCTATGGTTGACCTCATGATGTTGTTGATAACCTTCTTTATGCTCACAACTTCGATGGCTAAAGCCAAGGTTATGGACATCACCCTTCCGGACAAAATAACTGATCCGAATCAGGAAGCACCAAAGATATCAGCCAGTCGTACGCTGAACATTATTCTCGGTCCCGAAAATAAAATATTCTGGTACCCCGGCGGTGTCAAACCTGAAGAATACAATAATCTGCCTCCGTTAATGGAAACAGATTTCAGCCCCAAAGGTGTTCGTCAATTACTGCTTGAAAGGAACAGAGCTCTTTTCAGAAAGATCGCTGATTTCAAGCAACAGGTGATTACAGGTAAAATAGATATCTCGCAGGATTCACTTGCGGGAGCGATCAGAAGCCTTAAGAATGTCGACGACACCGGACCAATTGTGCTTATTAAAGCTTATAAAGCAGCCAATTACGGGAATTTTGTAGATATACTTGATGAAATGAATATCTGTGGAATTGCCCGTTATACGTTTGTTGACATCGCATGGTATGAAGAAAAGATGGTGGAATTCGCCATGGGTGGCGCTTCCGCATCATCCAGAACTTCATCCAATTAACCCGTAAACCAAGATGAAGATGGCAAAAGATAAATTGAGGGCTCCGGCATTTGATGACATAGTGTTTGAGAACCGAAACAAGGAGTACGGAGCTTACAGACTGCGTAAGAAATATAAACGCAACGTGCTGATAGCATTGTTAATTGGCATTGCTATTATGTCGACTGTGATCATCACACCATACCTGAATGCAAAAGCTGCTGAGAGAAGCCAGAAGCGTACAGAAAGACAGGTTGAGATACAGATGGAAAATCTCGACACTCCCAATGAAGCAGTCGCTCCACCACCGCCTCCTCCCCCACCTCCGCAGGATGTCGTTCAACAGGCAAGATATGTGCCTCCCGTTGTTGTTGACTCGGTTAAACCTGAAGAAGCTACACAGCTTATGACAGCTGACGAAGCTCAGGTTGAAGTCAAGAATGAAGAGGTAGTCGAGTTTGTTGAAGAGATCAAGGAAGAGGTACAGGAAGAAGAACCGGAACCCGAGCCGTTCGTAGTTGTTGAGGAAATGCCGATGTTCCCCGGTGGGGATGCTGCTCTCCTCCAATACATAGGCGAACATACGAACTACCCTGAAGTTGCCAAGGAAAACAATATACAGGGAAGGGTAATCGTAAGGTTCTGCGTAACCTCAAAAGGTGGTGTAAACCAGGTTAGCGTCCTTAAAGGCGTTGATCCTGAGCTTGATAAAGAAGCAATCAGGGTAGTTGAATCACTTCCTGCATTTAAGCCCGGGAAACAGGGCGGGAAACCGGTCCCTGTATGGTACATGGTACCCATTACCTTCACGCTTAAATAAGATCATTTTTATTAATCAATATCATGTAGGGACATGCCATGGCATGTCCCTACATTTTTAATTCCTGCATAAGGATTTTAACAAGTCCCCCGATATCCTCCTCCGACGTATCCCATCCTGTCATTATCCTGTACTCTGAGGTCTTTTCATTCCATGGGTAAAAGAAATATTTCCTGCAGACCTTTTCGGCAACCTGCGGGGGCATTATTACAAAAACACCATTTGCCTGGACAGGCTGTGTAATTGTTATTCCCTTAACACTGCTTATCTTTTCAGCAAGAACCGACGCCATTGTGTTGGAATGTGAGGCACATTTCTTCCAGAGGTCATCCCTGAAATATGCTATATACTGTGCAGAAATGAACCTCATCTTGGATGCAAGCTGCATGCTCTGCTTCCTTATATACTTGAAATCTCCTGAGAGTCCGCTTTTCAGAAAACATACAGCTTCTCCGAACATCATCCCGTTCTTGGTTCCTCCGAAGGACAGAATATCAACACCTGCATCTGTTGTGAATGTTTTGAAAGGCAGATCAAGTGAAACAGCTGCGTTGGCAATCCTGGCTCCATCCATATGAAGCAGTAAGCCATGTCTATGTGCAAAATCTGCAATTTCTTTTATCTCTTCCGGTGTATATACAGTCCCCATTTCGGTAGACTGTGTGATTGAAATGACCTTTGGCTGCGAATGGTGTTCAAAATCAAAGCCGTGCATATGTTTTTCAACAGATCCCGGTGATATTTTTCCGTCTGCAGAATCGACTGTCAGTACTTTACATCCTGTAAATTTTTCAGGTGCCCCGCATTCATCCTGTTCAAGGTGCGCTGTTGAGGCAGTAATCACGGAATTCCACGACCGTGTAACACCTGAAAGGCTTAAGACATTTGCAGCAGTTCCCGTGAATACAAAAAATGTTTCGGTTTCCGGTCCTAGTTGTTCCTTAAAAAGTGCCATTGCCTCTTCAGTAAATCTGTCATATCCATAACCGATTGTATGACCATTGTTGGCTGACCGGATCTCATCCATTATCAGTGGGTGAACACCGGCAGTATTATCACTTGCGAATCCGAATTTTATTTCCATTTATAAGGTTTTATTAAAAAATTAACCGCAAAGATTCCCTCGGCGAATGAAGGTGGCAGTACTTTGCGGTTAAAATCTGATTTATTTTATTTATGCCTTTTTCTTCTTCCTCATTGCCATGAACAGCATAAAGAGTCCGAAGATAAGCATTGTAATGCCCATTATTATATTGACATTAATGCCAAGCGATTTCTGATACAAACCGCTGTCCGATATTGTTGCAAAGCCGAAAATTGTTACCAATACTCCAAGTATTGTGAACATCAGTCCTATTGGATATCTTATATCTACCATTTCTATTTCCTCCTACCAGAATATTATACTTAAAATTATACAAATTACACCAACGATAACAGCAAGGCCTGCGGGACGTTTATGCCATGGCAGGTGTTCATCGCTGATACGTGGAGTAAGTGAATAAACCAGACCCGTCAGTTCCTTTTCAGTCTTCTTCTGTTTTGTCAGCAGGGTTAATCCCACAGTTACACTTGCAGCGACAGTAAATGCAAATATGGCGGTCCAGAAATTCTGAGCCATTTCGACAGGATAGTTATGTACAACTCCTAACCAGCCACCTTTGAAAAGGGTGTTTGCTCCTACCGGAGCTGTCAGACCATGATGTGTCAGTGCAACCAGAAATCCTAATAATAGTCCGGTGAATGCCGCATGACCTGTGGTTCTCTTCCAGAACATTCCGAGGAAGATCACGGCAAACAGAGGAGCATTGATCATCGAGAAGATTGTCTGCAGGAAATCCATAATATTACCGAATTTACTTGCAATATAAGCTGAAGCTATACTAAGCAGAACCCCGACAACAGTTGCAACACGTCCGACATTAAGATAATGTTTATCGTCTGCTTCATGGTTATCAGTTCTCTTCCTTATGTAGCTTTGATAGATGTCATAAGTCCATACAGTATTAAATGCCGAAACATTACCAGCCATCCCGGACATGAATGATGCAAGCAGGGCGGTAATTCCCAGACCAAGCACACCAGCAGGCAGATACTGTTTCAGAAGCATTATGATCGTATAATCATATACAGGTTTCCCGGCAGAATCAAGAGGAAGGGTAAATCCCTTGCCCGGGTCATTCATAAGCACAATAGCTATGATACCTGGAACAATTATAAGGAAGGGGATGAACATTTTTGGCAAGGCGCCGATCAGGGGGACTTTTCTTGCGGCAGAAATCGATTCGGCTGCGAAAGCACGCTGGACTATA
Organism: Bacteroidota bacterium; assembly: GCA_029564935.1. Lineage (GTDB taxonomy): Bacteria > Bacteroidota > Bacteroidia > Bacteroidales > VadinHA17 > LD21. Next base: position 45,180 of record JAKQPD010000318.1, read on the forward strand.
AGAAAGTTTGTACACCAGTATCCGAAGGAAAGAACAAATCCCAGTCCGAATAATATTCCGAACCACTCTACCCCCAGGGGATTGGCGGAGGCTTCTGCAGTATATTTCCAGGTTGTTACAAAAGTATCAGGGGCGTATCCGGCCGAAGAAGCTATTGGGGCCAGTCCTTCTTTAAGACCTGCCCATCCGCCGACATCTTTCAGACTTAGAAAAACAAGTGGCAGCAATCCGATCACAATGATGAAAAACTGAAGCACTTCGTTATAAATAGCTGAAGAAAGTCCGCCCAGGTAAGTATAAGCAAGAACGATCATTGCCGAAACCCAGAGGCTTAAGTTAAAGTCCCATCCGAGAATCCTTTCGAGCAAAATTGCCAGGGCGTACATTGAAATTCCGGAAGCAAGGATAGTCATTACAGCAAACAGGATTGCATTCAATGCCCTTGTTTTCTCATCGTACCTGAGCTTGAGGTACTCAGGCACTGACCGCGCTTTTGATCCGTAATAGAACGGCATCATAAAGAGGGCAAGGAAGATCATTGCCGGGATCGCTCCGATCCAGTAAAAATGGGTCGTCAGCATACCATACTTCATTCCCGACCCGGCCATCCCCATAACTTCAAGAGCGCCAAGGTTTGTAGAAATAAAAGCCAAACCTGCAACCCATGCAGGGATCGACCTGCCGGCTTCAAGAAATGCATTGGCATTCTTCATATATTTTCTCAGGAACCAGCCAATGCCGAGAACAAAAACAAAATAGATTATCATGATCGAATAATCTATCCAACTCATATCAACTTTCATAGTCTAAGGATTTTTGATTTTTATTCATATTTATTATATAGATTCTTCAAAGATTTATCATCGTTTCAGGGTTTAGTAAAAATACATTTTAAATCTGTTTTTAAAATGACCGGCTTAATTAATTATCAGATTTTTTTAAAAATTTTTTTTTATCCTTGTAGAATTCTTTGCACAATACATCTGTTGAAGACAAGGTATTTCATATATATTTCCTTCAAAGGAACTTCTTATCACGGATGGCAGGTTCAGCCAAATTCGGTGACGATCCAGAAAATCCTTGATAATGCCCTTAGCACAGTGTTTAATGAAGAAATATCTGCGACCGGCGCCGGCAGGACTGATACCGGTGTACATGCACTGGTCTTTTGCGCACATTTTGACAGTAATTGCCAGGATCTGGCGGAAAATAAAAACCATATTTTCAGGCTTAACAGATTCCTGCCGAAAGATATCTCGGTAACCGGGATTTACAAGGTCACAACTGAAGCACATGCGAGGTTCAGCGCTGTTTCAAGAACATACAAATATTATATATCAAGGATTAAAGATCCCTTTCTTGAAGATTCATCATGGTTCATTCATGGCAATATTGACATGAATATAATGAACAGAGCCTGTATGATACTCATGAAATACTCTGATTTTACAAGCTTCAGCAGGCTTCACACTGACGTAAAGACTAACCTGTGTACAATTTATTCGGCAATCTGGGAAGAAACTGACACTTCCCTGGTCTTTACAATCAAAGCCGACCGCTTCCTCAGGAATATGGTAAGAGCAATAGTGGGTACAATGACAGATGCCGGGACAGGAAAAATAAGTCTGGAGGAATTCGAAAACATTATTCTGGCAAAGGACAGATGCAGGGCAGGACAATCAGCTCCTGCCAGGGGATTATTCCTTACAGATATTGAATACCCCCCCGATATATTTATCAGAGCTCAGGATCATTCCAGATCTCCCATGACCGGTCAGCCTGGGAATGAAGCATTTTAAGCCCGGTAATAATTGTGCACCCCCTCTCCTTTCCGGCTTTCAGAAAAGATGTGTATTCGGGATTATAAACAAAATCGAAAATGATATGTTTCTCATTTAAAAGTTTAAAATCAATATCGGGTCTTGTTGAAATATCTGGGTACATGCCAAGCGGAGTTGTATTAATGATCAGATCGGTATTTCTATAATGATCCTCTGTCAGATCGCTGTAAGACAGGATGTCTCCTTTTCGCATTCGTGATACGAAAGTGACATTCAATCCAATTTGCCTCATCGTCCAGGCTGCTGCCTTCGAGCTTCCTCCGGTACCCAGAATAAGTACATTTCTTATATTACCCTTCAGATAAGGTAAAAGTGAGTCTCTGATACCCGTTACATCAGTATTATAGCCATAAACCTCAATATCATTCCCTGTCCTCCTGAATTTTAACACATTGGCTGCACCTATTTCATCGACTGAAGGTTCCGTCACATCGACATATTTCAGTACTGCGGTCTTATGAGGAATTGTGACATTCAGCCCGTACAGTTCCGGATTGCCAGCAACAAGTCCGGGTAACAATTCAATGTGCTTAAGCGGGTAATTGTCATATAAACAGTCATTTATATTTTCCCGCGAGAATTTTTCAGCAAAGTATTTTTGTGAGAAAGAATGACCGAGAGGATATCCGATAAGTCCGAATTTTCTCATATTAAATAAGGTGTAAGGAAATTACTGATTTCCTTAAGGTCGTTATCAATTGTTTTTCAGTTCATCAGGAAGAAACTGGAAGAAAGTATCTCCCCTCAGGCCGAGTCTGAGTGATTCCAGAGGAATTATCTCATTTGGGGCTATATTGCCGAGGTTCACATTTGCCCCGAAATGTTTTATGAACCATGCCTGCTGGGATTTCAGGGGGGCCTCCCAGATTACGTTTTCAAGCTTCACGTGTTCGGAAATTGCACCAATGATCTTATTATTTATTGATCCGTCTTCGTTGTAAATACCTGTTGTTCCTGATTCCCTGGCTTCGGCAATTACCTTTGATGATCCGGCATCCAGCTCGGCTTTCATCATTGCAACCCACTGATCAGGTGTATAAACAACCTCTTTCTTCTTTGAACCCACCTCTGATATTACTTTCCCGCGGCGGGCAAGTGTCCGGATATATTCCAGCTTTCTGGAATGATCAATATCATATGAGCCGTCAGACACTTCAACTAACTCAATATCATTACTGTCGAGAAATTCAATGAATTCTCTGAACATATTACGGATAATAAAGGCTTCGAAAAGTGTACCACCGAAATAGGGTATGACCCCTTGTTTTTTATAGATTTCAATCTTCTTTTCAAATCCAGGGGTAATAAGTGATGTACCGAACCCAAGCTTGACAAAATCAGTGTATTCACTGCCGACCGACATGAAATCTTCAGCTTCCCTGATGCTTAAGCCCTTATCCATTACCATTGTGAGGCCGGAATTCCGTGGTTTCAACGGACGTTCCGGTAGAAATGGAAGAACAGTTTTCATAGTTAAGTTTAGATTATTGTGATTTTCCAAGATAAGAAATTTTCTTTCTCAGATAAGATTATTCTTTCTCAGAAGCTTGTTTATCTTTCTTGTGCTGAGTTTAAGAGGAAATATTTCCTTAAACTCTCTGAACATTTCAGTGTCGAGTCCGACCCCTAAAGAAAGATGCCTGAAAGAATCTTCACGGTCACCATTATAAAGATAGAACAAGGCAAGCAGATAATTTATTCCCGGCAGATCACCGGTAACCCGGTAAGCATGTTCAAGATAAGGTATTGCTCTGGATATTAATTTTTCCCTGAGGACTATCTTTCCCAGATCGATCCAGACTTCATCATAATATGCATCAATTTTCAGAGCTTCCCTGAAACAGCTGAGTGCAGCTTTCACTTCTCCTTTAATATAATGAGCTTTCCCCAGAAGGTACCAGTATTCGGGATTTTCATCATCGAGTCTTACGGCTTTCCTGAAGTATATAAGGCTGTCATCGGCATTCCCGGCATTGTATTCAATGACCCCGAGCCCGAACCATGCATCCGAATATTCCGGTTCCAGTTCAATCGCATCGTGGAAGTATTTGCCCGCCAGTTCAATATCATCGGTCTTTTCATAACATTCAGCGAGATATGTCATGGCTTCATAACTATCAGGCTCATGTTCAAGATACTCGTGATAAACAGGGATAGCCTCAGTATACCTTTCAAGATTGCTCAGAATATTTGCTTTGTTGAATACTGCAAAAGTATTAAGTGAGTTTATGGCAAGGGCAAAGTCATATGCTTCAAGCGCCTTGTCATATTCCTCCATTTTATTATAAATGATCCCCAGATTATACCATGCACTGTCGGAAAATGGCTCTTCCTCGAGGTATTTATTATAATAGAAAATGCTTTCACTGTATTTCTCCACCTTTTCATAAGCATATGCCAGGTCATACAAATGTGCCTTATAATTGGGTTCCATCCCGATAAGCCTTATAAGGTAGGGGATCAGGTATTCATAGTAATTAAGGTTCTGTAATACAGATACTACTGCAAACAGTATGTTTCCTGTTTCCTCCGAATCAAGTGTAAGGGCATAATCAAATATCTTCTTTGCACCCTGGATGTCTCCCAGAATACCAAGGGCGGTTCCCTTTGCAATAAAAATTTCATGATTTCCCGGTTCGAGATTTTCGAGGTTCCTGAGGATACTGAGAGCTTCAACTGCACGTCCTTTATCAATCAGTACCCTGGCTTTTCGCACCTGGATCGATACCGAATTTGGATGCTGTTGTGTAGCCAGTGCCGCTGCTTCAAAGGCCTTGGGGGAATTATTGCTCTCTATATAATAATCTATTATCGATTCGAACTCAACAACATCAAAGAAATACTTCTCATTATTTCTTTTCATCCTTTCAAATTTCTGAACAGCCTGCCTGATTTCTTCCTCCAACGAATATTTGAATTTATCCTCTTCCATCTCCAAGCGGTAAAAACACAAAATTAGTATTATTTCTGTTCAGGATCAGTTCACAATAATTCAATTATTAACAATTTAATGTTTTTTCAAACTACTCTGTCCCAGTGTAATAAAAAATAAATCACATTTTTATTGTTTTTTTAATCCAACTGACGCAACCCAGGAGGCTTTTTTTTCATCTTCCGGATATAAAACAAATACTATTACCCTATACCCAATTTTACCCTTGAATTAACCTAAAATTCAACCTCAGAAAGACCGGGCGACAACCCGGTTTTTCTATTTGCCTGGTTTTTTATATCTTTACAACTGTTTCATTTATCTGCAATATGAACCAACTGTCTGTAAAATCCTTCAGGATATTAATCCTGTTTTTATCATTAATGATATTAAACGTATTTTCCTGTAAAAAGGATGATAATCCGATTAAATTTCCCAGGGGGACTTTTCCGGATTCGACAATAATACTGACCGGAATAAACTCCCAGTACGATGATTATAACATGGACCTGCACCAATTACTTGATTATGCTCTTATTATCTTTTCGAGTAATAGAATAAGTACCGGGGAGCATTTTGATCTGGTACAGGGTGTTATCTCATATTTTTTCAACCAGACGACCGGAGATTTCGGAGTTGAAAGTGAAATGACCCAGAATGCTTTTATTACAAAACTGATCAGTGCTGCCAATACGGATGGTGATGATCTGGGACCTTATACACTTTTCAGTCCGGCTGACGGATATGAATATCTGCTGTATTCATCCCAAAGCGCCGAAGGCGATCTGGATTTTAATTACCTCAGGAATCAGCCTGTCACAGGTGCCAGTCAGCCTGCAATCCTCGGACCCTATCCTGTTAAGTTACTTAATACCGGTTCTGATGATGCATATATAAGTTTCGACACAAATCAGGACAGCGTGTACTTTTCCTCCGACACTGAAGGCAACTTTGATATTTATATAAAAACAAGGCCTGCAGAAACAACTATAAGTGAATGGTTTGACGGGGATTATTCAGCTTCACAGAAGGCTGACAGCATAAACAGTTCAGGAAATGACAAATGTCCGTTCGTTTTCAGAAAGTACCTGGTTTTTGCCTCTGACAGGCCGGGAGGATTTGGAGGATTTGATCTTTATTATTCGGTATTTCGAAAAGGCAAGTGGAGTTCACCGGTCAATTTTGGTCCGGATATCAATACAACTGATAATGAATATCGCCCGGTCCTCGGGTCCCAGGAAGATTTCACGAACAACTTTATGATCTTTTCATCTGATCGTCCGGGAGGGAAAGGAAGATTTGACCTTTACATGAGAGGGATCACCTTCCCTGAAAGGTGATCAGATCCTTTTATCCCGGTTTTTTGCTGCGTGAAGAGTATTTTTAAGAAGCGACACACGTGTCATAGGTCCTACACCTCCAGGTACAGGTGTGATATATGAACATTTAGGGGCCACATTTTGAAAGTCCACATCTCCCGCCAGTTTCCATCCGTTTTTTGATCCGGGAGCTTCTATTCTTGTCGTTCCCACATCAATAACCACTGCGCCTTCTTTCACCATATCGGCTTTGACAAATCCGGGAGAGCCGATGGCAGCTATAATTATATCGGCCGATCTGACAATATCTTTCAGGTTGGCTGACCTGCTGTGCAGCACAGTAACAGTAGCATCCATTCCTTTTGCCGACAGAAGGATACTGACGGGTCGTCCCACAATGTTGCTGCGTCCGATGACAACACAATGCCGTCCTGATGTTTCAATATTATATCGTTTTATAAGTTCAGTTATCCCGTAAGGTGTAGCGGGAAGATATCCCGGCAATCCTAAAACCATTCTGCCGATGTTAACCGGATGGAATCCATCTGCGTCCTTTAACGGATCGATGGCTTCAATAACCCTGTCATCTGAAATATGCTTTGGCAGCGGAAGCTGGACAATGAAGCCATCAATATCTTCATTGTCATTAAGTTCTCCGATCTTTGCAAGCAATTCCTTTTCGGGTGTTTTTTCGTCAAGTCTGATGAGAGTTGAACGGAATCCCACTTCCCCGCAATCATTCACCTTATTGTTAACATATGTTTCACTTGAGGGGCTATTGCCAACAAGTACAGCGGCAAGGTGAGGTATTTTACCGCCTTTTTTTCTTATTACGCTTACTTCATCTGCTATTTCCCTCTTTATTTCAGAGGCTGTTTTTCTGCCGTCGATAAGTGTATACATACTATCTGGATGGATTGATTATTTTCTTCCCATCAACCGTGCCGGGTTTCCACCCTTTGAGATCATCTTCATCATCCGGCGTGTTTCGTCGAATTGTTTTACAAGCTTATTTACTTCCTGAATTGATGTGCCGCTGCCTGAAGCAATACGTTTCCGGCGGCTGCCGTTCAGAATAACAGGATTTGACCTTTCGTCAGGAGTCATGCTCCTGATTATAGCTTCGATGCTTTTAAATGCATTGTCATCAATGTCCAGATCCTTAACAGCCTTTCCCACTCCGGGGATCATGGCCATAAGGTCTTTCACATTACCCATCTTTTTTATCTGCTGTATCTGGCTTATAAAATCATTAAAATCGAACTGATCTTTGGCAATCTTTTTCTGGAGCTTCCTGGCTTCTTCTGTATCATATTGTTCCTGTGCTATTTCAACAAGTGATACTATATCTCCCATGCCAAGTATCCTGTCAGCCATACGGGCAGGATAAAAGATATCCATTGCATCCATTTTCTCGCCCGAGCTTACGAACTTAACAGGTTTGTTGACCACCGATCTGATTGAAAGAGCAGCACCACCCCTTGTATCGCCATCTAGTTTGGTAAGAACAACGCCATTAAAATCGAGACGGTCGTTAAACTCTTTTGCTGTATTCACGGCATCCTGACCTGTCATGGCATCGACAACGAACAGTATCTCATGCGGATTCACAGCTTCCTTGATTGAAGAAATCTCATTCATCATTTCTTCATCGACTGCAAGACGACCGGCCGTATCGATTATCACTACATCGTGGCCTTTCAGCTTTGCCTCCCTCACAGCATTCCTGGCAATCTGAACCGGACTAGTGTCAGCTTCCCCGGTAAACACTGGCACCTCAATCTGAGATCCTATTATTTTTAGCTGGTCAATTGCAGCCGGACGATAAATGTCACCTGCGACAAGCAAAGGATTCTTGCTTCTTTTTGTCTTAACCCATTTTGCCAGCTTACCGCTGAATGTCGTTTTTCCCGAACCTTGTAAACCTGCTATAAGGATCACCGATGGATTGATACGGATATTAATATCAGTCTTGTCACCGCCCATTAACTGAGTCAGTTCGTCATGGACGATCTTTATCATCATCTGCGACGGATTGACAGCCCTGAGAACCTCCTGTCCCAGGGCTTTTGCCTTTACTGTATCTGTAAACTGCTTGGCTATCTTAAAGTTCACATCAGCGTCAAGCAGGGCTCTTCTCACTTCCTTAAGTGTTTCGGCAACATTTATCTCGGAAATCCTTCCCTGTCCTTTCAGAATCTTAAACGATCGTTCAAGCCGTTCACTTAGATTTTCAAACATATTATATTGATCAATAAAATATTAGTACAAAATATTACATCCTTTCAGGCATTTCTATGCCCAGCAGATCCATACCCTGTTTAAGTATCCGTCCAGTTACCTCAGAAATTACCAGTCTCAGATCGCGTACCGACGGATCAGGTTCACCAAGTATAGAAAAATCGTGATAGAACTGGTTATACTCTCTGGCAAGCTCATAGCAATAATTGGCTATTATGGCCGGACTGTAACCATCGGCTGCTTCAATGACGGTTGCAGTAAATCTTCTCAGGAGTCTTATCAGCTGTATCTCCTTTGGCCCTGCTTTAACATCAGGATTGAATGAGGCACTGACTGATACCTTCATCTGTCCGGCCTTCCTGAATACTGATCTTATCCTGGTATAAGTATACTGGATAAACGGGCCCGTATTTCCATTGAAATCTATTGATTCAGCAGGATTAAAGGTCATATTTTTCCTGGGATCGACCTTCAGGATAAAGTATTTTAGCGCTCCCATTCCTATCATACGGAAAATCTCCCGGCTTTCCTCATCTGAATAATCCGAAAGTTTGCCAAGCTCAAGGGATACCTCTTTCGCAGTTTCTATCATTTCAGTTATCAGGTCGTCGGCGTCAACAACTATTCCTTCGCGGGATTTCATTTTTCCTTCAGGAAGCTCTACCATTCCGTATGAAAAATGGAAGAGACCATCCGACCAGGGATATCCCATTTTTTTGAGAACGGCTTTTAGCACCTGGAAATGATAATTTTGTTCATTGCCAACAACATAAATACACCTGTTGAATTTATGCTCTTCGTACCTGAGGGCTGCTGTGCCAATGTCCTGGGTCATATACACAGCAGTACCATCGGAACGAAGAAGAAGCTTCTGGTCAAGACCTTCAGCTGTCAGGTCAACCCAGATTGAATTATCGCCATTCTTGTTCAGAAGTCCTTTCTCCAGTGCGTCATATACAAGATCACGACCAAGCTTATATGTATCGGATTCATAATAGATTTTATCGAAATCCACTCCCAGCCTTTTATATGTCTCATCGAAGCCGGCATAGACCCAGGAATTCATCCTTTTCCATAAATCAATTGTATCAGGATCACCGGCTTCCCATTTCAGGAGCATCTCCCTCGCTTCCTTCATCAGGGGTGCATTGTTTTTTGCTTCAGCCGGGTCCATCCCTCCTGATATCAGGTCATCTGCCTGCTTCCTGTATTCTTTCTCAAACAGAACATAATATGTACCGACAAGATGATCACCTTTCATACCGGAAGATTCAGGTGTTTCACCCATCCCGAACTTCTGCCATGCAAGCATCGACTTGCAAATGTGAATACCCCGGTCATTGACAATATTTGTCCTGATAACTTTGTGACCACAAGCTGAAAGTATCCTGTACAGGGAGAATCCAAGCAGATTATTACGTACATGCCCCAGATGAAGCGGTTTATTCGTATTGGGAGAAGAATATTCAACAAGTATGGTTTCAGATTTTCCAGAATGGCATTTTTTCATAAGGTTTTTATCAGAGACCATGTCAGCAAGATAGTCAACCCACCACTTGTCTGATATTTCAAGGTTGAGGAATCCTTTAATAACATTAAATCCTGATATGGATGGGAAAGATCCCATCAAATATTTTCCGATCGTTTCGGCAGTTTTTTCAGGTGTGTTTTTTGAGAACCGTAACAACGGAAAAACAACAATTGTAAAATCACCTTTAAAATCTTTCCGGGTTTCCTGTATCTGTATGAGCTCATCAGTGACTTCTCCATTATAAAGCTTCCTGACAGCCTCTTTAATCCCGGTCCTTAAAACGCTCTCCATCTGAGTTCCTGGTTTCATTTTTCAGGTGGCAAAGATAGTACTTTAAAGGATTATGATGCCAGAAATCCGTATCAAAAACGGTATCATTATCACACGAGGTTCCGTTAAAAGTTAATTTTATTTGATAACTATTTCCTTTTTTTTGATAAAGATTCTTTTTTCAATAGGAATATAATGTAAAAGTTATACTATTTTTGATACAAGGATTTATAAGAACCAAATTTTATACATTTCTGCGTCAGGTGGAATTGAAGAACATTTATATCGAAGCTACTGCCAAAACACCTCATGTTGACTTTAACCCTCTGACCGGTGAACTAATTTTCTCAGGAAAATCGATACCCGAAAATCCTGCCAAAATTTATGAAAGTCTGCTTGATTGGGCACAGCAATATGCTAAAAGTCCGCGAAAAACAACTAATCTGCGGCTCAATATTGAGTATTTCAATACAGCGTCTGTAATATGGATAGCTAAGATTGTCAAAGCGCTTTGCGCTATGAGTGAAACAGAAAACACTCTTCTGATTCATCTTTACTTTGACATTGAGGAGTTCGACAGTATGGAAGCCGATGATGTAAAGGAAGCATTAAGTCCTGTTATTGATATGGTTGGAACCCCCTCAATCAGTCTTGGAATAAAGATCTACGGAACCGACGAGAAGGGAGAGATCATCAAGGAATCCATGGTACTAATCTGACGGAGATCAGCAATTAAGCTTAAGAATCTTTTATTCCGATTTTTTGGCATAACTTTATTACGCCAAAATAAGTTATTATTATGCGTACAGCTTTATCAATTCTGCTAATAATTTTCAGTATCATGGACATATATTCTCAGAACAGATTAACTGACAGGCAGCCTGTTGCAGCCGGACGATTCTATTCTGCAGGCAGGGAAAGCCTTACAAATGATATAAAAGGTCTCTTTGCGGGATGTAAAAAAACTCTTGATGATCTTAAGGTAAGAGCCATGATTTGTCCGCATGCCGGATATGTTTTTTCAGGAAAGGTTGCCGCATCAGCTTTTTCAACTACAAAGGAGAATACGGATTTCAAAAATATTTTTTTAATAGGATCCAGCCATGTTATGGCATTTAATGGAGCTTCAGTCTATTATACCGGCGATTTTATTACACCCCTTGGCCGGGCTGTTGTAAACCGGGAGATAGCTGTTAAGCTCAGAAAAGAGAACAAAGTCTTTAATTTCCCTGTTAATGCCCATTACCAGGAGCACAGCCTTGAAGTACAAATTCCGTTAATCCAGTATTACTTTAAAACACAGCCTGAAATTGTTCCCATAATTATCGGGACAGACAATACTACTACCCTTAAAAGTATCGCCGAAGCACTCAGACCATGGTTTACTCCTGATAATTTATTCATTATCAGCAGCGATTTCTCACATTACCCGTCGTATAATGATGCAAGGACAATCGACAATCTGACTGCCGAAGGACTTATTTCAGGTGATCCTCAGGTATTTCTGGCAGCTCTTAAAAAGAATTCATCAAAGAATATTCCCGGACTGGCCACAAGTATGTGCGGATATTCATCTGGTCTGGTACTGCTGTATCTATTAAACGGAAATAAAGATCTGACTTTTAAGAGAATAGATTACTGTAATTCAGGAGACTCCCCATATGGAGACAAGGATGGGGTTGTCGGATATCATGCAATAGTTGTAGTTGAAAGGAATTCTGTCAAAGGCACCTCATCAGGATCAGAGGGTAGCTTTACTTTCTCAGCGGACGAGACTGAAAAGCTTTTCGAAATAGCAAGGAATAGCATTAAGTCCATGCTCGGGGGGCAAAAGAGGCTCATTATTGATGCAAGGACGATTCCCGAAGCATTGAAACAGCCTCTCGGAGCTTTTGTCACCCTGAAGACCGATGGTAATTTAAGGGGCTGTATAGGCCGTTTCATTTCATCAGATCCGCTTTATGAAGTTGTAAATGCCTCAGCTGTATCTTCAGCTTTTGAAGATCCCCGGTTCACACCACTCACAGCTCAGGAATACGAAAAGGTGGATATTGAAATTACCGTACTTGGTCCGATGAAGAAGATTAAAAGCATTAATGAAATTATCCTGGGAAAACATGGGATTTATATAAAGAAAGATTTCAGATCAGGGACGATGCTGCCACAGGTTGCGACTGAATACGGATGGACTGTAGAAGAGTTCCTTGGTCACACTTCCAGAGATAAGGCCGGGCTGGGATGGGACGGCTGGAAAGATGCCGAGATATACATTTATGATGGTCTGGTTCTGGAAGAACCCAGGAAATGAGCATATGCCTTATAACCTGAACACCATTAACCGTGAGGACATCAGTACAAACCTGTTCATTACAGGATTTGTAAGCACTTCCGTCCAACTCCTTCTGATGAGGGAGATAATGAATATATCAGGAGGTTATGAACTCATAACCGGTGTATTTTTCGGATCCTGGCTTATTAGTTCTGCTGCAGGATCAGCCGTGGCCGGAAAATGTAACATTAATGATATCAGGAAAATCAACCTGGCCTTTTCATTAAGCCAGATAATATCTGTTCTGCTCCTGTTCGTGTTATCACGTCTTTTCCTTGAATCGGGTGAATCACCCGGGTTCATTAAAGGAATGATTATAACATTCATAATGCTCCTGCCTTTCTGCTTTTTCTCGGGATTTACATTTATCAAACTCACTTCTGCAGCCAGAACCCTCCATGATTATGTTCCCGGAAAATCTTTTTCAATTGAAACAACAGGAGGTATCGTCGCAGGCGTTCTGCTCACTGTATTAACCTCGGGCCTGCTGAATACCGGACAGATACTTCTGGTAATTATAATACTGAGCCTGTCATATACACTTCTTACATTTTATATTTCGGACCGGCACGGAAAATTAGCAGCCAGGGTGATATTTACCGTAATTACAGTAATTGTCATCATATCAAAGCCCGATGTCTTCATGCGGCAGATGCTGATGCCGGGCATTGAAGTAACGGGGACAAAAGATACTCCCTATGGAAATATAACAAAAGGGTCATATGGTGAGGAGAAGAGCATTTATTACAATCAAAGGATTCTTTCCTGGCAGGATGATGCAATTGAAAGAGAAGAAAACATTCACTATGCAATGCTTCAGGCAGAGAATCCGGAAAAAGTGATTCTGATCTCGGGATCTCTGATCTCATGCCTGCCGGAACTTATGAAGTACAATCTAAAAAAGGTGATCTATGTTGAAAGAGATCCCGGTCTTACACAGGACATTAAGTCTAAAGATATTTCAGCCTCTTTCAGCGTAATTATTGAAACTGAAGATGCATACCGTTTTATTAAAAGGCAGGGAGAAATTGTGGATGCAGTGATACTGCTTCTTCCTCCTCCCTCAACTCTTGCACTGAACAGGTACTATACAAAAGAGTTCTTTCAGGATATTAAAAGCAGGCTTTCGCCCGGAGGTGTATTCATGTGTTCTCCCGGCCCGGGCGATTACTATATGAGTCCGGAGTCCGTCAATCTGTATTCTTCTGTGTTTAACAGTATAGCTGATGTTTTCCGGAACATTATTCCTGTGGCCGGAAATAAGCTTTATTTCATCGCATCTGATTCGGTACTGACAGTAAATTTCTGCGATGCGGCTGATAGAAAGGGAATAAACAATGTATATGTCAGCTCCGATTATATGGCTGATGATCTTATCAAAAGAAGATCTGATGAGATACTCGCGGTAATTGACAGCCGGGTAAAACAAAATACTATTGCCTTTCCCATTTCATGCTTTTATTATCAATCATATCATCTATCCAGAGACAGTTCGGCGAAAAATACTGCAATCAGTATTTTGATACTGGTATTCGTGTTTTCATTTCTTGCGGTTAAAAGGCAGAACTTCCTGATGTATTTTGCTGCATCATCACTTGCAGGATTTGAGATCGTAATGCTTCTTATTATTCAGCTTACGGTTGGTCACATGTATCAGCTTTCAGGCATAATTATCGCATCACTGATGACAGGTCTGGCAGCCGGTTCAGGAAGCAGAATCAAGAAAACCGCGGATATCCCCGTGAAGGCAATTGCTGCCTCTCTTTTATTGTTTTATGCTCTTTTCGCTTTCATTCTCGACCTGATCTTTTCTGTTTCAGCAATAGTACCTGCAACAACAATCATTGTTGGATCCATTTTCATACCTTCTTTTATTACAGGATATCTTTTCAGGAGACTCACCGGCAAAGATAATAACGGATCTCTGGCGGCTTCTGTATATAGCTCTGACCTTGCAGGTTCAGCTCTCGGATTCATTCTGATCTCAGCGGTCATGATCCCTGTCTTCGGAATCAAATTATCAATATTTCTGCTTTCAGGCCTGATTTTTGCCGGAATTCTTTTTGGTACAAACAGGAACAAGTATTAGCTTTATTTCATCAATTCCATCCAGGAAACTATGGCAAAATGTGAATTCAATTCCGGGAAAAGGGTATTCATAAAGAAATGTCTGGCTCTGTCTGCAGGCATCACAGCCATGCCTGGCCGGGTTTTCCTGAACGACATTTACAGTGAAGAACAATCCGGCAGAAGGATCGCCATGTTCCAGGAAGAGACCCCGAGAGGAGTTATGTGCCTCATCTGTCCCAATGAATGTGTACTGAAGGAGGGTGAAGTAAGCCAGTGCAATAACCGGATTGTCAGGAACTCAAAGCTTTATACAATGGCATTCGGCAATCCGTGCTCGGTTAATGTTGACCCTATGGAAAAGAAACCATTATATCATTTCCTTCCGGGCTCGAGAGCATACTCAATTGCCACAGCAGGGTGCAACCTTGCATGTCTGAACTGTCAGAACTGGACCATCTCACAGACAAGACCTGACAGGACAAGGAATTATGATCTTATGCCGGAAAGAGTGGTTGAGGAGGCTGTAAAGAACAGTTGCAGATCCATAGCATATACCTATTCAGAACCCGTATCATTTTTCGAGTATGCTTATGAAACTGCTTCTCTTGCAAGAAAGGCCGGTGTTAAAAACGTCATCAAGTCAAACGGATATGTTAATCCGGAACCTCTGAGGAAACTTTGCACAGTAGCCGATGCTGCTAATATCGACCTGAAATCGTTCAGGGAAAGCACATATTTGAAGCTTTCGGGCGGTAAATTACAGCCTGTTCTTGAAGCTCTTAAAATTTATCGTGATTCAGGTGTCTGGCTCGAAATAACAAATCTTGTCGTTCCTTCATGGACAGATAAGCCGGAAGAAATTGCAGCCATGTGCAAATGGTTGAGTGAAAACGGCTTTAAAGACAATCCTATCCATTTCAGCAGGTTTTATCCTGTCTATAAACTTGATCAATTGCCTCCCACTCCGGTTGAATTACTGAATAATGCGGCAAAGATCGCCAGAGCTGAAGGACTCAGATATGTATATACCGGCAACATACCGGGCAATGAACAGGCGAATACATTATGTCCGGGATGCGGTACAACACTGATTATCAGGGAGGGTTACAGGGTAGTGACTAATAACATTTCCGGCGGCAGATGCCATAAATGTGGAAGAGAGATAAGGGGCATCTGGACCTGAGGAATATCCGGAATTGAATATACGGCAATCCAAATTACATATGAAAAGGGACGAAGCTAAAGAGCGGATAGATGTACTGCGCAGGGAAATTGAGATGCATAATCATAATTATTATGTATTGAACAATCCTGTAATTTCCGATTTTGAGTTTGATATTCTGCTCAATGAGCTCGATACCCTCGAAAAGATGTATCCGGAATTCATTACAGATGATTCTCCGACAAGGAGAGTCGGCAGTGATCTTACTGATGAATTCAGGCAATATGAGCATAAATACCCGATGCTCTCACTCGGGAATACTTACAGTAAAGAAGAGCTGAAAGATTTCAATGAAAGGGTCGAAAAGGTTGCTGGCGGGCCTGTTGAATATGTCTGTGAGCTGAAATTCGACGGTGCATCGATCAGCATTACATACAGGAACAAATCCTTCTTCAGAGCTCTTACAAGGGGAGACGGAACTACCGGGGATGATGTAACAAGGAACATAAAGACAATAAGGAGTATCCCGTTAAAGATCACGGGAGACAATATTCCGGGGGAATTTATAATCAGGGGTGAGATACTTATGCCCAGACCTGTATTTAACAGGCTGAACGAAGAGCGCTTATCAGCCGGTCTGCCACCATTTGCTAATCCACGGAATGCAGCATCAGGAACTTTGAAACTGTTAGATCCGAAAATTGTAGCATCACGGAACCTTGACTGCATGTTTTATTTTCTGCTTTCTGATGAGATACCTTACAGAACACATTTCGAAAACCTGTCAACGGCAGGGAAATGGGGATTCAGGGTATCTGAGGGAATAAGTATCTGCAGGAATATTGATGAAGTTATGAATTTCATCGACAAATGGGAGGATGGTCGTAAAAAGCTTGATTTCGATATCGACGGGGTTGTCATAAAGGTAAATTCAATTGATCTCCAGGAGAAACTTGGTTATACTGCCAAATCACCACGCTGGGCAACAGCATATAAATACCGTGCCGAGCAGGTAAGCACCAGACTGATATCTGTTTCATTCCAGGTCGGAAGAACAGGTAATATTACTCCTGTAGCAAATCTCGAGCCCGTTCTTCTTGCAGGCACTACCGTTAAGAGAGCTTCCCTCCATAATGCCGACCAGATATCCCTTCTGGATTTGCATAAAAATGATGTCGTTTATGTTGAGAAAGGCGGAGAGATAATTCCGAAGATCATTGGTGTTGAACGCTCTCAGAGACTCGAAAAGAGTGATAAGATAATATTTATAACGAACTGCCCTGAATGCGGTACCCCGCTTCAGAGAAACGAAGGCGAGGCAAATCATTACTGTCCGAATTATCTTCACTGTCCTCCTCAGCTTACAGGCAGGATTGTTCATTTTATTAGCCGGAAAGCCATGAACATTGAAGGACTTGGAGAAGAAACTGTCGACTTGCTTTTCAACAAAGGGCTGATAAGGAATTATGCAGATCTTTACGAACTTAATGTGGATCAGCTGATCCCACTGGAGCGTCTCGGAGAAAAATCTGCCCTTAACATAATAAACAGTATCAGATCGTCAGCCGGCGTCCCCTACCCTCGCGTACTATATGCCCTGGGTATCAGACATGTAGGTGAAACAATGGCAAAGACCGTGGCCAAAACCTTCGGTTCCGTTGATGAGCTTATGCAGGCTGACTCAGATACCCTGACATCGGTCAGAGAGATTGGGCCGAAAATTGCGGCCAGTATAATATCATTTTTCCGGGACGAAGATAATATCAGGATCATACAGCGACTTAAATCATATGGTCTGAAACTGAACAGGGAAGAAGATTCAGCCCCTGCCACTGCCGGTGGCAAGCTAACAGGTAAAACTATTCTCATCTCCGGAGTATTCAAAGAACACACCCGGGAGGAATACAAGGAGATAATTGAGAAAAACGGAGGAAAGAATGCTACTTCACTGTCTTCAAATACATCCTTCCTGCTTGCAGGAGAGAACATGGGACCATCAAAAAGGGAAAAGGCGGAATCACTCGGCATTCCCCTGATAAGTGAATCAGATTTTCTTAAATTAATTCATGAAGATTAATATTATGCCCTGTCGTATATTAAAAAAACTGTTAGGTTTGCATAATGGAATTACTAGGTGAATTCAGGCAAAAGATCGGGATATACATCCTGGAAAGAAAAGGATCGCGTTCAAAAAGGAAAGTGCACTATTCGAACATTGAAAGCATCAAAAAGATCGGAATTGTCTGGGATGCATCGAATAACGATGAATTCAGCATTCTTACAAAATTCCATAATAAAATGAACGAAAAGAATGTCAAGGTAAAGATCATCGGATATTACGCCGGAAAGGAACTGCCAAACAACCTTACTGCGATCAAATTCTTTTCATGTATCAGACAGCCGGAGCTTGACTTTTTTTATAAGCCTGTATCTTCTGTAGAAGCTGCTACATTTATCAAGACCAGATTTGATGTTCTTATTGATATCAATTTCGACAAGAAATTCCCTCTTTATTATGTATCTACTTTGTCAACAGCAAATTTCAAAGTTGGGTTATGGGACTCCAGAACATCCAATCCAATTTTCGATCTTATGATCGAGTTAAAGAAGCCTGTCAGAATAGACAATTATCTGGACCATGTAATGCATTATCTCGAAATGATAAAATCAGAATCACCTGAAATTGTGGAAAAATAGATGAACATGAAAAGATTCAGAGGAACAGGTGTTGCCATTGTAACGCCTTTCAAGAACGATACAAGTATTGATTTTGCAGCCCTGGGGCGTATAGTTAATCATGTTATCGAAGGAGGGGTGAATTATATAGTAGTGATGGGAACTACCGGGGAGGCTCCGACACTTAGAAAGGATGAAAAACAGGCTATACTCAGCTATGTTACAGAAGCTGTTAATAATCGTGTTCCTATAGTCGCCGGTATCGGAGGTAATAACACCCAGGAAATTATAAACTGTATAAGAGAGCTTGATCTTACCGGGGTTGACGGGATATTATCTGTCGCGCCCTATTATAATAAACCCGGTCAGAGGGGTCTGATCCAGCATTTCAAAGCGATTGCAACCTGCAGTCCGCTTCCGGTGATCATTTATAATGTACCGGGAAGGACAGGGATAAATATTTCTTCTGAGACAACGCTCCAACTTGCACATGAGTGTGAGAATATTGTTGGTACCAAGGAAGCTTCAGGAGATATAGCTCAGATAATGAGAATTATCAAAGGCAAACCCGAGAATTTCCTTGTCATATCAGGTGATGATATGCTTACAATACCGGTTATTGCTTCCGGAGGATCGGGAGTTATATCCGTATTGGCGAATGCCTGGCCCGCAGAATGGAGTGAAATGGTTAACCATGCTCTTAAAAATAATCTTAAGCAGGCCAGAGAGATCCATTTCAGGTTTCTGGAAGTGATAGAACTTCTCTTTGCCGACGGGAATCCTTCAGGAATAAAGGCTTTTATGTCGCTCAGGAATCTTTGCAAGAATAATTTAAGACTTCCGCTGGTTCCGGTGAGCAAGAATATTATGGCCCGGATACAGAAAGCTGCTGACGATCTGAACTGAACTATGCTCAGGCATTAGGTCTGGCCGGAGCTCCGGCTGACTGCAGGCCATGACAGTGTTTGTATTTCTTCCCGCTGCCACAGGGACAGGGATCATTTCTTCCTACTTTCTTTTCCACCCTTACCGGTTCGGTCTTCTGGTTACGGTCCTGGCCACCACCTCCTCCGGATGAGCTGTACTGTGAGAAGTCGCTTTTCGAAGTCCTGAGGTTCTCAACCTGTCTTCTGCGCTGGGCTTCCTTAACCTGCTCGGGATCCTGCGTCGGAATATGACCTTTCATAAGTGTGCTGACCACATCCTTGTTGACCTTGTTGATCATTGTTTTGAACAGCTCGAAAGATTCAAATTTATAGATCAGGAGCGGATCCTTCTGCTCATATGTGGCATTCTGAACTGATTGTTTAAGTTCGTCCATCTCGCGAAGATGCTCTTTCCATTCATCATCTATTGTCGCAAGAACAACTGTCTTCTCATAAGCTTTGGATAGCTCCTTTCCCTCCGACTCGGCCGTAGCTTTCAGATTAGTCACCACCTGGAACACCTTGATCCCATCAGTTATAGGAACAACAACATTTTCATACACATGCGACATCCTTTCATATACATCTTTCAGTACCGGATATGCCTGCTGGGAAATTGATTCTTCCTTGCGCTTATAAGTATCCAGGACCTTTGCATATACCTTGTCGACGATCTCATTTGACGAGATCTTAATAAAATCCTGTGAAGTGACCGGAGAATCAATAGAGAATGATCTGATAAGATCAAAATCAAATCCTTCAAAATCCCCGTCTTTCTGATAATTATCGACAAGGCTTTCTGTTACATCATACATCATATTAGCCACATCCACGCTGAGTCTCTCACCGAGAAGCGCATGACGCCGTTTTTTGTAAATCACTTCCCTCTGGGAATTCATTACATCATCATATTCAAGAAGCCTTTTACGTATGCCGAAATTATTCTCCTCCACTTTTTTCTGTGCTCTCTCGATGGATTTTGTGATCATCGGATGCTGAATCATTTCACCATCTTTAAGACCTAGCTTATCCATTATACCAGCGATCCTTTCGGAACCGAAGAGCCGCATCAGTTCATCCTCAAGGGAGACGAAGAACTGGGATGATCCCGGATCGCCCTGTCTGCCCGATCTTCCACGCAACTGTCTGTCAACCCTTCTTGACTCATGTCTTTCGGTACCGATAATTGCGAGTCCCCCGGCTTTCTTTACCTCGTCGGTAAGCTTTATATCTGTACCACGGCCAGCCATATTAGTGGCAATTGTGATAGTTCCTGTTTTCCCGGCTTCGGCAACGATCTCCGCTTCCCTCTGGTGAAGCTTTGCATTCAGAACATTATGCTTCAGACCTTTCATTTTAAGCATTCTGCTCAATAATTCAGATATCTCAACCGATGTCGTGCCGACAAGAACAGGCCTTCCCTTTTTGTTCAGAGAAGAGATCTCATCAATAACGGCATTATATTTCTCACGCTTCGTTTTGTAAATAATGTCCTCGCGGTCATCCCTTACAACCGGTTTATTTGTCGGTATTACAACCACATCCAGCTTATAGATATTCCAGAATTCACCTGCTTCCGTTTCAGCTGTACCTGTCATCCCTGCCAGTTTATGGTACATCCTGAAATAGTTTTGAAGAGTTATTGTTGCATAGGTTTGTGTAGCTGCTTCAACCTTTACATTTTCCTTTGCCTCAATAGCCTGGTGAAGGCCGTCGGAATAACGCCGTCCCTCGAGAATACGGCCTGTCTGTTCGTCGACGATCTTTACCTTATTATCCATCACAACATATTCAATATCCCTGTCAAACAGGGTCCAGGCTTTAAGCAGCTGCGTCATCGTATGTACCCGTTCCGATTTGACGGAATAGTCCTGCAGAAGTTCATCTTTCTTTTTCAGCTTTTCCTTTTCGCTGAGACCTGATTTTTCAAGATCGGCTATCTTCGAACCCACATCCGGCAGGATGAAGAAACTTGCATCCTCAACTGAAGTGGAAATGAGATCAATACCTTTTTCAGTAAGCTCAATTGAATTAGCTTTTTCGTCAATTATAAAATAGAGCTCATCTGTAATTTTGGGCATCTCCTTGCTGTTATTCTGCATATAGAAATTCTCAGTTTTCTGCAGGAGTGTCTTATTTCCTTCTTCACTAAGGAATTTTATCAATGCATTGTTTTTTGGCAATCCTTTGAATGCCCTCAGAAGGAGCTTGCCTCCCTCCTCTTCATTTCCATCGGAAATAAATTTCTTTGCGTCTGCAAGTATTTGTGTAACAAGTTTTTTCTGAGCCGCTACCAGCTTTTCGATCTTTGGTTTGAGCTCATCGAACTGCTGTGTGTCACTTTTTGCGGTAGGACCTGAAATAATGAGGGGTGTTCTGGCATCATCTATCAGCACCGAGTCGACCTCGTCGACAATTGCATAATGATGCTTCCTCTGTACAAGATCTTCAGGATTGATTGCCATATTATCCCTGAGGTAATCAAATCCGAATTCGTTATTTGTGCCGAAAGTGATATCAGCATTATAAGCTTTCCGCCTGTCTGCTGAATTTGGCTGGTGCTTGTCAATACAATCTACACTAAGTCCATGGAACTCATAAATAGGACCCATCCATTCCGAGTCGCGTTTGGACAGGTAATCATTTACAGTTACTACATGAACTCCTCTTCCGGCGAGGGCATTGAGGAAGACCGGCAGGGTTGCCACAACTGTTTTACCTTCACCGGTAGCCATTTCAGCTATCTTACCCTTATGAAGGGCTACACCACCTATAAGCTGTACATCATAATGTACCATATCCCACACAATCTCATTCCCCCCGGCTATCCAGTGATTGTTCCAGTATGCCTTATCTCCCTTTACAACAATGCTTTCCCTTGTTGCAGCCAGATCCCTGTCGTAATCCATTGCTGTAACCTCAAGTACACTTGTCTCTTTAAACCTCCTGGCAGTTTCCTTTACTATGGCGAAAGCTTCCGGTACAAATTCATCAAGAACCACTTCAAGCTTGTCGGTGATCCGTTTCTCAATCTTGTCAATCTCGTCATATATCTCTTCTTTCTTATAAACATCCTCTTCCTTTTCCGACTGTTCCCTCAGTGATCTTATCTCATCCTCATCCTCCTTCACATAATCATGTATCCTTTTCTTCATTTCAAGCGTCCTGCCGCGAAGCTGATCATTCGACAGAGTTTGAAGCTTACTATATTCAATATGGATCTTTTCCACATACGGACTTATCTCCTTGATATCTCTCTCATACTTATTCCCCAGAAAGAGTCCCAGAACCTTATTTACAATACTCATCGCTAATAATCTTACTGTATTTAAAAATACCCTGCAAAATTAAATTAATTTTCCGATAATGGATTTGAAATCAGCTGAGAAGCAATTACCTTATGAGGCTGTATTTAAGCACCTGGTTACCAGATGCATTCCGGAACACTATTAAATATATTCCGTTGGGGTAACCCGAGATGTCGATATATTTAATATCACCGGCACCTGTAATGCCATCAAGAAGCAGTATCCCGGCTGAACTGAAGACATTGTAACGGATCGGCTTACTTTCTGATCCTTCATGCATTCTTACTGACAGGAAACCATTACCCGGGTTGGGAAAGATCACCGGCCGGCCGATTGTGACATCATCAACATAATCAATCAATGGTCCGATATGGAAATCCTCTATTCCCCATCCCCAGCCATTGGCATATGGATCTGAGAAAAGCCTGAACCTTATGACAAGAGTATCTCCCGCATTTAGATTATCTGAAGGTTTAATGAAGATGGTGTGTTTTACAAGCATCGATTCATCTCCCTGGTAGGTGGAATTGTTCTCAACAATGGAGCTGTTATATGCTGTTTCCCACGCCTTTTGATATCTGGAATCATAACCGGTAGTAAGAGGAATCCATGTTTTACCATAATTGACCGAACCTTCGACTATAACATAATCATAAAATTCAGGAGATCCGAAAACTGATCCTGTTTCTCCAGGTTCTACCAATACCAGTTCATTATAACTTACTATCATACCGCCCGGATCAAATTTTACCGGTGTTCTGAGCATGGCTGTGTATCCTATACTGTCACCGGTCTCTTCCGGACTTTCATAAGGATGTTTTGTATGCAGGCCGGGTCTGGAGAATCCTTTGGGAACAGCGATCTCAAATCCCTGATTGAAGAAATCATCTCCGCCGTTATTAAAATCAGTATGATAGCTTAAGGCAACGGCATTGATCCGTTCGAAGGTAATATAAAAATAACCTTCAGCAGGCAGGTTCCTGCTATTGGGCTTACCTGCCCTGTCGACAGCGACCAGTCTGTATCCGATTGAATCATTACTGGTAACTGAAAGCTTTTTGATATTCAGCGAATTGCTGAATTTATCCTTTTCTCCGGCTCTTAAGCCGAGTGTTTTAACCGGTCCGTCATTTATCTTATATTCTATGTAAACGGTATCAATTCCCAGGTTGTCAGTAGCCTCTGCATCAAATTTTATTGAATCGACAACTTCAAAATAATATTCGGCAGGAGAATGTGTTATAAGTGGTTTTACCGTATCTGTTCCTATATAGACTGAATGTCTGAATTCCTTTATATATGAAGGTGAGCGGTACATCCGTCTGAAATCATCCTCAACATAGAAATAATATTCAAGTCCGGTTTCATATGAAGGGATGTCAATATCAGCGGTAAATGTATCGTTCCCGCCGGGGGAATTCATTATGATTGTATCGCTTGTGGCAAATTTATCCAGTGACCAGACAAGGCCAATGTTATTGCGGAAATATGCAGTGTCTGAAATTATTGTTGCAGACAGGCTGATATTTGTAATATGTTCCTCAGTATCATCGGGGGGATCATGATCTATCCTCGTATTGGTCCAGCCAATGTCTCCCAGCATGGACATCGTAAAATTTCCGGGATTATGTATCGCTTCACCCTTGCTGATAAATGGTGTCATCAACTGGTTTTCCTGCAGGGTGACGGTTTCATCGAGATGTGATATGCTTGATCCGGCATCAAATGTAGAAGGAGCATATAGTTTTGCTTTTCCTCCTGAGGTAAATTTTCTTAAGAGCGGACCATTGAAATATAATTGTCCGGATGTGAGTTCGTTCTTCAGGGCAACCGATGGATTATAAAATACCGTTGTATCGGTCAGCCGCTGTCCTCCGGCATTCTCAACAAATGTATCATAAATCAAAGGTATCGATGCTGCACCATAGTATCCGGTTGATGATCCTGTATTCATGCTGTCGAAAAAGCCGAGTCCATGTATAAGCTCATGGATCACAACGGTTACCAGGTCGTAGGCCAGCGAGGGAGTTTTGCCGTCTGTTCCCATGTACCAGTTTATTGAACTGTTGATTGTCAGTTCAATATCTCCTTCAAGATCAAAATTGAGACTCTCTCCCAGTATCTTTTCTGCAAGTGCGGCAGGATAGAAAGCATCCGGTTCAAGGGCATCAATAGCCCAGCCTGGTGCATATCCTGTCGTTGATGAATTTGCAAGGACGCCTTCTGTTGAGATCTTCTCCCATGAAGCCAGTACTGTTACTTTTGTGTCCGAAGGAAGAACAGATTTAAGTATGGATGCTGCATATTCCATAGCAGTAACAGCAGCAGGCGGGAAACCGGAATAATAAATATTCACAGAAGCCCCTCCTTTTCCTGATTTCCGGAAATACTCATCAGGAGGCGGAATATATATCCTGTTAACCTTATCACCGGCATAGCATACACCGGTGATAAGGGAATTCCTGATCAGCTTCTGGGCGTTAAGCGGAAAAACTGACAGGCAGAAAATTGATGCCAGAAGAAATATCTTCCTGTTAATCATAAATATCGAAGTTCCAGGGGACTTAATCCCTGAGCTTCATTATATCCCTGTCCATCTGATACATAATATTCTTTCCTCCCAGTTTCAGTTTGTCAACGATTGCCTGAGCGGATGATTCTTCTTCAACCTGTTCAGCAACAAACCACTGGAGGAAATTATTTGTTGCAAAGTCTTTTTCTGCAAGGGTTGTTTCGACAATTTCGTTGATACTTGCAGAAATGAACTGTTCGTGTTTTAATACCTCGTCGAACATTTCAACAATTCCCTTGAAATCAACCGGCGGTTTGCTGAATGCAGGAATATCCGCTCTGCCGCCTCTTTCATTTATATACCTGACGAACTTAAGCATATGGGCTTTTTCTTCATCAGCCTGGGCATAAAGCCATGATGCAAAGCCTGCCATTCCATTCTGTTCAGCCCATGAAGCCATTGCAAGATAAAGGATTGAAGAATATCCTTCCCTTTCCACCTGCCTGTTGCAGAGTTCTTCTACTTTCTTTTTTAACATATTCTACTTTTTTAAGGTTTTAACAATAACATTCCAATTATAAACTTGTTCAAAAAATAATCATGTGAAGTCGAGGTTAAATGTCTTTTTGAAATCTTTCATAACAGGGTACTTATTCTGAAGGTAACTGAATTTTTGTTCGTCAGTATAAGGTGCCTCATTTGCTTCAGCAAGATCGACCGTTGTTTCGATATCGGGATCCTGAATATTGAATCTGTTTTTAAACCATGTCAGAAGCTTCTGCCTGTAGTTTTCCGAGAAAATATCTTTCTGGGCTGCATTTGCAAGAGTTAAAACAATTGTATGATCATCTTCCAGAGCAGGTCTTATTGATTTGAACATACTTACTACCCGGGGTCCATCATTTTTTATATTTTCCTGAAAGTCTCTCCATGCGGAAAAAAATGATTCTTCATTTAATTCCTCCACAGGGGTTACAGAATCACCGGTGTTTGAAGTACTTTCCGGTGAGGGTTTGTTTGCTGCAGGTTTTACAGTATCTGTTATTATATCTTTGATTGAGAATGTTCTGGAGGGTTTTTCAATTACGGGAGTATGCGTACCGGATGTAATATCGTGACTGCCGCTTAACTCTTTCTTCTTTCCTTCAGTCGGGCTGATCTTTTCGGATCGTGAAGGAAGAGGTATTTCATCTTCAGTATTCAGCGGCTGTTTACCTGAAGGCTTTTTTTTTTCAGGTTCCTGACCGTTATCAGTCATTATACCGCATAATCTGATCAGTAACAATTCAACATGCAGCCGGGGATTCTTACTGTTCCTGTAATTGACATCATAATAGCTGCCCAGTTCGAGGGCTTTATAAAGAAATCCGGTGGGGCAGTCAGCTGTCTGCTGCAGATATCTCTGGCGTACAGCCTGAGTTGTCTCGATCAGGCGTGTTGTTGCCTCGTCCTTGCTCACGAGCAGGTCGCGGAGATGACTGGTAAGGCCTGAAAGGAAATTGTAACCGTCAAATCCCTTTGACAGTATTTCATTGAAAGTCATAAGAACGGAAGAGATATCACCTCTTACTGCTCCTTCAATAGTTTTGAAATAATACTCATAGTCGAGAACATTCAGGTTCTCAATAACATCCCTGTAAGTAATTTTTTTACCTCCAAGGCTTACGATCTGGTCAAATATAGAAAGAGCATCGCGTAAAGCCCCGTCGGCTTTCTGGGCAATAATGTGCAGGGCTTCTTCTTCAGCGGTAACCGACTCATTTTTTGCAACATACGACAATCTGTTTATAATATCCTCAACCCTGATCCTGTTAAAGTCAAAGATCTGGCATCTCGAAAGGATAGTAGGTATGATCTTATGTTTTTCAGTTGTTGCAAGGATAAATATCGCATGAGATGGCGGTTCCTCGAGCGTTTTGAGGAAGGCATTGAAAGCTGATGCCGACAGCATGTGAACCTCATCTATTATATATATGCTGTATTTCCCTATTTGCGGGGGTATCCTGACCTGGTCGTTAAGGCTCCTTATATCCTCCACCTTATTGTTAGAGGCGGCATCAAGTTCATGGATATTAAAGGACCTTAGTGTATTGAACGACTGGCACGATTCACATTCATCACATGCTTCGCCGTTCTCTTTCAGGTTAAAACAGTTTATAGTTTTGGCCAGAATACGGGCACATGTAGTTTTACCCACACCCCTGGGTCCGCAAAACAGATATGCCTGCGACAGATGGTTGTTCTTAATAGCGCTCTTCAGGGTATTGGTAATAGTATCCTGGCCAACAACCATATCAAATGTTGCAGGACGGTATTTTCTGGCTGAAACAATAAAATTCTCCATAAAAGGAATGCGCCGTTTTGTTATGCAAATATAAATAAAAAGGGATGGCTTAGGAAGCAGATTGAAATTTACGGTAATTTCTTAGTGACAGTACTATAAATCATCATTATTTTTGTGATATTCATTTTTTTAATAGAAAAAATTGTATTTTTGCGCTCCGAAATCATTAAAAATTTAAACAAAATTATCAGTTAAGATTATGTTGAACCAGTACGAAACCGTTTTCATTGCAACTCCCGTTTTATCTGAGAACCAGATGAAGGAAGCGGTACAGAAATTCAAGAAGGTCATCACCGAGAATGAAGGTGAGATCGTTCATGAAGAGAACTGGGGCCTGAAAAAACTGGCCTATCCTATTCAGAAGAAATCGACCGGCTTTTATTATCTCCTTGAGTTCAAAGGCCCGGGAAGCATTGTTGAAAAGCTCGAAGTCCAGTACCGAAGGGATGAGAGGATCATCAGGTTCCTCACCTTCAGGATGGATAAGTTTGCTGTCGAATATGCAGAAAAGAAAAGAAAACAAAAAGAATCAGGTAAAGTAAAGGAGGAATAAGGTATGGCACAGAATGAATCAGAAATCAGGTATTTAACCCCACCGACAGTTGAAGTAAAGAAGAAGAAATACTGCCGGTTCAAAAAGAACAAAATAAGGTATATTGATTATAAGGATCCTGAATTCTTAAAGAAATTCCTTAATGACCAGGGTAAGATACTTCCCCGGAGACTGACCGGAACATCGCTCAAATATCAGAGAAAAGTAGCAACGGCAGTTAAAAGAGCCCGTCACCTTTCTCTTCTTCCATATGTAACTGATCTATTAAAATAAGGAGGAACAGGTATGGAAATTATTTTATTACAGGATGTGAGAAAGCTGGGTCAGAAAGATGACCTGGTGCAGGTAAAAGATGGTTACGGAAGAAATTATCTTATTCCCAAAGGTTTTGCAGTTGCTGCCACACCATCGGCAAAGAAAATGCATGCTGAGAATCTTAAACAAAGAGCACATAAAGAGCAGAAGATCAAAGCTGAAGCTGAAGTGCTTGCAACAAAAATGGCCGATCTTAAACTTATAGTCGGTGCAAAAACCAGCTCATCGGGTAAAATATTCGGATCTGTTAACACCATTCAGATTGCTGAAGCACTCAGAGAAAAGGGATTTGAAATTGACCGCAAGAACATAGCTCTCCCTGAAGATCAGATAAAAGAGATCGGGAAATACAAAGCAATCATCAAACTTCACAGAGATGTGAAAGTAGATGTTGATTTTGAAATTGTTGCGGAATAGATTGCTGCAGAAACAATAAGGGACCGGATCAAAATGACCCGGTCTTTTTTTTACTTCAGTCTGACTATTTTGCCGCTATTGTCTCTATTTCAATGAGGGCTCCCATCGGAAGATCCTTAACGGCAAAAGCTGATCTCGCCGGATGGTCTTCAGCATAAACCTGCCCATATACTTCATTCATAGCCTTGAAATTTGAAATGTCGCTCAGGAAAACTGTCGATTTGACAACATCAGCCAGACCATAACCGGCAGCCTTAAGAATTGCTTCAACATTTCTGAGAATCTGCCTGGTCTGAACCTTAATATCCCCTTCCGTCAGTTTGCCTGTCGCCGGATCAAGTGCTATCTGCCCGGAAATATAAAGTGTTCCGTTCACTTCCACAGCCTGGCTGTATGGACCTATTGCAGCAGGCGCATCTGATGTTTTGATGATTCGTTTCATATTCTATAAGTTTGGAGTTTGGAGTTTGGAGTTTGTAGTTTGGAGTTTGTGGCCGTTCAGGTTTCGTTAACTTTCTCCTTTCTGATTACCGATTACCGATTACCGATTACGCCTGCTAATAATTATCATGATAGTCTTTTCTTCTCTCATACTTCAGGTCGGACAAGACCGCTGCCTTGACCCTGATTGAGAACTCCCACATTTTCACGGTACCGTTGGGTACCCAGTTGAACGACATATCCCAGCAATGAAGATCCCTTGTGATAGCTATCTGAGTCATAGTAATCTCTTTCCTCGCAAAATCATAGCCGCTGTTAAAAGTAAGGTTCATCTTTTTTGTAAGTGAAAGGTTCCCGTTGACCATCAGTGTCTGGCTCAGAGAAGATCTGTTATATAATTTTGCATAGTTGATACTGTAAGCGATATTCATCGTCCATGGCACATCGAATTCCATATACCCGTACTCATCGAAAATCCCGGCTTTTTCCGGCCCGTTCCCTTCAGCACCGGGAAAATTCCTGTCACTTCGGTCGAGACTTGAAAAATTATTCTGATTCTGAGTTTCCGGGGGAGTCTGAGAACTTTTTTTCGAATCATTCCGATTAAGGAGTTCATTAAGACTGAAGTCGAGACTCATGCTGACATTGGTAAGGCGAAGCGGTTTGCCGGTCTCCGACCAGTAGAATTTCCCTGTCTGATTGCCCTTGCTGTCGAGTGCATAGAATGAGAAATTACCTCCTGCAGAAATACTTATGTTCTGAAAAAGTGTTGTACGCATAACCATGTTCAGCGGACTCCACTTCAATGAATCCGCAAATACATTATATGAAGTCGACAGGCCGAAATTATCGATAAGTTTCATGGTTTTCGGCTTACCTGTGGTATCGTTATGTTCAAATACTTTGGCTTCGAGAATATTTGTCAGATTGAAAGATATATTCCCACTTTTTCTTGATAATGAAGGAGTTCCATATATGCCGCCCTCAAAAATTGAATAATCTGTCGTACGTCCGGTCGTATCCGACTGGACCTGCCTGTACATCTGGGTGCTGAATCCTTTCAGAAAAGGTATATAGCTGAAACTTACAGAGGGTTTCATCACATGTCTTATGGCCTGGACCCTGGATTCGGGATTGGTGAACTGAAACAGTCCGAAGATCTGGGGACTATACCCGGCGCTTATTGAAGGATTGATTGAGTGACCATAGAAATATCCCCTTAGAGTGTCAATTATAACAGCCGGTTTTATCTCGTTTGTTTCAGGATCCCTGTAATTAATATTCCAGGTTTTATTAATTTTCTGGGTATACATAACACCGTTATAGGATACAGATGGCGAGATTGAGAAATTCCTGAATGGTCTCAGCTGGAAGCTCAGTGGCACTTCATGGGAAAATCCTGAGCGCATATTTTTCCAGACCTTATTTGTAAAAAGCAGGCTGTCATAGGTGCTTATCTGATTATCGACTTTTGCTGAATATGAGAATGAAAGTTCCTGGTACCATTTGTCCGGTCCTGTTCTCTTTCTGCTCTTAAGAGGGTAAATTCTCGACATGCTGAAATTAAGCTTTGGCAGGTTGAGATTAACTGTGGGATATTTACCTCTTATATTCTGGCTATGGTTCATACTTGCTGAAAAGTTGAACGGAGTTCCCTCCCACGATTTTGAATAGCTGACACTCGACTGCCGCTGTGTTGTTATATGATCATTCAGATTATAGCTGTTGTTCCTGTCGAAGCCGCTTGAGCTCATATTGACACTTGCCGCGAACCTCGATCCCGGCCTTGCCTTGGCATTCTGGTTATAGGACCAGTTAATACTGTAGTTTGCCGCCTTTCTGTAGTCAGATAATCCCTTATGCCCGTTCACGTTATTTGCATATGTGAATGAAAAATTCCCGCTGTATTTATACCTTTTATTATAACTGGTAGCGACTGTACCCAGCCATGAACCGTTCGTGAAAATATTTCCTTTGAGTGTCAGGTCAAAATAGTTGTTAAGGGCAAAATAGTAACCACCGTCGGTTAGTGCATATCCGCGACCTTCCTCATAGTGGGGTTTCGGCATAATAATTCCCGAGGCCGCCCTTTTGGTCTGCACGGGAAAGTACCCGAACGGAATGTACAGAGGAAGGGGTATTCCTTCAAGTACCAGATTACCCGGTCCGGAAATTATCTTTCTGCCCGGATAAACTTTTGCTTTCGGAAGGTTTATATAGAAGTGCGGAGTATCTGCATCACATGTTGAATAGGTACTTTTAAAAATATTTGTTGTTCCGTCATCGAGCATTTTTGCTATCCGGCTCCTGAGAAGTCCATCCTCCTGTTCGGTGACGATTACCTTGACCACAGCCTGACCTGTTTTGAAATTGTATGTAAGGGTATCTGCATCATATTTGTCAGATCCAACCTCCAGAACCGGTTTCCCCTGAACAACACCTGAAGTATCCTTTATGCCGGTAGCGAATACCTGGCTTGTTTCCATATTGAACTCTATCGAGTCTGCAGTGATCTTTATATTATCATAGTTGACTTCAGCTTTCTTTACAAGGGTTGATTTCTTATTTATCAGGTCATTCCGCTTATACCCTTCAGCTTTGTATGTAACCTGTTTTTCAATTGCTTCAGGGGAAATCTTTTTAAGGAATATTGTATCAGTAGCAATCGAATCAGGCCTGATAATCAATGAATCAGGCTTAATAATGGCTTCCTGGGAGAACAGAGAAACAGACAGGAGCATCACGAAGAGCACTACAAGTAACCGCTTTTCTTTAATAAAATACAACTTAAATACTATTTTTGTACTGTTTTTGTGTGACGTCATGATGTCGGCGGTAAAACTATTAAAAAAACGCGAACTAAATATGTGCACAGTTTATAAAAACGGCAAACACCATACCATTTATATATATAGTATTGCATTCGCCCTGTTTTTTACCCTCATTAATGTTCATGCCGTTCCCTTATTCAAAACAAACGGAAAGTGGGTTATAGTTATTGATCCGGGACATGGGGGAAGAGACCCTGGCGCTCTCGGATCATTCAGCCAGGAAAAGAATATCAACCTGGCTATTGCAAAGAAAACCGGTGAATACCTCACGGCCAGTCTAAGTAACGTGAAGGTAGTTTATACCAGGGAAGACGATTCCACTGTCGATCTGCTCGACAGGCCGGAGATTGCAAATAAGAACAAAGCCGATCTTTTTATTTCAATACATTCAAACTGGGCAAGAAACAAAAATGTGTCCGGTCCTGAAACATATATAATGGGGCTTGCAAAAGATGAGGATAACCTTGCTGTGGCCATGAAAGAGAATGAAGTCATTCTTCTGGAGGATGATTATTCAACCAGATACCAGGGATTTGATCCGAAATCACCTGAATCTTATATTATATTCACTCTTATACAGAATGTATACCAGAAACAAAGTGCTGATCTTGCAATGAAGATCCAGACGCAGTTCAAGGAAAGAGCAAACAGGAATGACAGGGGTGTCAGGCAGGCGGGTTTCTGGGTTCTCTTTAACACTGCCATGCCAAGCGTGCTTATCGAAACCGGGTTCATTACAAACGCTGCCGAGGAGAAGTATCTTAACTCCGAACAGGGACAGGATTACCTGGCATCCGCAATATACAGGGCATGCCGCGATTATATAAATGGTATAGATAAGATGAGCAATTTTACCCCGAATGATAAAAAACTGCCTGATGAAGACCCTCAGCTTACCGCTGAACCGGTTCAGAAAGATGATGGCATCGTTTTTATGGTGCAGGTGTCTTCGGCGTCAGCCAGAACAGAAATCAAACCGGAAAACTTCAGAGGACTGACCGATATTGTGGAAATCAATGTGCAGGAACGGTATAAATATGCCACCGGAAGCTTCAGAGAATATGCCGAAGCAGTGAAATACAGGAGGAAAATTGAAGAAATCTTTCCTGATGCTTTTGTAATTGCATTAAAAGATAACAAAATACTACCTTTACAACAGGCTCTTGACCTTAAAAAGAAGAAATAAACATCCGGCAACCATGAAAATCTCAAATGAAGTCAAAGTAGGAGCAGCAGCACTCGTAACCATTCTGGCATTTATATGGCTCTTCAATTTTCTGAAAGGCAAAGATTATTTCAAGAAGACTGCTTACTATTACAGTGTATTTGACGATATCGGAGGTCTGGCCGAATCGAGCCCCGTTGAAATAAATGGCTTCAGGGTCGGTGTGGTCCAGTCGATAAGCCTTCTCAATGAAACGAGCGGAAAGATCCTTGTAACTTACTCGGTAAGTAATGATTTCAGGCTACCGGTCAATTCTGTCGCCGAAATACTTCCCGTTTCAATAATTGCCGGAATGAAGGTCCAGTTCCTCTTAGGAAACGGCCCCGGATTCTACAATGAAGGCGATACAATACCCGGAATGCTTTCCAAATCGATAATTGTAAGTATTGAAGAACAGTTCGGGCCCATAAAGGATAAACTGATGTCACTGGTTGTTGCCCTTGATTCGGTCACTGCCGCAATTGATGATGTGCTTGATCCGGAATTCAGGAAAAATGTAAATGGTATCGTGTCAAATCTTAACAGTACAGCAGGAAGTGTTAACGATATCATAGGCTCAAATGAGAAAGATCTTAAAAAGGCAGTCGCTGATCTTACAAGGTTTTCAGGTATGCTGGCTGATAATTCACCAAAAATAAGCAAGGCAGTGACCAACCTTGAATCAATTTCAGATACGATTGCAGCTTCCGATATTTATTCTTCACTGGCGGATCTGAAGAAAACCCTCGAAGGAACATCAGGCCTTCTGAAAAATCTTAATGAGGGTAAAGGCAGTGCCGGACAATTACTTACAGATGATTCTCTATATACAAATTTGTCAGGTACACTTCAGAGCCTGAACCTCCTTTTACAGGATATGAAAGCCAATCCGAAAAAGTATGTACATTTTTCTTTATTTGGCAAAAAAAATATTCCTTCAGAATGATCGTATATTAAAAAATTCACATTATCTTTTCGTCGTGAAAGAGATGTGAAGTCATGTTAGAATAATCCGCATTTTTGTTTTTATAATGCCCGGTTATGAACTTGAGTTTATAATGAGTTGTTATACACTTGTTAGGTTGACTTATTGCCTCTAACTGATTGATTTACTGTGATTTACGAAAAGAAATTATTTTTTCACGGGTAAGTTACTGATGGATAAAACCATATACTTTTTTTGACAAAATCAAGTGAAAATAATTTTTTTTATTAGTTTTTTTTTTACAAATATTGCTTAAGAAATGAGCTTGAATACGTCCTTATAAAACAACCTTTCTAAATGAACAAAACGCATCACGATGTCTGGAATAACTGTCTGCAAATTATAAGGGATATAATCCCTTCGCCCAGTTATAAAACATGGTTTGAACCAATAGTACCTCTCAAACTTGAGAATAACATTCTTACAATCCAGGTACCAAGTCCTTTCTTTTATGAATACCTGGAGGAGCAGTATATAGATATTCTAAGAAAAACGCTTCGACGTGAGATTGGTACTGAAGCCAAACTTGAGTATAACGTCGTGATGGAAAATGCAAATTATAGCGATGGAAAACCATATACAGTAAGGTACCCGTCGAGGAATAAGGCAGATCTGAACAATAAACCTCTCCAGGTCCCCTTCGACGTCACCCATCCCTCAATAAAGAATCCGTTTGTCATACCCGGCATAAAAAAGCTGCATTTCGACCCGAAACTGAATCCCGATTATAATTTCAACAATTTCGTTGAAGGCGAATGCAACAGGCTTGCACGTTCGGCGGGAATTGCCGTCGGGAACAACCCGGGCGGAACTGCCTTTAACCCGCTTATGATCTACGGCGATTCCGGTCTCGGCAAAACCCATCTTACCCAGGCTATAGGAATACTTGTAAAGGAAAAACATCCCGACAAAACTGTTTTATATGTAAATGCAAATAAATTCCAGACCCAGTTTGTTGAATCGGTAAGGAATAACAATAAGAACGATTTCCTTCATTTCTACCAGATGATCGATGTCCTGATACTCGACGATGTTCACGAGTTCGCAGGAAAAGAAAAGACCCAGGATACCTTCTTCCATATATTTAATCACCTTCATCAGTCAGGGAAGCAGCTCATTCTTACCTGTGACAAACCGCCGGTAGATCTTCAGGGAATGGAACAAAGGCTCCTCTCCAGGTTCAAATGGGGGCTTCAGGCCGACCTGCAAAGACCTGATTATGAGACCCGCCTGGCAATCCTTAAAAGGAAAGCATACAATGACGGCATTGAACTGCCTGACGAGATATTTGAATACCTTGCAGTTAATATTACAAATAATATAAGGGAACTCGAAGCTGTTTTGATATCATTATATGCCCAGTCAACCCTTAACAGGAAGGAAATAACCCTCGACCTAGCACGGATGATGGTCGAAAAGCTGATAAGCACTTCACGAAGAGAAATTACAATCGATTACATACAGAAAATAGTATGCGAATACTATAAGATCCCTATCGATCTTATTCAGGGAAAAACAAGAAAAAGAGAGATCGTGCAGGCACGCCAGGTTTCGATGTATTTCTCAAAAAACCTTACGAAAGCATCACTTGCAAGCATCGGCTCACATATCGGAGGGAAAGATCATGCAACAGTACTTCATGCGTGCAAAACAGTCAATAACCTTATTGATACCGACAAACATTTCAGGAGCCAGATAAACGAAATTGAGAAGAAACTTAAAGTATAACTGATGAATAAGAAACATTTCTCTGACAAATTCTATGAGAAATACGGGAACAGGAATGAAAAGCCTGTTCTTTTTTTCTCACCCGGGAGAGTTAACCTTATCGGCGAACATACCGATTATAACGGCGGATATGTCTTCCCCTGTGCCCTCAATTACGGTACCTACCTGCTTATACGAAAAACCGAAGGGAATAAATTAAAATTCAGCACTTTGAATTTTGACCATGACGAAGAAACAACTATTGACGGCCTGTTCAAAAACACAGGTAAAACATGGATAAATTATCCTCTCGGTGTGATTAATGAATTTCTGAAAAGAGGGAAAAAGATCAGCGGTCTTGAACTCCTTTATTACGGTGATGTTCCAAACGGAGCAGGCCTCTCATCATCGGCTTCTATTGAAATTGTAACTGCAGTTGCCCTTAACGAATTGTTCAATGCAGGCTTTACTACGCTCGAACTTGTAAAGATGGGTCAGCTTGCTGAAAACGAATTCGTTGGAATGAACTGCGGTATAATGGATCAGTTTGCGGTAGGTTTCGGCAAAAAAGATCATGCAATTTTCCTGAATTGTGATACTCTTGATTATGAAAATGTTCCTGTAATCCTGGATGATTTTTCGCTGATTATCACAAATACAAACAAAAGGCGTGGACTAACCGGTTCAAAGTATAACGAAAGAAGAGCGGAATGTGAAAAAGCCGTTGAGCTTCTGCAGGCATACAAACCCATAAGAAACCTCAGTGAGCTGGTAACAGGTGATCTGGATGTACTGGAGAAATATATCTCCGATCCTGTTGTAAGACGCAGGGCAAAGCATGTGATCAGCGAGAACGGAAGAGTAATTGAGGCTGTAAAAGTGCTGAAAGAAAACAATATTAAAAGATTCGGCGAATTAATGAACCTGTCGCACGACTCCCTGAAAGACGATTATGAAGTTACGGGCACAGAGCTCGACACACTTGTATATGAAGGGAGAAAACTACCCGGGGTGATAGGCACACGGATGACCGGGGCAGGCTTCGGTGGCTGCACAGTTTCAATTGTTTTGAAAGAAGAGGCAGAGAACTTCATGATCAAACTTGCCAAGGCATATACAATTAAAACAGGATTGGTGCCGGACTTCTACCAACCTGAAATTGGGAACGGAGCCGGTAAGCTCCAATATTGACCAGGCTGTAAAAGAAAAACGTATTAAAAAACGTATTAAAAAACGTATTAAAAAACGTATTTTAATACGTTTTTCTTTCCATTATTTACCTGATCTGAAATTTTTCGGATCTATATCCCTGACACAGCGGAACCCGACAGTTTCACTGCGGTCAAAGCCTGGTGATACAAGGAGCATTATCTGGGTTCTGTCGAGCGGCTGGGGGCCTCCCTCAATATACCAGGAACCGGACTCGGGATGGTAAAAGCTCCCTCCCCTGATAGATATGAAATAATTCGTACTGTTGAAGTACATATCACCTGTCATCTGCCATACATTCCCCACCATATCCAGTGCTCCATACGGGCTTTGTCCTTTCGTAAATGCATCAACAGGGGTTGGCCTGTCGAAAGCATTATTACAATTGGTGGCATGGAACTCATTACCCCAGGGCCATTTCCGTTTATCGGGGCCCTGTGCCGCCAGCTGCCACTCAGCTTCTGATGGGAGCCTTTTTTCAGCCCACCGGGCATAAGCCACTGCATCCTCATAACTAATATATACAACCGGATACTTATCCTGCCCCTGTTTATACATACCAGATACCCAGTGCCTTAAGTACCGGGTTGTATCGGCTGGCCGGTAGCCTGTTCTCATGATGAATTCGTAATACTGAGCATTTGTGACAGGAAATTTGTCAATCAGGAAACTGTCTATCTGGAAAATCTTATTGCTGATGGCCGGGTAAGGAATGAAATTATCAGTCGGTGAAACCTCAAATGAAAAATTCCTTCCGGGAACAAGAACCATATCAGCGGGTATTTCAGCTGCAGGTACAGACCGCGTGATCCGGCTTATCAGCCATGGCTCCCCTCCTCTTACATTAATAACATTCTCATCGGCAAGCCTTTCGTTAACAATAAGCTGGATCACCAGCTTTCCTTCATAATAACCGAAAAGGTTCCTGACGCTTACAATTGTATCGCTTATAACCTTCAACTCTTTCTTTTCTGCTTTGTAAGAAGGATTACCTTTCCACAAAACGAGCTTCCCGGATCCGGGGTAATTAATCTTTACCGAATCACCATTTATCAGCTCAGACCTGAGAATTTCGGGAAATTCAGCAATGCAATCAACAGAACCTTCCTTTCTTGTTCCGCTCCAATCAGAAGGCCAGCCTTCAGTTTTCACCGGTATCATAGTCTTTCCGTTAACCGGCCCGGGAATCAGATTCTCGTGGTTCCAGAGTGAGACATAGTGCCTGCCTTGCCGTACCGGCACCTGAAAAAGCTTTCCTGAAAATCCTTCCTGCCTGAGATTAAGGACAGTATAAATAGTTTTTTCTCCTGACTGCCATCTGTTAACAAAAATATTATCGGTCGCAGTTTCGATCAGGGGTGTCCAGTTCTTATCCAGGAATGCATCATTATTCTGCCTGAGGATGAAAGTGGTCCGTGCAAGATAATCCATATCGGCCCTGAAATCGTCGTTCCTTCCTCCCGGACGGAACATATTTAGTTCTGTACCGTAACCATTAAAAAACGAAATTGCAGTTTCGCGGTGTATCAGGTCCTCTCCCACGTCGCAGACCCTGAAAATGGCAAAATCCGGTTTAATTAGTTTATTAAGATTCAGTTCGGGACTTAAGAATATTGCGTTATGGACCCGTCCGGAGATAATTCCCGGCATATCTTTTACAACAGCCATTCCTTCTGAAAACATTACAACGCCTTTTCTGACACTGTCAGCAGCCGCCTGCAGTTCATAGCTCGAGTTCCCTCTTGTATCAAGTACAACACCATCGGCATCAGTTTCTTTAATCAGCTTCGCCATTCCCCTGTAATGATCTTCCTTCCTTGTACTGTTATCCCATGGATTATAAGCTATAAAGAAGCGTGTGCCGTATGAATGTGACAACTTTACAAAATTACCCAGCTGGGCAATACCACCGGGAAGATCCCTGTACAAATCCCACTGATTTCTCCTGTCGAGGCCGAGACGCGGCCATGTAGGCCATATCCCGTAAACATCGATCTTCCCGAAATCCTGTATCCCAGTCTTCAGAAGCTCCGGATATGTGTATTTACCTGTAAGCCTGTCATAAAATTCCCTGTCCCATGCCATCTGAAGTATTATAAGGTAGGATTCCCTTATCCAGGTAAGGTCATTCCGCTCATATAGTTTGTAATCAAATTTACTAATGTCATATAAATACTTATCTCTGAATACCTTGCGGATTCCATCCTGCCAGGTTCCCTTGTAAAGTGAGGTGTACATCGTATATGTTACAGATGATCCGGGAACTAACAAGGTCTCATACCTTTTTCTAATGGCTCCATCTGTTTTGGTCCTGCGTGTAAGTCCGCATAATGATTGTTCATGGCCTGCTGAAAATGAAGAATAACCAAGTTCCCAGGCATTATCCGGCAGAATCACCCTGACAGGCCTGTAACCGGGACGGAAAAGACAGGCTCTGGCAAGGCCGGCCGGACCATGACCGGTTATATATACTGAAGATTTATCCTCACCATAGGGAACAACATTGCTGACAATAAGGGTATCGGAACCTGTGTTTTTAAATATTATACCGCATGCCCAGTCAGGATCTCCGGCATCAGGCAGCCGGAAAGTGATCTTCAGGGTACCATCAACAGTCTGTGAGAAAACAGAGTCATTCTTAACAGCTTCATAATCAGCTGATGTACAATATCTGCCGTTAAGAAGAAAACTGAACAGCGGCCTGGGTGCTTCCAGATTTATTGTTGAATTGTCTGCAAGGTATATCCTGCCGGTAATCAGACCGCGGGTCGCCTCAATGCCAATCTGCTCTATCCCCTGAGCAAAAGCCTGGTTTACTGTAAATAACAATATAATGCAGCAATTCCTTAGAATAATTGCGGTTTTTCCTGTCAGGGATGAAATAATGTTCGACATAAAACGCAGCAAATCTGTATTTATAAAAAGCTAATTAACAGATAAAAAATTTCACCATTAATATACTTGAATAATATAACATAACGTTAATGAAAAAATTGTTTTTTGTCTGAAAAAGTACTAAAAATCAACATGCTGATCTAAGGATTTGTTTTGTTGGGTAAAAATTTGTATTTTTAGCAATCTTTTCTGATCCAGATAAAAGGATGTGTGAAACTGTCAGGATAATAAAGTATTTTGCATTGTTTATTTTCATTGCAATGCTTACCAGCTGTGCACCTTCGAAGCAGAATCCCTATTATAAGAAGAGGGCTGATGCATCCAAGGTAAACACTTCCCAGCTTGGGAGAAACCGCTATTATTTCTCATCGGGGTATCAGAAAAAGCTTGTCAAAAGCTATAAGAAGAGAAAATTCTAGGATCAGTCATCACAAATAAAGCTGAGGCCATCGTAAGCAAGACATATTCCTGGAGGAAGCTCGCGGCTCACTTCGCTGTGCAACCCCATCTGATGGCTTATATGTGTAATAAATGCTTTCCGGGGTGAAATTTCCCTTATGAAATCGATCGCTTCCCGAAGACTGAAATGGGATATGTGTTTTTCTTTCCTCAGCGCATTGATAACCAGATATTTCACACCAAACAGTTTTTCCCTGCTCTCCTGGGGAACATAGTTTGCATCGGTTATGTAAGCAAAATTCCCGATCCTGAATCCGTATATCTCAAGATGAAGGTGACGTACCCTTATTGGTATAATTTCGATCCCTTTGATCCTGAATCCATAACCGTCAATATTGTTTAATCTCATTTTAGGTATGCCCGGGTACTGATATTCAGCAAAAACGTAAGAGAATTCGCTTTTTATGGCTTTCTGAACCCGTTCTTCGGCAAAAATGTCGATCGCATCCTGGCTTTTATAATTGAATGCCCTCACGTCGTCCATTCCTGCAATATGGTCCTTATGTTCATGTGTAAGGATGATTGCATCCAGTCTTTTTACATTTTCCCTGAGCATCTGCTGGCGGAAATCCGGACCGGCATCAATAAGCAACACGGTTCTGTCAATTTCAATCAGTGCAGATGTCCGCAGACGCTTATCGTGCTGATCTTCAGATAAACATGTTTTGCATTCACAGGCAATCACCGGAACACCCTGAGATGTCCCCGTACCTAAAAAAGTGATTTTCACAATTGATCAATTTGCAGACAAACCTATATTAAAATTCAATAGTACCAAACAGGACATGATATTTTTTGCATCGGCACAGTTACTTCATATTTTACTATATTTGATAAACTTCTGAACAGTGAAAGGACGATTATATCTTATTCCGGTTACACTTGGGGGAAATGATTTCTCATCGGTCATCCCCGAAAAGGTTCTCAGCATAACAAAACAGTTAAGGTTCTTTATTGTTGAAGAGATAAGAAGTGCAAGAAGGTTTCTGAGGCTTATTGATAAAAACTTCCCCATTGATGATTGTAGTTTTTCAGAACTTAATGAGCATACCCGCGAAGATGACATAAGTCAGTTCCTTGAGCCTCTGATGAATGGCACAGATATAGGTCTGATGAGTGAGGCCGGGCTGCCGGGGATTGCTGATCCCGGATCAAACCTGATCGCTGTTGCGCACAGAAAGAACATAAGAATAGTACCGTTGTCAGGACCTTCATCTATAATACTTGCGTTAACAGCCTCCGGATGCAACGGTCAGAACTTTACTTTTCACGGATATCTTCCGGTCAAACCACAGGAGCGTGCTTCATGCATAAAAGAAATCGAAAAGAAGGCTCACGAAGGTTATGCCCAGATATTTATGGAAACACCTTACAGGAATTCGCGTATGCTGGAGACACTTTTATCTGTCTGTAACAGCAAAACCCTGCTTTGTATAGCGGCAGATATCAGCCTTCCATCAGAATTCATCAGGACTATGAGAATTTCTGAATGGAAAGCTGACAAACCCGATCTTGATAACAGGTTAGTTGTATATGTTATGCAATAGAAATACTACTTTCCGGCGTACGGTGCAATACTGTCAAGCTTGACCTCAAAGAGAAGAGGAGTATATGCCGACATATAATAACCTGAGTTCCCGTAGCCAAGAAAAGAAGGTATAAGCAACTTGGCAGTTCCACCTTCCTTCATGTACATAACACCTTCATCGAATCCCGGAATAACATAACTTTCTCCAACCGGGAATGCGAACAGGTCGCCTCCAACATTGGTGTCAAACTTCGTACCGTCAAGGAAATAACCGGTATATGTAACAAAAGCTGTATCCTTTGCCACAGGCTTTTCACCAGTGCCCACTGTAACGTCAAGATAATATAATCCACTCTCTTTCAACTCAAAAGCAAGTTCGGGGTGCTGATTCAGATAATTCAATATCTCTTCCTTTTCTTCCTTCTCATATTTTTTTGTAAGGTCACAGGAAGAAAGCATTATCATTATCAATCCCGTAAATAAAAAACCTTTAATTAAATTGTTCATCTTTATCATCATTTTCAAAAATTAATTATTTCAGTTGTTTAAAATTCTTACTTCATATACAATTACTGACCTGGCCGGTATTTTATTACCGTCGCCTTTAAGGCCATAAGCCAGGTAAGGAGGAATAATGAAAACCGCTTCTCCTCCCGGTTTCAGCATTTTCAATCCCTGATCCAGTCCGGGAACCATTTCACTTCTTCCGATAATCAGTTCTTCCGGTCCTGACTCTTCCGATGAATAACATTTTGTACCATCAAGAAGCGAACAGGTATATTCCATAACTATCTTCTGGTTATTTGACAGAAAATCACCGCGTCCCCCCGAAATGATCTGGTACCACAATCCTGTTTGTGATTCCGTCATCTCAAGATCTCTTCTTTCAATATAACCTTCTATCCTCTCCCTGTCTTTCCGGACAAGATACCTGTTCAGATCTGCCAGCTCTTTTCTCCCGGGAGGCTGAACGTTCTTTTGTTCCGGAGCCTGTCTGCACGAAAAAAAAGATATAATAAATAACGTAATAACTAAAACTCTTATTATCATTTCCTTATTTATTCCCGTTCAGGCTTCTGAAATTTTCCTTAAGGATCTTCAAAAAATAAGCAATTGAATTTTCAAGCGAATCCCTGTATTCACCTCCTGATGCATTCATATGTCCGCCCCCCGAAAAAAAATCCGATGCAAATTTGTTTGACGGAAAATTACCTGTGGAACGGAATGAAAGCTTTACAAAACCTTCCTTCTCGACAAAGAATGCCGAGAAAATTATCCCTTTTATTGAAAGGGGAAGGTTTACAAATCCTTCAGTATCGCCCTTTACATATTTATAATCATCGAGATCAGCCCGGGTAAGCCATATATAAGCTGTCTGATACTCAGGCAGTACGACCATTCTTTCATTCAGAGCGAATCCCTGAAGTCTTAATCTGTTCTCGGAGAAATTATTGTAAACGAGATTAAGAATTCTTTCTTTTTCGATACCAGTATCGAGTAAATCAGCAACGATCCTTAAAGTGCGACTCGTATATGATCCATATTCAAAATTACCTGTATCGGTAATGATCCCCACATAAATTGCCTCACTGTAAGGTTTGCTGCGGAAAGGGTTACCGTTCATTTCTGTGATCAGTTCATGAACAAGCTCGGCAGTTGAACAGTAGCCGGAATCAGAAATTTCAAAATCTGCAAAACCTTTCGGATCGAGATGATGGTCGATAATTATTTTTACAGTTCCTGATCCGGTAACAAGATCTTCCATTTCTCCAAGCCTGTCAGGCTGATTGAAGTCAAGCATCACTATAAGATCTGCTGCCTCAACAAGCTTTCTGCACTTTTCCCTCTGGCGGATATATACATGAATAAGATCCGACCCCTCCATCCATCTGAGGAATTCCTGGAGATTATTTGGAGAGATCATTGTTACATTCTTGCCTGAGGAGACCAGATAATGATAAAGCGCAAGCTGTGAACCAATTGCATCACCATCAGGATTTATGTGACTGATCAGCAAGATGTTATCTGAGTTGAAAAAATGTTCAGATAATCTTTTTGTATATTTGTATAAATCAGGCATCTTTGCTCCTCATAATTTAAGGGCGTAAAGATAAGCAATATTCCCGATTAGAAGCGCCGGAAGTACAATTACGAAAAAGGCAAAAAATGAATGGTGATCTGACATTTGCTATTATAAAACCCAATGCCGTAAGGACAGGCAAGTCCGGACCGATCCTGGCTATGATAAATGAAGCCGGCTTTGAGATCACGGGTTTAAAAATGATTATGCTTACCACACAGCAGGCTGAAAATTTTTATGATGAACACAGAGACAAGCCCTTTTTTG
The DNA here is from genome assembly GCA_029564935.1 of Bacteroidota bacterium. GTDB lineage: Bacteria > Bacteroidota > Bacteroidia > Bacteroidales > VadinHA17 > LD21. Next base: position 89,532 of record JAKQPD010000318.1, read on the forward strand.
AGGGGTTGATCGAGTTCATGACTTCGGGACCGGTAATTGTTATGATACTCAGACGTGAAAATGCAGTAGAGGAATTCAGGAACCTTCTCGGCAATACCGATCCTGAAAAAGCTGAACCGGGAACTATACGGAAAATATATGCCATATCTGTAAGGATGAATGCGGTTCATGGCTCCGAAAGTGACGAAAGTGCACGGAGAGAAGCTGATTTCTTCTTCTCAGACATAGAAAGATTCTAAAAATACCGATCTCATATTATTATGATTACTGAAACAGCTGTTGACTTTTCCGATCAAAGGACCCTAGAAAAGTACTCCTCAGCTTTTACCCTCTCCGATATGGAGATATTCATTTTTCCCGAGCTGTTCTATCCTCTTGTTCTCGCAAATATCATGTCGCCCGTTATCTGGGAATGGAGAAAGGACCCATGGTTCAATGATATAGAGAAAAAGAGTTTTAATTATAAAATTAACAGGATCAAGCAGTTCATTATCCAGAACTATGTTTTTAACCTCGATCTGTCTACCTGGGGCCTCACAACAAAAAGCCGTGAGATTGAAAGATTCAGGGATTTCTTCGACATGGATATGCTGAAGCAGTCAAATGCACTTTTCGGGTACGAGGGTGATAAATACTACTTTGATATTGATATCAGGAAGCACTTCGGACTGGACAAATTCAATACGGATGTGATCCCGTACTGGAAGACCGAGACTGTTGAGGCGATGACAGCTTTCAGATACAAAGATAATTTTACTACAGGCGCAGGCGAATGCGTCTCGCTATCAGCGCTGTACGCTGCAGCCATATTTATTATAGCCAGGATACCTCTCGAAAAAATATTCCTCATAGCCACACCGCTGCATTCGCAAAATTTCATTCCCGAAAAGGAAGGTATTATAACCAATAACCGCAGAATAGTCACAAAAAACATGTGGTTTAACGGTACTTCCCTTTCCGAAAAGGCAAGAAGAGCCCTGGAAAATGAGAAAGTAACAATAGTAAGCCATATTTCAGGATACATTCATACAGTCAATGAGACTGCCACAATCGACAGGAAATCCTATGAATATTTTTCAAAAAAGCTCAGGGACTTCCTCCGTACAGATCTTACTCCGGAAGTATTTATAAATTTTCTAAGATTCAAATCAAAGTATAAATCACTTTTCCAGGTTGTGTGTGAATGTTCGGGTATCAAACGGTATATCACTCTTGAAAAAATGTTTGAATATGAACACACAAGCAAATACAGTGTATCTGCTGAAACAAGGGACCTTCTGATCAAAGAGATCGAAGGAGATGAATTTCATCTCAGCCCCTTTCCGGGGAAGATCTTTCTTCATCAGGCAGAGGATATACTTAAGGAAAATACCGGAAGGAGCATTCAGGAGCTTGAGAAACAATTCCTGGAACTGAATTCTGATATCCGGCCCGGGGCAATAACAGAACTGTTCAGGGATATTTCAACGTTTATTGTAACCGAGCCCAGGTTACCGGATGTAGCTAAAAATTATCTTCCGTCCGTTTCACCGGAAATAACACTTGAGGATACACGTGAAAAAATTGTGACAAAAATTCATCGTCTTTCCGCGAAATCCGAAACAGCGCTTCTGACGTTATATGTTTACAGGCAGATGGACATGACAGACTGGAAGCCGTTCATCAAAGCGGCAATTGAGCGGAATCCCGTTTGTTTTGACGATCTGAACGGCAGAAGCATAAAAGAAGTATCTGTCATTCTTGAGAAACTGCACAATGAATCAATTTATGACGGCCAGCGACTGGCTTTGCCTGATGAAGTCTGGAATTTCTGCCGCGGTGACGGAATCGAGAAAGCATTCCTTCTTGCCGATTTCATAATTAAAAAAGATCCTTCTGCAGAATTATCTGTTACAATAGATAACAGGAATGTTATTCTGAACCATGGAGGTAATGATTACCGGTTCATATCACATAAAAATCTCAGGAAAACAATCCGTATCCGGGGGAATAATTACGAAATCGTATAATTATATTTTTTTATCATGGTAGATGTAGGGCCACGCCATGGCGATGTGTGTAGGGCCACATCATGGGATTGTAGGGCCACGCAATTGGATGGTAGGCTACATCATGGGATTGTAGGGCCACGCCATGGCGATGTGTGGGGGGCACATCATTGGATTGTAGGGCCACGCCATGGCGATTGTAGGGCCACGCAATTGGCGATTGTAGGGCCACGCAATTGGATTGTAGGGCCACACAATTGGATTGTAGGCCACACCATGGGATTGTAGGGCCACACCATGGCGATGTGTGGGGGGCACATCATTGGATTGTAGGGCCACGCCATGGCGTGGCCCTACGGGTACATGGGGATACATACGTAAGGACATGCCATGGCATGTCCCTACCATGGCATGTCTCTACCATGGAATAATCCAATAAAATAACCCCGGCAATTCATTAAACGTCAATGCAGATTATTACAGGACCCCGATCAATTAATAATTAAATCAGATCTTATGTAGAAATTATCGCAAAACAATATCCTTTATTACCTCCGTCCCTGATCTTGCATTCAGCTTTTCTTTCAACGCCTGACGGAGCATAAGAAGTTCATTCCTGACTACCGATGATTTCAGATGAACATAAAG